>JBBRTY010000343.1:0-4382 GCA_038248285.1 Aggregatilineales bacterium
GCGCCTAATCCGCCCCTACATTTACGTTGATGAGACGATAGGGGTTGGCAACAAAAAACAAACCCGCCCTATTGTAGTTAGGTGCCCGCAACGGAGATCGTTGGTGGGGCGGATTAGGCGCTTGTCAAATGTTATCAACTCACATTGTCCCCGCGCCGAATATCCGCCCTTTGAAACCCCACATTTCCCCCGGCACCATGACGAGCATATTTTGCACTAAAGTGAAATGCACCCAACCGTCCCCTACCCTTTTTCGTCTTCAATGCGGGTGATGCGCATGAACGCTTTTTCTTGGGGGGACATTTCCTTCGGGTAAATGGTCTCGTCATACGATTCGAGGATGCGGTAGCCCTCTTTAATATAACTGCGAATCGTATGTAGGCTGATCCCCATTTCGTCGGCGGCAAGATGGGCGGGCATCCCCTTGACGACGCACAATTCAATCGCTTGGCGGATGCGCTCCGTTAGTTCGGGATATTCGCGCCGTTTGGGCAAAGTGTGGGCTTCGCGCAGACGTTTGTTGATGATCCGTTCCCCGGCGCGCTCAATCCCGGCTGTGATCACCAAGTCGTGATCTTGCATGAAGACCACCGCCCAAGCGATTTGCAACTTGACATCACTTTTCAGCAGGTATGCCTTCACCCCAGCGTCCACTGCCTGTTCAACGCGCAAGGCGTCGGCGAGTCGGGCGAGGCACACGATCATGACATTGGCGATATGGGCGCGCAGACGGCGAATCGCCTCCACCAGCGTGGGGGCGTCCGTGAAGGATTCGACATCGAGAATGATCACATCGGGCAGTTCGGCGTCGGGCAGCAGGGCGATCTGTTCCAGCAGGTCACGCATGGACTCCGCCATCGTCGTCACGCGGGTACGACGATCCCATGCGAGATAGCCATTGATCGCTTCCAGTGCGTAATAATCGGTATCCATAATGGCGACTTTGAGATTGATGCCAGCGATATTGTTTTCCATATCATCCTCAACACAAGGGGGAATAGATGAATAGGAACCCCCCCCACTCCCTCGCTTTAGTATAAGCCAAATTCGGGGTTTGGAGTCAGGGACTCAGCCGCCTGAATTTAGTGCTCGTCTGCCTTCATGGGGCAACCGGCATCTCGATCCAGAAGATCGATCCGCCTTCGGGGGGAGAATGGACGCCGACATCGCCATTTTGCAGATTGATCAAAATTTTTGTGATCCACAACCCCAACCCCGTACTGCTTTCGCCATCTGTCGGGCGGGCGCTTAATTTACCAAATTGGGTGAATAGCCGCTCACGTTCGTTTTCGGGGATACCGATCCCCTGATCGGCGACGCACACGCGCAAGCGATTCCCCAAGTCATCCGTCCAGATAGTCACTTCGCGGTCGCGCGGGCTGTATTTGATGGCGTTGCTGATTAAATTGGCGAGCGCTTGCCCCAAGCGTGATGAATCGGCATAGAGGGTACCGCGCGATTGCACGACATTGAGGACAATATTTTTGCGGGCGGCGAACATGCTGTACTGCCGGACTTGCTCATCGATCAGATCGGCGATGTTGAGGTTTGTCATTTTGAGATTGAGCGCACCGTTCTGAAGCGTCGCCACATCTAAGAAATCGGCGATCACATTTTGCATGGTGTTGATGCTCAAATTGGCGTTTTCGAGCAAATCCACCGACTCGGCATCGCCCGAAAATTAATGTTGCAAAAGATAAAGCGCCAAACGCAGATTGCCGAGCGGACCCTTCAAATCGTGCGAGGCAATGCGCAGAAAGTGATCTTTGACTTGGTGCAGCTCGCGCAGTTCGTCGATGGTGCGTTTACGCTCATCCTGAAGCTGCTTGATGGCGATTTGGGTACGGGCGCGAGCGAGCATCTCCGCCATGCGAAAAGGCTTGACGATATAATCGTTGGCACCAATATTTAAGCCTTGCACAATGTCGCGTTCTTCGGTGCGGGCGGATACCAAAATCACAGGCAAGTCGAAGGTAACGGCATCTTGGCGCAACGCCTCCAAGACTTGCAATCCCGACATGCCCGGCATCATGATATCGAGTAAGACCAGATCGACCTTCTCCCGACCTATCATATTGAGCGCCTCTTGACCGCGCGTGACGCTTAAGGTGCGATAGTAGCGCCCGAACAGGTCTTCGAGGATCGCAACGTTCATTGGTTCATCATCAACAATGAGCACGGTTGCTTGATATTGCGGATTCACTGCGATCCTTTATCTGATGTGCTGATCATGAGCAAACACCTACCCTTACTGATTATGCAAAGCATATGCCAAAAAAAGCAAGCGCATTACCATGAATTTTTGAAGAAAAATTCATCAAGGAAAGTTTGTATGCCTTGTTGCCAGACGACATTGATAGTCGTCAGCAGTGACTACTCAGGTATAGAAACAGAATAAAATAAACAGAGAGGCATGAAGACGTGAAGAAAAACAGGAAAATGCCCCTCGAAACGTGGATGTAGGGGCGGATTAGGCGCTTGTCAATCGTTCGTTAACATGAAAGTCCGCGCGCCGAATATCCGCCCATTTGCCACCAACGGTCATTTCTCCCTTTATTACCGACCTTTTTTCAGCCTGAGCAGTTACCGTCAGCCTTTGATTGTTGGCAGGGGTAGACGATCACAGCGTCACGATCAGCCGCACCGTTACCTCGTCCCCTTCCTCAAGCTGCTCGGCTTTGCGAACAATCGCTTTGATCGGCACAAGATAAAGGTGATCTTTGGGAAACAACGAGGTCTTCCACTCGGTGGTGCCAATCTGAACATGAACCGGGATCACGCCCCAACCATAGGTCACGGCGTTGGATATCGCTTTGATATCGCGGCTGTGGGCTTCGGGGACGCTCACAAAGAAGAAGGGGGCAGGTCCACGCCAAAACCAAATAATACCCGTGAACTCGATATCCATGGAAACACCTACCCGTTTCTAGGGCGGATGACCGCTCCGCTCTCAAACGAATGCACCACATCAAACACAAAATTCACGGTGTAGAGGTTATCTTGGCAGATCGTGGCGGCGGGCTTGCCCTGTGTCACTGCCTCATAAAATTCATGCAGCAGATATGCCTGTGCTTGCCGCTCCATCGTCACCAACGGGACTTCATGGGTCGTGGCAGCGGTGTGTTGGGTATAAACGCGGTCATCGACCACCGTGACCACGCCCTCGGCACAATCAAAGCGCCAATCGCCGTTCCATGCCGTCTCTTGCCCTTGCGCGCACCATGATCCGGCATATTGTACCGCGACGCCATTGGCGAAATCGGCGCTGACGGCGGCAGAGGCATCACCTTGGAACCAACTCCATGCCGGATTCCAGCTTTTGCCATAAATTTCGATGGGGTTGCTGTCCAGCAAAAAGCGCATCAAGTCAAAATGGTGGATCGCCATATCGACGATCAGCGGGTATGCCATGATCTCGCGAAAACCGCCGAAATGGGGTCCCTTGAAGAAGCGCACATTGACCGCCCCGACTGCCCCCATAGCGCCCGCTGCCAACACCTGTTTGACGGTCTGCATCACGGGGGAATAGCGATAATTTTGGGCGACCATGTACAACACGCCTGTGCTGGTGCTTTTATCGACAAGGGCTTGGGCGTCGGCACGGGTGGGCGCGAGTGGTTTTTCTGCCAAGACCGGCACCCCTGCGTCCATCGCCGTGAAGCCGATGCTTTTGTGTGCGCCGGGCGGGGTGACATCGATCACGCCGTCAGCGGGGACAGCGGCGAGGGCGGCTTCGAGCGAGGGATAGACCAGCGCTGGATCGAGATTAAATTCGGCGATGCGGGCAGTCGCGGTCGCCGGATCGATCTCGACATAGGCGGCGAAATGTACGTTGGACGACTCGTTGACAGTTTTGAGCCACTGCTTACCCATGCCGCCCAGACCACATTGTATTACATTCATAGGGACACTTCCTAATGAAAAACCACATCATAACACGATCCTCAGGCGCGGCAGTATCTCTTCCGGCAGGGGGCGAGGTGATCTTCATGAACGTGAAGCCTATATGTGCTGACAAAACAACTTGATTACAAAACCGTCAATGCCACTAATCAAGCAAGGCAAGTGACTACTCAGGCATAGAAACAGAATAAAATAAATAGGGAGGCATAAAAACGTGAAGAAAAAAAGGAAAATACCCCTCGAAACGTGGATGTAGGGGCGGATTAGGCGCTTGTCAGTCGTTCGTTAACATGAAAGTCCGCGCGCCGAATATCCACCCATTTGCCGCCAACGGTCATTTCTCCCTTTATTACCGACCGTTTTTCAGCCTGAGCAGTTACCAAGGCAATAAATTCATCAACGGTAAGTCCTGTATCCTGAATAATTTTTCGTAAGGTGCCCGGAGCAAGGGTGTCATGATCCGGCACAACCACCAAAGC
>JBBRTY010000344.1:0-4381 GCA_038248285.1 Aggregatilineales bacterium
CCCTCACCCAAAGCGAAGCGGCAATCCCTCTCCATAAGCGAAGCGGCGGGGCGAGGGACTTTCTACTGCGTTTCTCCCCTTCTCCAAAAGCGAAGCGACTGGGAGCAGGGGTCGGGGGATGAGGGGTAGCTGTGTAGTTACCGGGGCATGAACCTTCATGCCCCGACCGCGTCCTAGGGCGCGACGGCATCCGCACACCCGCACGCCGCCAACAATGCTTCGCGCGTCGTGACCCCGCGCATCGTCTCGATCCACGCCAGCAATGACGGACTTTGATCGCGCACCGTCGCCACCGCCGGACCAATCGGGTCGCGCCCGCCTTCCGCCCGCGACTCGCCTTGATAGCCCCCGTAAAATGCGAAAAATGCCTGATTGAGCTTGCGGATGAAGTAGCCATTTTCGGCAAAGAAACGACGGCGCGCTTCCATATACGCTTCGGCTTGATCGACCTGCCCCGCCGCCAACAAGTCATCAACGGTGATGCGCGTCTCGTTCATCGCCGCCCCATACGAAAACGGGGTTGCTGTTGGGGTGAGGCGCGGGTCGGGCGTCGGGGTGGCGGGCATGGGGGTCGGCGTCCCTAGGGGGATCGCGGTCGGTGGCGTCACCTCCGGCGGCGCAAGATCGGGGTAGTAGCGGCGCAGCACCAACGGCGCAATCGCTTTGCCGAACAAATTGGCGGTCGTCTCGTTGATGATGCGCGTCTCGCTCGCGAAGTCGTAGTTCAAGCCCAAGGGAAAGGCGAACAAGTAATGATGCAACCACTCGTGAGCGAACACCTCAACGGCATACTGAATATTCGTCGTTTCGAGGATCATCGCCGGAAACAGCGCGATCCCGCCAAGCGGCACGATCAGCGAAGAGGCTTCTAGGCGGTCGTCGATCTGCGCTTCGAGCGCCTCTTGCTCATCCACGGGTAGCGCCAACAAATTGATCGAAATATCAAATCGGATTTGATCGCGCGGCGACACGATCAGCAAATTAGGCACCTCGGTAAAACGCATAGCGATAGGGGGCAGCAATTGCCCGCCCACGCCAAAGCCCTGCGCCGTCAACACGCTGGCGACTTGCCCTTCGAGGATCGCCTCGGTCAACGTTTGGCGGGATCGCACAGTAGCCCGCAAAGCGTCGCGTTCTGTCCGCAACGTCGCCGACGCTTGGGCAGGGTCGCCGACATTAGGGTCGGCATACAGGGTGTTGATCTGCCCTTCGAGGTCACGGGCGTGCGCCAAATCGTTCATATACGCCCGCACAAACGCCGACCGCGCCTCTTCGCTCATAAAGGGGTGAACGCCATACACCGTCGATTCGACCTTCGCCGCCAGTGCCCCCACCTCCCACTCGATATAATCGAAGAGCGCATCACGCGCGAGGATGCCCGCCACGTTCCAGGGTTCACTGAGGCTGTAGCTGGAATAGCGCAGGATGATCAGCAAGACGCCGACCCGCAGCCCCCACGCCAGCCCGCCCAGCACCCAACGTAACAACTGCCGCGCGCGGATCACTCGACTTTATTCACGTCTTGCATGTCGGACTCGCTCAAGGTCAAGCCGAGGACGTGATAGCCGGCATCGACATGAATCACTTCACCGGTGATCATGCGGCTCATGTCCGACGCCAAAAACACAGCGACATCCCCGACTTCTTCCTGCGTGACCGACGCCCGCAACGGGGACGCTTGCTCGGCATATTTGAGCATCAGCCGAAAGCCGGGGATGCCCGCCGCCGACAACGTCTTAATGGGTCCCGCGCTGATGGCGTTGACGCGAATCCCTTGCGCGCCCAAGTCCACCGCTAAATAACGGGTGATCGTCTCTAACGCCGATTTTGCCACCGCCATCGCGTTGTATTTGGGCATGACTTTTTCCGAAGCGTAGTAGGTCAAGCTCATGATGCTGCCGCCCTCGGGCATGAGCGGTGCCGCCCGTTTTGCCATCGCGATCAGGCTAAAGGCGCTGATATCGAGGGTGTTTTTGAAGCCCTCGCGCGAGATATCGACAAAGCGCCCGCCCAAATCTTCGCGCGTGGCGAAGGCGACCGAATGCACCAGCGTATCGATGCGCCCGTATTTTTCGGCAACCTGCGCAAACACGCGGTCGAGATCTTCATCTTTGGTGACGTCGGCTTCTTGCACAAAGTCACAGCCGATCGCTTCCGCCAGCGGCATGACTCGTTTTTTGAGGACTTCGCCGGCATAACTGAGGGCGATGGTCGCGCCCGCCTCGTGTAATTTTTTAGTGATCCCCCAAGCGATTGAATTTTTATTGGCAAGCCCAAAAATCACCGCCACTTTTCCATCCATCAGACCCATCGTGTTCATCCTTTCGCGAAAGCCCCAGCGTTGGGGGCATGTGACGAGCGTGTGTTGACTCTAACACGGGGGGCGGATGGACGCTACGGGGTGTCTAGGGCAATACCTTCAAAATTAACGACTGGTTCATGAGGGTGCAAAACATATCGTAGGGGCGCATCGCGATGCGCCCATCGTCGCGATGCGCCCGTCGTCACGATGCGCCCGTCGTCACGCTGCGCCCGTCGTCACGCTGCGCCCGTCGTCACGCTGCGCCCGTCGTCACGCTGCGCCCGTCGTCACGGGCGGTTCACGAACCGCCCCTACTATAACGAAATTTGATGTGCAATTGCCCTGCGGGGGTGTCGCGCCTATTTGCAGATAGCGCTATTATTGTTATACTCTTGCGCATTGAGTCCGCGCATAGCAAAGCGAAACCGATGATCAAACTCTTTTTGTCTTACCGACGCACTGACAGCAAACCGATCACCGTGCGGATTCATGCGCTGTTAGAAGCCCAATTTGGCGTAGACACGGTGTTTATCGATACCAACTTGGGCGTGGGTAGCTGGCTTAAAAACGTCATGGATGCCGTCAACGACGCGGACGCTTGCATCGTGGTGATCGGACCCGACTGGCTGACCGCCGCCGATCCGAAAACGGGTGCCGTCCGTTTATTTGAACTGGGCGATGTGGTGCGGCGCGAGGTGGAGCAAGCGCTCTTGCGCCCGCTGACGGTGATCGTGTTGGTGGACGGTGCCGAGGTGCCGAACGAAGCCCAACTGCCCGCCACCATCCGCCGTCTGCCCGATATGCAAGCCTTCGTCGTGCGCGCTGACGAGGTGTATTTTGAAGCCGATGTCAAGCGCGTCGCCAAAAAGATCAAGCAGTTCTTCAATTTACCGACAACCGACGACACGGGCGAACGCCCGATCATCGTGCCAAAGCCGAACCGCGCACCGCTCTTCGTCGGGCTGGCGGTCGCCGTCATATTGCTATTCGTCGCCGCACTGGTGGTGCCGGGACTGTTGGGTAATTCGCCCCTCGTCACGCCCACCACCCTCGCCGTGACCGAGAACACAACCGCGACCGCGACACTCATCATGACGACGCCCCCGCAGTCCCTTGAGGTGGTCACAGCACTGACGCAGACGCTCCCCGTCGTGGACACGCTCGCGCCGACGATCACGCCCCTGCCCCCGACACCGAGTGAAACCCCGACCTTCACCCCAAATGCCATTGAACGCGAAGCGACCTTACGAGCCATGATGGTCAGCATCCAAAACGAGCAAACGCTCACCCAAGCGGCACAAGAGCGCGCCACCGCCGACAGCCTGACCGCCATCGCCGAGTCGTGGACAAACACGCCCGTGCCGCCGACACCCGATGATCGCGCTACCGCCGTAGCATTACTTGCCGCGACGGAGACACAAGCGCGCGCCAACCAGACCGCCACTGCCGACAGGTGGACGGATACGCCAACGGTGACGCCGACGCCGACCCACACCCCCACGCTTGACCCCGTGCAACTTGCCAGCACACCCGTCGCCAGCAATGCGGCATGGGAACCCGTGACGCAAGATTTTGACGATATATCGATGGTGTTGGTGCCCGCCGGTTGCTTCACGATGGGCAGTGAGGACGGCGAGAGTGACGAGCGCCCCACTTCTGAGCAATGTTTCACCGCGCCGTTCTGGATCGACCAAACGGAAGTGACACAAGCGGATTTTGAGCGTTTGGGCGGGGTGAAAGCCAACGCCAACAACTTTACAGGGGAGCAACGCCCGGTGGAACGAATCACATGGTTCGAGGCGCGTGATTTTTGCGCTCTGCGGGGTGGGCGCTTGCCCACCGAAGCCGAGTGGGAATATGCTGCGCGTGGACCCGATAGTTTGGCATATCCTTGGGGGGCTGCTTGGGACGAGACGAAAGCGGTGTGGAATCGTAATACCTCACAAGGGACAGCGAACGTGGGCAGCATCGCAGCGGGCGCGTCATGGGTGGGCGCGCTGGATCTAAGCGGCAATGTTTGGGAGTGGGTGAGCAGCCTTTATCAGGCATACCCTTATATGAATCAGGATGGTCGTGAAG
>JBBRTY010000345.1:0-4365 GCA_038248285.1 Aggregatilineales bacterium
CGGAAATTCCCGGAGAATTTACACTCACTTGAAATGCACCCCGCTGAGACGCTGAGACGACGGCTAAAGCCGTAAGGCGCTTCATCTACAGCCGCTGAAGCGGCGTAGCTTTCGCGGGCTAAAGCCCTACTTCTGTAAAGGGTGACGGGTATGTCTCACAGGGCTGGATCAGCGCCATTGGGGAGGGCGTCGTCGATGCCGGTTTCATCTGTCGGCTGATACTGCCAGACGATGCGGTCGCCGCGGTCGATGCGAATCTGCTGCTGATGCGGTTTTTTAGCATCACCGGTATAGCCGATCTCGCGCAGACGTTCGACTTCGAGGCGTTCCAACGTGTCGGCATGGGGGGCGTAGTCTTCGGGGGGAATACGGCGGTCGATGCCATTCGCGGCTCGGTAGACATAGCCGATGCCGCCACACCAGCGGCATTCAACCGCCCCGGCATGGGGGGCGGCGTCGGGGGCGAGGGTGTCAAAATTGAGATCGGCGTCTTCATCAGCATCCAGCCAGCCATAGCCATCACAGGCGGCACAGCGGACGATGGGATCGTGGGTATTCATGGGTTTTAACCTCCGGTGCTGCCGTCGGGGATATTCATTGGCGTATAGCTGTTCTGGAACCACCACGTCGGATATGGGGCTTGGGGCGCATTGAAATAAGCGTCCATAATGCGGCGGACAATCGGGGCGGCGGTTTCGGAACCTTCGCGCCCGTGTTCGATCATCCCCACGACGGCGATTTCGGGATTCTCGGCGGGGGCAAAGGCGACAAACCAGCCGTTGGGTTCAATGCGTCCGGTTTGGGCGGTGCCGGTTTTGCCGCACACGGTGTAGGGGGCAATCCCCGTGCCATTGGGGTCATCAAAGGCGAACCACGCGGTGCCGATGGGCTTGCCAGTGGACCGCCCGACGGCGGCGCGCGTCGTGACCATGCACATGCCTCGCCGCACAACCTCTAGCGTCGTGGCGCTGATTCCCATGTTGCCCGCCTCTTGGGGGGTGGCTTCAAACAGCGCGATGCGCCCGTCATCGCCGCCGATGCGCTGGATCACATAGGGTTGGAGCAACGCCCCGCCGTTGGCGACGCCCGCCACCATCTGCGCCATTTGCATGAGCGTCACTTGGATATCGGACTGCCCGACTGCCGCCGAGATCGCAGCGTCGGCGGTGCGCAGCAAAGGCAGTTGCCCCGCTGCTTCGGGCACAATCGGCGATAGCCCGGTGGCGCGCCCAAAGCCCATTTGCCGGGCGGTGTCGGTCAAGGCGGTGGGTCCGCTATTGCGGAACAACAGGGCACCCATTTGATAAAAGAAGGGGTTGCACGACGCCGTGAGCGCCTCGGATGGGGTGACTTCACCGGTGGCATAGCGATCTTCTTCGTTGATTTCGGTGGCGCGCCAATCTAAGCGGCGCACAAAGGTATCGCCAAATTCTTGCCCCCGCCATTCGGTGCCACAGGTGAACAGGCTGTCACCAGGGATGATGTTGTTTTCCAAGGCGGAGGACAAGGTGACGATCTTGAAGGTGGAGCCGGGCGGGAATTGTTCTTGCGTCGGGCGTGTCGAAAAGGGCTTGCTGGGGTCATTGCGCAAGTTGGCGATATAGTCGCCGACGAAAAACACGGGGGTATCGGGACTAAAGATGCCGGGGTCGAAACTGGGGTAGCTCGCCAATGCCAAGATCGCGCCGGTGTTGACATCCAACACCACGACGCTGCCCCCCGGCGAATGTTCCGGCGCTGCCCAATTGCCCGCCGCATAATTATAGGCGTCGCTGAGCGCCTGTGCTGCCGTCCATTGCAAATTCAAGTCCAGCGTTAGTTGGATCGAGCGCGAGGCTTCGCCAGAACTGCCCGCCAGTTCGCGCACGACCAAGCCGCCCGGCTCCAAGATGCTCAAGATGCGTTCGGGCGTGCCGCCTAGTTCGTCTTGATAGGCACCCTCGACGCCCGCCAAGCCGATCAAGTCATCGGCGGTATAGCCGCGCGCTTGATAGGCTTCGAGGTCTTCGGCGGCGATATTGCCCACCCAGCCGATCAAGTGGGTGGCGATGCCGTGCCCGACATAACGGCGGGTCTCGCGCGTGTTGATTTGGGCATTGCACAAAGCGGCGAGATCGCCCTGATAGATGGTGTAAATGTCGGGGTCGAGATCGCCCACGGGGAAGACGGTATCGGGATTATAGCCGCTGATCGCTGTGATCAGCTCGGCGCGGTTGAGGCGCAGGAGCGCCGCCAACAAATTGACGCAGCCGTCATAGTTGGACATGCCTTGCGCCGAAATATAGATTTCGGTCACATCACTGTCTTGCTCCACCATCAGTTGCCCGCGACGGTCATAGATATTGCCGCGTGGGGTGAGCGCCGATGCCACCGTGAGGCGCGTGCCGGGGGCATAGCCGTTGAGGATATCCATTTGCGTCCAGGCGATGCGCCATGCGCCGCCGGTGCGCACCAAGCGCATGGTGCGGTCGGTATCGGCGATCTCGCCAAAAATACTCGATTCGATGATGACATTATGCCGCACCGCCGCCGAGTCGCCTTGTTCGCGGGTCGTGGTGATGGTGTGGCGCACAGCTTGCTTGCCGAGCGTGGTTTCGGCTGTGGCATAGCTTGCCTCGAAGACGGGCAAGGTGATCAGGCTTTGGCTGGTGCTGCTCAGTTGAGCGTACATGGCGGCGCGGTCGCCGCGGCTCCACGCCTCAAGGAAGGTCGCCACGACATCGGCGGGCGCTTGAGCGATCTGTAACAGGGGGGCGGCGGAGTCGCCACTGCCGCCCGTTGGGGACAGGCTGCCGCAGCCCACGCATAGGGGCAGGCACAACAGGAAGGGTAGAATGGCACGTAAACGCTGCATCATGCGGCGTGAAACCTCGATACTGGGGTGGACGAATACACCTTTACAATAGTCGGGCGTGGCGGGCTGTGTCAAGCGTGGGGGATAGTGGCGAGTCTGCGGGTATATTTTGTGCCCGGTAACTACTTCGCCGATGCTGTTGGCGAATTGATTTTATCTATGGTCGGCGTGTCTTTTTTGTGGAGGCGCAAGGCATTGCGCCCCTTGTATCTTTAAAGAGGGTAAACTAAATCAAGTTTACCAACGCGGAAAAGGTGGGAGCAGACTGTTGCGCCCCTGAGGCAGAAAGCCTGAAATGTAGATCAGTCACCTACCCTTTTCACCCTCAGCCCTGATCGAACGGTATCTTAAGCCACGAGCTTGCATTCACAAGGTTGATCCATTTGAGGGTGCCGCCCCATCATTTAGGTATAAAGGAAGCAAAATGACCGCTTACTTAGGAATCGACGTCTCTAAAGACACGTTGGATGTCTTTCTCGTGCGCCAAGACGGGAAAACTGAAAATAGCCAGATTGCCAACAACTCAAAAGGCTTCAAGACCCTTCACAACTTCCTCACAAAACGGGTGAAAACGACTTTACATGCCTGTATGGAAGCGACTGGGCATTATGGCGATGCCATTGCCACCTTCTTATATGAGGCAGGCTATACCGTCAGCGTCGTCAATCCCCTTCAGATTAAGAGCTATGGGGATAGCCAACTGCGCCGGATCAAGACCGATGCCAGTGATGCTGCTCTCATCGCCGACTTCTGTCGCACGCAGCAGCCACCCGCCTGGACACCGCCGCCGCCTGAACTCCAAGAACTCCAAGCGCTGGTGCGGCACCTCAGCGCGCTCAAAGACATGCGCCAACAGGAACTCAACCGCACCAAATCAGGCATTTCTTCGCCGATTATCAAGGATGCCTTAGTCACTCACATCGCTTTTCTGGATGACCAGATTGCTCAATTGCTCGCTAAAATCCGCAAACATGTCAAGAATTTCCCTCGCTTGCGGAAACAGCGCGCCTTATTGACCTCGATTCCGGGTATCGGCGACTTAACCGCTTTTCGCATCCTTGCCGAACTGCCGCGGTGGGAGTCTTTTTCGACCCCCAATCAGGTCGCCGCTTTTGCGGGCTTAGCCCCTCGTCTGCATCAGTCCGGGTCTTCTGTGCGAGGACGCACGCATATTTCCAAACGCGGATCGGCGCGCTTGCGCACCGCTCTGTTCATGCCCGCCATTGTCGCCCAGACCCACAATCCAGTGATGGCAGCCTTTGCCCACCGCTTGCTGGCTGCGGGCAAGTCCAAAATGGCGGTGGTCGTTGCAGTCATGCGCAAACTGTTATTGCTCGCCTTTGCCGTTTTGAAGTCTGGGCGTCCTTTTGACCCCCATTATGCCACTCGTCTTGAATTTGCTTCTTGACATTCAAGACGGTATCTACGATATGTTTTGCACCTTCATGAACCTGTTGTGACACTCCGCGACCGCTAAAGCGGTGCGGCTTCTTGGAAGCCACCTCCGCTCA
>JBBRTY010000346.1:0-4339 GCA_038248285.1 Aggregatilineales bacterium
CTTGTGCAGGGGAGTGGCGTCAAAGGGGCGTTGCGGAGCCAAACCAACTTGCGTGCGACCGATATCGTGAGCATCTTTGGTCCCGAAGAGAAAAATGCCGATGCTCATGCGGGCGCGATTTCGGTGGGGGATGCGCGGATTGTGCTATTTCCGGTGCGGTCTTTGAGCGGCGTTTTTGCCTATGTGACCAGCACCTTGGCGCTAGCGCGCTTGAAACGACTGAATAGCAATATGCCCGCAATTCCTCGTGAGCCAGATGCCTCGACCGCTTTTGTCACGGCGACGTCAGACCTGATCGCCTCGCAAAAGCGCGTCGTGTTGGAAGAATACAGCTTCACGGCGGTGGCATCCTCAGAGTTAAGCGCGATTGCGACATGGTTGAGCCAAAACGCCCTGCCCACAACACCTGAATATGGCTACTGGCGGGCAAAAGTGCTGACCAGTCTGATTTTGCTGCCTGAGAACGACTTCCGTGATTTTGCGGCGACCAGTACCGAGATCACGACGCATGTGCGGCTGAATAAGGCGACGAAGACGGTTGAGACCGGTGCCTTGTGGACGCAAGAAGCGATCCCTTCGGATGCGTTATTCGTCGTGCCGGTGACGGTGCGCAATGCCCGCGACGCCTCGAAGCTGGTAGCGGCTGACATTGTTCAAAAATTGGCAGATGGGTATGCCAACAATCGGATGCAGCTCGGTGGGGATGAAACGACCGGTCAGGGTGTTGTCGCGTTGAAGTGGCTGTAGGCAGAGCAACCTAAGGAGGATGGAAAGACGATGACCACACAATCATACCAACAGACACTTCAGCAAGAGCGCGCGAAACATGCGTTTGGCAAAGTCGAAAATGCTGCGAAAACCAAGTCGGCTAAAGAATATGGCTCGCTGGTGCGCGGCTTGCCCGCGATGATTCAGACCGATGGTATCGGGGCGGCATTGGCATTTTTGAAGGCGAAAGGCAAAGAACATCATCTGTCCGCCTATGGGCACCTTGATGATTGGTTGCGCCAACCCAAACAATTCAACTTTCAGGGTGATTTGCTAGAGTGGTTGCTCACCCAACCGACGTCTGTTTATCGGCAAGTCGCCAATGAAGCTGTTGCCTATTTGCTGTGGCTGAAACGTTTTGCCGAGGCGAAGGGGTTGGAGGCACCGCAATAATGGCTGTGCATTATTTAGCTCCTACCGAAACGGCACGGCTTTTGGGGAGCAATTATCCCCTTCAGTGCGACAACTTAGGGCTGATCCTCGCTCGGTATTTGCCGCATGAAGCCATCCGCAATGGTAAAGAAGACATGATTCTTAATCAGCAGGGCAGACCCACCGAGACGATTCGTTCGGATTGGCTCAAGAAGCTCGTCAAGCGTTTCCAAAAAGAGGACAATCCTGCCCTGCATGAACTCCAAAAAAGTTTAATCAAGCGCTGGCAAGAGCAAGTCCTCGCCACACCTTCGCTCATTTTCGAGATGCGGTTGCGCAGTCGGATGGTGGTCGGGCTGGGTGGGAAAAACGCGCTGGAGTTTGGAATCACGCTCCATCATACCAGCGGAATGCCGATCCTCCCCGGCAGTGCCCTCAAAGGTGCGGCACGAAATTTTGCCTTACTCACGATTGCCGCTGATCCTGACTATCCGAATAACGCCGCATCGCTTGAGGAGTTGGATGCTCAGTTGATGAGCCGTGACGATATGCCGCACACGGACGCCCTGATTTATCGACGGGCATTTGGGTCCCAAGAGTCTGCCGGAGAGTGTATTTTCCATGATGCACTGGTGTCGAGGATGCCCACTACGGGATCATTATATGCGGTTGATGTCATGACCCCGCATTTTGTTAAGTATTATACGAGCAGCGGGGGAGATGCCCCTGATGATGGCGACAACCCCAATCCGATCAGCTTTTTGACGGTCGAACGGGGCACGACCTTTGGGGTGGCAGTCAGCACACGGCGCGGCGCACCTGATGAGGAAGCTGTCCGTCTTCGCGCGGCACAATGGGTGGTAGAGGCATTGGATATGCTTGGCATCGGAGCCAAGACCGCTTCTGGCTATGGCATTTTCACACTGATCGAGAAGTAGAATATTCTCCCTCAAGGCTGAGCGACGATGCAATCTGTTTTCTTAAGCACCTTGGGGCAGCGCCCAGAAGCGATCACCGTCGCTTTTGACATTTTGCGGGATCGGTATGCCTATGCTGAGTTTGGTGTGCTGCATACCGATCCGCATCTGTCAGGGATTGCGCGCGCTTATGAACACCTTCACCTTGTTTTGGCGCGGGATTATCCGGCGGTCAAAGCCCGTTTTCACAAACTACAACGTCCCGATGGTTCGGCATTAATTGATATCGTGGATGATGCGACTGCCCGTGCCTATCATCGGGCGGTGTTGACCGTCTTACATGAATATCGTGAGCGAGGATTTCGGATACATTTGTTGGTTTCGAGTGGACGGAAGGCAATGAGCGTGTATGCCATGTTGGCGGCTTCGATTCTATTTGATCCGCCGCATGATAAAGTCTGGGTGGTCCTTTCCCCCGACGCGGTAGTAGCTCGCGCGGGTGAATTTCACGTCCCGACGGGGATGCGACCTGAGATCGAGATCGTCGATTTGCCCTTGATTACCGCACGTCTCGCGCCGGGGACTCATCCCTTTGACTATACAGCGCTAGCGGCTTCGCGCGCCGAGCAGTTTCTCGCTAAATTGTCGACGGAAGAACGGGCGGTGGCACTCATGTTAAAGAGTAACCCTTATGCCAGCAACCCCGATCTGGCTCAGATGATGACCAAAGCACCCAAAACCATTGAGCATCAACTTGCCAGTATTTATGACAAACTGATTGGGTTTTTGGATCATGGCGAAACCATCGATCCGCGCAAACGACGCCAAGCGCTGCTCGACTTACTCCATCGGCAATAAGTTATAAGTTTATTGATTTACCCCACAAGCCAAGGTGAAAATGATGAGTCATGTCTTTATCAGTTATGCCCGCAAAAACAAAAAAGTCGTGGGGCAATTTGTCGAAAATCTGCGTACCCAAGATTTCATTGTCTGGCAGGATGTCAGCAATATTTCGGCGGGCGAAAGCTGGCGCGAAGCGATCTTCAATGCCATTGATCAAGCTTCAGCCGTTGTTGTTTTTTGGACGACTGCCGCGCAGGAGTCCACTATCGTCAATGAGGAAATTGACCATGCCATTGCACAGAGGAAATTGATCATTCCGGTGTGGTTGGAAAAAGCCACGCCTTTGAGAGCCGGTTTGGACTCTGCCAATGCGATTATCGCGAGTGCTTTTTCGGCAGTGGCAGCGCAAAAAATTGCGAGCGCGCTGTTAACAGTCGCGCCCCGCATTCAACGACAGATTACCGATTTTAACACGCGCATTCCAGTCAATCAGCAGTCGATTGAGGGAACTAAACGCGAGATGATCGGGAATCGGGAATATGTCGTCGTTCCGCTGGTGCAATCGGTTTATAGTCAAGCGGTCCTCATCGCAGAGCCAAATACCATCATCAGCCAAGTGAAGCGCATCCAACTGATGATGCAATGCACCGGGGCGGTGGGGTGGACGATGCCGCGTGATGCTTTTCGAGCGATTGCGGCTGAAGATGCTGAATACCCCGATGATGCCGAACCCTTGGTCGGCGTTTATGTGACGGGTTCAGTCAATCCCAACAAGTCGGGGGAGTATTGGATCGATAACACCAATGTGGCGCATTATAGCGACCTCATTGATACCACTCGCAAGGCGATGAATCATTTGAACGGGCAGGCGGCGACCCCGCAGACCTTTCAATTGTTTCAAAAGACCTTGGTGGATATCGCTTTCTTAATCGGGGTACGGGCAGATCGCTGGATTCCATTTCAGTTGTACAAATGGACAGGGGATAGCTATACGCTGATCATGAATATCTCGCCCCGCAGCCCGAATTAAACTGGCCCCAAGTGCCGCGTATACATTCTTTATTGTGCTCAATGCAGTGGTGAGTTTTCCCTGGAGCAAATTCGAGTCTTCTCCAATGGCGCGGGGACTATACATCTAATTGTAGCGCAGCTACACACCAAACTTCTCCATTATCTGGATGACTTAATGAGTGTGAATAGCCTTGTACACCGAGTTCATCTTGATGCAGACTACCGCTTCAGCCTCGCCTTAATGCACGCTGGCAGGTGTGATCTGGTGCAGTCGCTTTTGCTTCGATCCCATCGCTTCACCCCTCTCGCCGTGACGTTCCCGCTGGTGCATCTCGGTACGACTTCCAACGCACCTTAGCACGCCACCCCGTCTCGCTAAAGCCGCACGCGGCTTCGACTCGGCGCGCGTCGTGGGCTTGTGCCGCTCC
>JBBRTY010000347.1:0-4281 GCA_038248285.1 Aggregatilineales bacterium
CTGCGGGTGACTACTCACGTATAGAAACAGAATAAAATAAACAGAGAGGCATGAAGACGTGAAGAAAAAAAGGAAAATACCCCTCGAAACGTGGATGTAAGGGCGGATTAGGCGCTTGTCAATCGTTCGTTAACATGAAAATCCGCGCGCCGAATATCCGCCCATTTGCCGCCAACGGTCATTTCTCCCTTTATTACCGACCGTTTTTCAGCCTGAGCAGTTACCAAACGAAAGTGAATCGACCTAAAAGATACAAATGAACGGTAGTTGGTTTGTTATTCATGAAAAATCTATAGATCATGAAACTCGATGATACAAAGCGCTCAAACTATGTTATCTTTGAAGCGTGTTTCAATAAATTTTTGTAGACTCGCGCGCGTAGAGTAAGCATCCCTATGCCTGAAGGTGGCGGGTCTCGCGCCAATCTTGATGAAAACTAGTCGCATGACGGATACCGTGGGCACACCAACCAAGATCGTGAGCAGTTACGCACCTCCGCAACTTCATGACTTTCTCAATGAGATCGAAGACGGGTATTATGAAACCGATCTCCATGGGAATTTCATATTCGTGAACGATTCTTTGTGTCGTATGTGTGGCTACACCGTCACTGACATCTTGTCCAGTGGCTCAAGCTGGTATGCTAATTTTACTGATGCCGAAAATGGCATCCGCCTTAAAAATGCTTTTGCGGAAGTCTACACCACCGATCAACCTATCCCCTCCATCGAAATATCCATTCTTTCTAAAGAAAGTGATCAACGATTTCTCGAAATATCGATCTCTCTATGCAAAACACCTGACCACGACCCCATCGGTTTTCGGGGCATTGTGCGCGATGTCACCAACCGTCATGTCTTAGAAACAGCGTTGGCGACCCGTATGAACATGTTGGCATTACTTCAGCAGGTGGATCGCGAACTGAGCTGCGAGATCGAAGCCGAAGTCGTGGTGCGCGTGTGTATGCAAGCAGCGATACAGATCAGCCAAGCGGAAATCGGCTTCACCGCGATGATTGAAAACGGGCATATCTATGTCGTGCAAGCTATCGGCTTCACCGGACAGCGTGAACTCAACATCCATGAAGGGGTCGTCGGGCGGGTATTGCGCACTCTGCAACCAGAACTGATCGCGGATGTCCGGCAAGATCGAGATTACATTGCCGATATGACAGGCATGGAGGCAGAAATCACGGTGCCGCTGGTGGCGCGGGATCGGCTTGTGGGCATTTTGAATTTGGAAACGCAGCGTAGCGCTCATTTTTCGCCCGAAGTCTACGAGTTCATCTTGCTGTTGGCGACCCGCATGGCAGGGGCGTTGGACAATGCTATCTTGATGCGCACCGCGCGCGATCAAGTGTTGGCGCTGCAAGAGTTGTACACCCAAGTAAGCGCCCTCGAACGCCTTAAAACCGATATGATCCGCATCGCCGCCCATGATATGCGCGGACCGTTGTCGATCATCAATACCTACAATGGCTTGCTGCGCGAAGACCTTGACCCTCATTTGACGCCGGAACATGCCGGTTATTTTGATGCGATTGAACGCGCCACCGACCGCATGGTGCGGCTCTCGACCGATGTCTTATCGTTGGAACGCTTGCAAGAAAAACAAAAATCCACCAGTCAGTTGGATTTCACCGAACTGGCGACGGTGGTTTCTGAACACCATTTGCATGAAGCCCAAGAGCGCGCCGTGCGAATGCACATCCACATCCCCAAAATGGCAATTCCGGTGGTGGGGGATGAGACCGAACTGTCGGAAGCGATCAGCAATTTGATCGCCAATGCTCTCAAATACACCCCAACGGGCGGGCAGGTCATCATCAAAGTGGATACTGATAACACGCGCATGGCGTTTGAAGTCGAGGATACCGGCTATGGCATCCCCGAACCGGAACAGAAAAAACTTTTCGAACCGTTCTACCGTGTGCAAACCCGCGACACCCTCAAAATCACCGGCACGGGCTTGGGCTTGTACCTCGTCAAGCAGATCGTGGAACGGCATGGTGGGGAAATTTTCTTTGAGAGTCGCTATGGCGTCGGCAGTCGTTTTGGTTTCACCCTGCCAGTGGCGGTGAGCGATGCCGTCGCTTCGATATCCACCCGCGAAACGCAACAAGTGCGCCGCGTGGGTGCTTGATGAGTGACAATACCCCCGACCTCGACTTGATCGCGATGGTGCAGCGGGCGCGGATGCAGCATGACGATACCGCCCAACCTTCGCAGATCGGCGCGATCTACTGGATCGAAGCCAAGCGCGCTACCGCTGGGGCAGCCCCTACCGCCCGCGCTAGTTTTTTCTCCCTCAATGCTGATCTCAGCGCTGTCGATAGCATTTGGCACCAGATCAAGATCGCGACCGAAGGCGGGGAACTGGGCTATAAGGCGAAGGTATCCACCGCATCACGCGGGGGGCGCAAAGACGGCGTGGATCGCGAAATCCGCGTGCAAGTGGCGGACGCCGACGATATCGCCGAGGTCGCCCGCATCCGCGCCAAACTACTCAGCTTTGGGTTCAGCGGCACATGGCGCTATGTCGCGCATGAGGCGGACACGCCCTAAAACAAGCGGCACGATGTCAACAAGAACAGCATAGGGGCGGGGGTGTATAAGCGACTTCGCCCCTATTTTATTGGTAGAATACCGTTCATAACAGGGAGCGCAATTATCGTGAAACAATACGATGCGATTGTGATCGGTACCGGGCAAGCGGGTCCGTCGATGGCAACTACGTTGGTCAAGCAGGGGCAACGGGTGGCGGTTGCCGAGGGCTATCGTTTCGGCGGGTCGTGCGTCAATTATGGGTGCCGCCCCTCCAAGACATTGATCGCCAGCGCCCATGCCGCCCATATGGCACGGCGGGGTGCCGATTTTGGCGTGGATATCGACCACTTCAGCATCAATTGGAGCCGTGTGCATCAGCGCGTGATCGACATCATCGAAACCACCAGCCAAAGTACCGAAACATGGTTGCGCGACACCGACGGCATTGATGTCTATGCGGTGTACGCCCGCTTTGAGGGCAAAGCCGACGGGCAATATCGCGTGCGCATGGGCACTGAAGTCGTGGAAGCGCCGCAGGTGTTCCTCAATACCGGCACGCGGGCGCTGATTCCGGCGATTGACGGCATCGACAGCGTGACATGGCTAGACAGCGAAAAGGCGTTGCGCTTGGAAGTTTTGCCCGAACACCTGATCATTTTGGGGGGCAGCTATATCGCCCTTGAGATGGGGCAGGCGTTCCGGCGCTTGGGCAGCCAAGTGACGATCATTGAAACATCGGAGTGCTTGATCAACCGCGAGGATGACGACGTGAAAGAAGTGGTTCACGCGATTTTTGAGCGTGAAGGCATCGCTGTCCACACCTCTAGCCAACTGGTGAAAGTAGAACCGAGCGCGGACGGCGGCATCCGTGCCCACATCCGGCATGATGACGATGGGCGCGTGGTCGTCGTCACGGGTTCCCACTGGTTGAACGCCATCGGGCGCGTGCCCAATACCGATAGCTTGAACCTAGAGTCGGTCGGCGTGGCAACCGACAAACGCGGTTTTATCACCGTCAATGAGCGACTGGAAACGACCGCCTCCGGCATTTATGCGCTGGGGGATGTGAACGGCAAAGGGGCGTTCACGCATACTAGCTACCAAGATTACGAGATCGTGCGCGATAACCTGCTGCACGGGCGCACCCGCAAATGGACGGATCGGGTGACTTCCTATGCCTTGTTCACCGACCCCCCGCTGGGGCGCGTGGGCATGTCAGAAAAAGAAGCGCGGGAATCGGGGCGCAACGTGTTGATGGCGATCAAGCCGATGGCAAAAATCGGGCGCGCGGTGGAGCAGTCCGAGACGGACGGCTTGATCAAGCTGTTGGTCGATGCCGATACTGAGCAATTTTTGGGGGCGGCGGTCTTGGGGTTTCATGGCGATGAAGTCGTCCAAGCGATCAGCTATTTCATGGCGACGGGCGCAAAATATCAGATCATGATGGAGACGTTGCCGATCCATCCCACCATCGCCGAGTTCTTGCCCACGATTTTGGGTGAGCTGGCTCCGTTGGGGTAAGGGGGACGACGCAGGGTCAACGCACGAGAGGATACTCGATATTCACAAAGGGTCACAAAAACATACAATGGGTGTAACTGCTCAGGCTGAAAAACGGTCAGTAATAAAGGGGGAAATGACCGTTGGCGGCAAATGGGTGGATATTCGGCGCGCGAACCTTCATGTTAACGAACGATTGACAAGCGCCTAATCCACCCCTACATCCACGTTTCGA
>JBBRTY010000348.1:0-4236 GCA_038248285.1 Aggregatilineales bacterium
CCCTATCGTCTCATCAACGTAAATGTAGGGGCGGATTAGGCGCTCGTGGAAAAATCCCCAACCCCAAGAGTCGCCGCGCCGAATATCCGCCCGTTTACCTGTTATGAAATCATAGCGATGCACCCAAGTGAAATGCACCCGCGCATCTCGTTATGGTTGACTTTGAGCGGGCTTCTGGAAGCGGTCGGCGTATCGGGGGTGAAGTTGCCAGTACCTCCTGTCACCGAAAGCTGATCGACAGTGGGGCTATGTTCAGGGCATATCGCCTCATTTACACTTCTCAACTAAATTTTTGGTACCTATAGGTTGTATACTAGTGGGGTAGGGACATCCTATCCTGCCAAGACCGATGATGCGCTATGGGTATACCGCAATAATAATATAAAGAAAGACTGATTTTATCCTAGTCCTTTGTACATAAAGTGAGACCCTAATCACCGAGGACTGCCCTTATGCTCGAAACCATCCTCCAACTTTTGACCGAAGCACGCGCGCATATCCCGGCGGACTTGGCGCTTGCCCATGACTTGACGACCCAAGCCCACAATCATGCCCGCGCTTGTCATGATGAGGCGTTGCAAAAGCATAGCCTATGGCTGTTGGGGATGATCTGCCACTATCGCGGGCAGTATGACGAGGCATTGGCGCATTTGGATCCGGCAACGCAGATGATCACGCTTTTCCCGCCGGAGTTTCAACCGCGCGTTCTGACCACCACCGCAGCGGTCTACCGTCAATTAGGGGATTTTTCCCGCGCAATGATCTTATTAGAGCAAGCATACACGCTTTCGGAACAAGCGGGCGACCAAGCCAATATCATGCGCGCGCTCAATGGCTTGGCATCCATCCACAGTAATCTTGGGGATGCGCACAGTGCCCTCACAAACTTGCACCGTGCTATCGAAGTCGGACGCGCCTTAAACGACAGCTATGCGACTGCTATCATCCAAGGGAACATGTGCAAAGAGTATACGGTGTTGGGGCAGTTTGAAACCGCCCTCCAACACGGCATCGAAAGTGTCACCACCCTGTTGCAAATCGGCAAAGAACGGGAGGCGTTATTCGCGCTGACGAGTCTTGCCAAGTCTTATCACGGTTTGAGACGCCACGAAGACGCCACGAGAATACTAGATCAAGCGTATCAGATCGCCGAAACTTATGAAATCGCGGTAGAGTCCGCACAGATCATGGCGATGATGGGCGAATTTGCCTATGAACGTGGCGATACTGATGACGCCCTGCGATATGGTCACCAAGCCTTAGCGCGCGTGGAGGAACGCTATCAGCATGTGATCATGGGTGCCGCCCAAACACTGGCGAAAGCCTACAAAAAACGCGGCGACTACGAACGCGCCTATCACTATTTGGAGACCTACACCCAACTGCGTGAACGAGTGTTTTCGGAAGAAAGCGCCCGTACCGCCAAAAATGTCGAAATCCGTCTGAAGACCGAACAAGCGCTCAAGCAAGCGGCGTATCACGAGGCGCGCAATCATGAAATTGAAGCGTTGCGGGCGCGCGAACAAAGCTATTTTGCCCATATCAATCAAATCCGTAATGACTTCATCCGCGCCACCAGCCATGACCTCAAAAACCCGCTGACGCGCATCCTCTTAAATGTGGACATGCTCCGCCGTCTGGGTATGGTTCAAGATGAACGCAGTTTGCATTTGATTCAAAATATTCAAGATGCGTCGAATTTGATGACCAAGTTGATCAGCGATATCCTCGATTTGCTGCACGCCGAAGCGGGGCAAACCTTGCATCGCGAAGATCACACCGTACAAGTGCTGCTCAGCGAGGTTTATACCACCTTTCAAGAAGAGGCATACGCTAAATCCATCTGGCTGGAGATTCAAAACGTGGGTAATCTGCACGCCTACTATGATGCCTTTATGATGTTGCGCGTCATGCACAATTTAGTCTCCAACGCCATCAAATACTCGCCCAATGGCGGAACCGTAACGATAAGTGCTGCGGCTAGGCAAACAAACGAAATCGTCTTGACGATCCAAGATATGGGCATGGGGATTCCGCCCGAAGACCTGCCCCACATCTTTGACCGTTTTTATCGGTGCGCACAACAAGACAATTCCCACATCGAAGGCACCGGCATCGGTTTGGCAATCGTAAAGACCATCATCGAAAATCATGGAGGGCGGGTGTGGGCAGAAAGCACAATCGAGGTGGGGACCACCATTTTTATCGTGCTTCCCGACGCCCATCGAGATATACTGACATCCTAAAAAGAAGGATCAACCACGCCACATCTTTTTTCCATTCTAAGGGGCACATTGATGCTACAATAATCGCAGACATCTTCGCAACGTCCGCGCTACCCAACATTATAATGGAACTATAAGAAGAATGATGAAGCATCTTCGTATTATCATATTTTTGTCCATACTGATGATGGGTACCGTTATTCTGCCTATCGCCGCCCAAACCGCCGCTACTTGTAGCGCCTTGGTCGAACGCGCGCTTGCCACCGTCGCGACGGTGTGCAGTAGCACCGACCGTAACCAAGCCTGCTATGGTAATAACGCGATGACGGTCACCGTACGTCCGCAAGCGCCCCCAGTTCGCTTTGAGAATGTCGGTGATCTGGCAAATTTATCCGACATCGACAGCTTGCGCCTCAATAGATTAGATGATGTCAATGGGGTGTGGGGGGTCGCCCTCATGAAAGTCCAAGCGAATTTGCCGGACATCCTGCCGGGGCAAAATGTCACCTTTTTGTTGTTTGGCGATACCGAGATTCAAAATGCTGTGTCGGATCAAGCTCTTGCTGCTGGCACCCAAACCGCTATGCAAGCCTTCTATCTGCGCAACGGCATCAGCGCAACAGATTGTGCCGATGTTCCTGAAGATGGCATCTTAATCCAGACTCCTTCGGGCATGGGCGAGATTCATCTAACCGCCAATGAGATCGATCTGCGTTTGGGCGCGGAGGTGCAAGCTGCCCCCATCACAGGCAGCACTCGGCACGTCGATCCGGGTGCCTATCTGAGAATCGCGGCACCGCGAGCGGTGCCTAAAGATGCAAAGCTTCAAACCGCCACCCCACCGCTCACCTTATTCGGTGGGGGCGGTGCCACCACCTACATCCGCGCCACCCCCGGCAAGACTATCCAAATCGCCATGCTATCGGGCGCAGGGGAAATCACCATCAATGAGGTGACCGTCGCTATCCCCAGTGGCAACTTTGTCGAAGTGCCCATAGACGAGGCTATGAAGGTCGCGGGTGCCCCTTCAGAGGCGCAACCCTATGATGCCGCGAGCCTAAACAACCTGCCGCTGGAACTGTTGCCCGAAGCAATCACCATCACCGACCTTAACGCGCCCGAAGCGACCGATGACCCCGAGGACAGCGGCGACGACGGCGATATCGATACTCAACGCATGATCGGAACGCTGGATTCGGTGGGGGCGGATGGCTTGGTCATCAACGGCATCGACTTCGATACCAGCTTCCTCGAAAGTGACCTGAGCGCGTTTGAGCCGGGCATGTTGGTCGAGGTAAGTTTTGTGTGGTGGCAGTCCACCCTGTATGCGCTTACGCTGGAGGAGATCCAAACGGACAGCACCAGCTTTTGGGAAGGCACTATCGACGCGCTGGGGGATGGTTTCATCGTCGTGAACGGGGAACCCATCGACATCAGCCAAGCGTCCATCGAAGGCGAACTCGCGCTTAATGCTTACGTCGAGATCGAGTTCAACTTGATCAATGGGGACTGGATCGCGGTGCGCGTGCGGGTCTTGTCAGACAGTAGCGGCGATGAGGAGACCCGTTATCTTCAAGGGACATTAGAAGCGGTGGGGGACGGTTTCATCGTTGTAGATGGCGAACAGATCGACATCTCGCAAGCTGAGATCGAAGGCGTGCCAGAAGTTGGCAAACGAGTCGAGATCGAGTTCCACTACGTGAATGGCGACTGGATCACCGTGCGTGTGCGCGTCCTTGCGGACGAGGATGACACCGAAGACCCGGGCGATATCGACCCTACGCCTACTGAAGACCCGGGTAGTATCGACCCTACGCCTACCGAAGACCCGGGCAGTATCGACCCTACGCCTACCGAAGACCCGGGCAGTATCGACCCCACGCCCACCGAAGACCCGGGCAGTATCGACCCCACGCCCACCGAAGACCCGGGTGGTGACGATGGCGGCAAAATCGACGATGGGAGCGGGATCGACGATGGGGGCGGCGACTAGCCCCTTAGTTAGCGTTCA
>JBBRTY010000349.1:0-4177 GCA_038248285.1 Aggregatilineales bacterium
CCCTCGAAAGGTGGATGTAGGGGTGGATTAGGCGCTTGTCAATCGCTCGTTAACATGAAAGTTCGCGCGCCGAATATCCACCCATTTGCCGCCAACGGTCATTTCTCCCTTTATTACCGACCGTTTTTCAGCCTGAGCAGTTACAATATTTTATAGGGGGCAGGTAGGACGATAAGGATATGAACGGGCGGATATACGGCGCACAAATGGGTAGAGTCAGGAAACGATCCGTGCGCGCCTAGTCCGCACCCTACGATTCGCGACAGGAAAACCATTCAGGTCCGCGCCCCCTAAAAACAATCGTGATGCGCGCCTTTGATCGGTACCTGTAACGCGAGTCGTCGTAGGGTGCGGACTAGACGCTTGTCGTGACCTTTCAAACTCAACTTGTTCGTGCGCCGTGTGTCCGCCCGTTTACCCCCCCAAATACCACCACACATATAATGCCCCCCCTGCAACCCCACCCCCGTATGAAACGTACATGAGTAGTACACGGATGCGACTAGCCCCCGTTGTATAATGAGACCGTAGACAAAAAAGGACGACACCATGCGCGTTATCGTGCATACCGGCAAAGGCGGCGTTGGCAAGACGAGCGTATCCGCTGCCACCGCCTTACGCTGTGCAGAACAAGGACTCAAAACCATCGTCATCAGCACCGATACGGCGCACAGCCTCGGTGACTCCCTCGAAACCACCATCGGGCCCGAACCCACGCAACTCCGCGAAAATTTATGGGCGCAAGAAGTCGATGCCCGTTATTCGATGGATAAATACTGGGGTCGGATTCAAAAATACCTCTCGGCACTTTTCACCCGTCAAGGTGTAGACGATATCGTCGCCGAAGAAGTGACCATCCTCCCGGGCTTGGAGGAAGGCGCGCATCTGCTGTGGATCAACCAATACGTCCAAGAAAATAAATACGACGTGCTGATCGTCGATGCCGCCCCCACCGCCGAAACCCTGCGCTTGCTGTCGTTGCCCGATGTCTCGCGCTGGTGGTTTGAGCGCGTCATGACCATCACGCGCGGCGCGGCGAAAATTCTTCGTCCGATCAACCGGGTCTTAGGACGGGGCAACAACGCCGACGGCGTGCCCGATGAGGATGCGTGGGATCAAGTCAACAACCTGTTCGATACCCTCGACAATGTGCGTAAACTGCTCACCGATCCCGAAATTAGCAGCGTGCGTTTGGTGGTCAACCCCGAACGCATGGTGATCAAAGAAACGCAACGCACCTACACCTATCTCAATCTGTATGGCTATGCTGTCGATGCCATCATCTGTAACCGGATCATCCCCGACGAAGTGACCGATCCCTACTTCACCATGTGGAAGCAGAATCAGCGCGACAATATCAGTTTCATCGGCGAAGCATTCGGCGACCTGCCCATGTTCACCGCCCCCATGTTTGGCGGCGAAGTCAGCGGCATTGACCGTTTGCGCCTGTTAGGGGACTCGCTCTACACGGGCGAAAACAAAAATCCGGCGCGCAACCTGTACAACGGCAGCGCCCACAATATCGCCGAGGTCAACGGTGCTTATCGCTTAAGCGTGCCCCTGCCCTTTGCCGACAAGAAAGACCTTGACCTGTATCGGTCGCGCGATGAACTGACCCTGCGCGTGGGACCCTATCGCCGCAACATCGTCCTGCCCTACAGCCTGTGGGACTTGGAAATCGAGGACGCCAAATTCGAACAATCAACGCTCAACATCACATTTGCCAAAGTAAAAGTCAAGTAATCCGCTTGCGGGGGTGTTCATGACCGAGACGATAGAAGCACCGAAGCGCGTCCCCTTGGGCAACGCCAGCAATGGGCGCGGGATCAATGGCGTGCGCCTGAATGGGAGCGGCTCGCCAGCGCTCCCCATTGAATCCGAATTTCTCGAGTCGCTGCCGCCCGTGCCGGCGTCAGAACCCGCACGCCCTGCCGCGCCAGCAAGCCAAATTCAACCGCTGCAAACGCCCCCAGCAGCGTCCAGTTATGTGCAACCCCACAGCGTGCGCGAGGCGGTCAGCCACCGCCCCCGCTCGTTGTCCCTGTTGTTCCGCTTTGCGCGGGTAGTGGTTTATTTTGGACTGCTGTTCGTTCAACTCGTGTTTTGGCATATCTTTGTGCAGCGCTATTTCCCCGAAACGGTCGAGCGTGGCAACACCAAACGCTGGCAGGGCTATGCCCGGTCATTTCGGTATTTTGCCATCGCCCTCGGCGGCGTGATGATCAAAGCGGGGCAGTTTGTGTCCACCCGCAGCGATATCCTCCCCGAAGAAATCACGGCGGAACTGGCGTCCTTGCGCGATGAAGTGCCGGGCGTGCCGATCAAGCAAATCCGCGCCATCCTCCAGCGCGAACTAGGGGATATTGCGGCGCGCTTCAGCTTTTTTGATGAGCAAGCCATCGCCGCCGCCTCGTTGGGACAAGTCCACCGCGCCCGCTTGTTCAATGGCGATAAAGTCGTGGTCAAGGTGCAGCGCCCCAATATTGCCGCCATCTGCCAAACCGATCTAGCGGCGATGTTTGTGGTGGCGAGCGTCGCCAACCGCTTTCGGTTCATCAATCGGCGTATGGATGCCGTCGCGTTGATCGAGGAGTTTGGGCGCACCCTGCTAGAAGAATTATCTTATCGGCACGAGGCATACAACGCCAACCGCTTCTCGCAAATGTTCGCGGCGGACTTGGGCGTGTATGTGCCGACTGTCTACCCTGAACATTCGACCGATTGCGTGTTGGTCATGGAAGATGTGACCACCGTCAAGTTGGACGATTACGCCGAACTAGAACGGGTGGGGGTCAGCCGTAAAGAAGTTGCGCGCCGCCTGATGGATACCTATCTCTCGCAAATCTTCGAGGAACGCTTCTTCCATGCCGACCCGCACCCCGGCAACTTGTTCGTCTATCCATTGCCGCCCGACAGCGAGGCGTATAAGCAACAGAGCAGCCGCATCGAGGGGCGTCCCTTTTATCTGATCTTCATTGACTTCGGCATGGTCGGCACCCTGACGCCGCAGATCGTGAATGGCTTGATCGGCACGCTGGCGGCGGTCGTCACCCGCGATAGCAAAAAATTGATCGAGAGTTATAGTGAACTCGGCTTCTTGCTCCCCGGCGCAGATCGAGATCGCCTCGAAGAAGCGACGCGCTTGGTGTTCGATCAAGTGTGGGGCATGTCGATGAACGAACTCAAAGACATGAGTTTCGATAGCGTGGCGCAGATCGGTGAGCAGTTTAACGACTTGTTGTTCGCCATGCCGTTCCAAGTACCCCAAGACTTCATTTATCTAGGGCGTACGGTCAGTATTTTGAGCGGCTTGTGTACCAGCCTCGATCCCAACTTCAATCCTTGGAACGAGATGATCCCTTACACCTCCAAGTTGATGCAGATGCGTGGCGTGGATGGCACAGCGAACCCGATCACCAGTTTGTTCGGCTCATCAGTGCTGCAAGCGTTGTTCAGCGGCGATGGTGCCAAAACCCTGCTCAACTTGGGGCAATCGATTTTGGGCTTGAACAACAGCCGAGGCGGGGGCGCGCAAGAATTGATCGGGCGGTTGGAACGCGGCGACCTCAAAGTGCGCATCGAACCGACCACCACGTTTCAGAAGCAGTTTCAACGCCTCGAAACGCAAGAGCGCCGCACCACCCGCGCTGTGTTGTTCGGCACCAGCTTGATCGCATCTGCCATTTTGTACACGGGCGGCGAACCGACGTTGGCGACGATCACCTTGGTCTTTAGCGGCATCATGTATCTGGCGCTGAATTTGACCGGCGATTAGGGGTTGGGGACGCCCAACGGTCGGACCCTAATTTCAGTGAATCACAGATTTGATTATCCCCATCCCGTCTGACCTTCGGTCAGCGCCCCCTCCCCATTGGTCGCTTCGCTTATGGAGAGGGGTATTTATTTACCTACCCGTGCAGACCGCCATGAAATGGTACTCGATATCCACAAAGGGTCACAAAAACACACAATGGGTTTATCCTCGGTAGGGGCATGAACTATCATGCCCCTACATACCCATCCTGACCCGTTATCACCTGTGTGATGGGGTAGAGGATATTTATTCACCTATCCATGTGCTTAGGCTCAAAATCCGTGATTTTGAGCCTAAGAAACACATAATGAACCCTATAGGACTGGGGAAAAATACGGTCTGCACGGGCAGGTGAATAAATAC
>JBBRTY010000350.1:0-4175 GCA_038248285.1 Aggregatilineales bacterium
GACAAGCGCCTAATCCACCCCTACATCCACGTTTCGAGGGGTATTTTCCTTTTTTTCTTCACGTCTTCATGCCTCTCTGTTTATTTTCTTCTGTTTCTATACCTGAGTAGTCACTTCGTCTTTCTCTTTTCTGATAGCAGTGGGAAAAATTTAGGATCAATAGGGTTGATTTTGAAAATTTACTGGCTGTCCATTAAAAGGAGCCCCCATGAATACTTTCGTTCGTTTTGGCATGATGATCGTCATGCTCATTGCCTTTGTTGCCTGTGGAGCCGCTACCCCCGCCGCCACCCCGACACCCGCCCCGATGCCTGTCAAGATTCAGTTGTCGTGGATTCATGAATATTCATCATCACCGTTGTATGCCGCGATTCGCAACGGGCATTTTGCCGCCAATGGCGTCGAAGCCACCCTGACGGAAGGCGGATTTGATGACCAAGGCTATATCGATCCGGTCGCTCAAGTCATATCAGGCAATACCGACTTTGCGATGGCTGATGGTGCCACTTTGATTCAGGCACGCGCCGCCGGCTCGCCAGTGGTCGCCCTCGCTTCAATGATGCAGCGCAATCCGTTGGCGATCTTGTCTTTAAGCGAAACGGGCAGCGTATCCCCACAGGATTTGGCTGGCAAAAGCGTGAGTGTCGCTTCGGGCGGGGCAGAACTTATGTTGAACACCCTACTGCAATCGCAAGGAGTAGATCGCAGCACCGTCAATGTGGTCGGGCGGACAAATTTTGGTATTGAGCCGTTGGTCAATGGCGAAGTCGATAATTTAGTGGCATGGATCACCAACGAAGGCGTGGCGCTGCAAGAACAAGGTTTGACGACCAACACCATCTTGATGAGTGATTATGCGGTTGATGCGTACGACTTCGTTTTGTTCACCACCGAAGCGATGATCAATGACAAACCTGACGTGGTGCGCGGGGTTGTCCATGCCGTCCAAATGGGGATCGCTGATGTCATCGCCGACCCCGCCCAAGCGGTTGAGTACACCCTTAGCTTTAAACCTGAGCTCGTCGCCGCGGAACAACTGCGCCGCCTCGAAGCCAGTATTCCTCTGATGAATGTGCCCGGCAAAACTCACGGCGGCATGGAAGCAACTGTCTGGCAATTTACCTACGATATGCTGCTCAATCAAGGCATTTTGACGCAAACGTTCGATCTTGCTCAAGTGTATACGCTGGATTTTATTGCCGCTGATAATGAATAAAAATAGGCAGGTGGCATCATGCAAGTGACAAATCGCACTGTTATTCCCTTCTTCGCGCGCTTACGTTGGCGTTTGACGTTCCTGTTTCTAGGGATCGCGATCGTGCCAATTGTCATCATTACGCTGATCGTGATTGCGCAGATCGGGTCCCAATATCAGGCTCAGATCTTTACTGAACTGGACGCAATCTCGGTGCTTAAAACCCAGCAAGTGGAACGTTTGCTAGAAGATGGACGCGAGCAGTTACGCGCGATTGCCGTCAACAATGAGGTGATCGCCGCAGTGCAAACCCCCACCAGCGCCGCAGCCGCCATAACGGCGATCAAGCAAATCGCCGATATCAGCAGCAATGTGGACGCTATTTTCATCTATGCCCCCGATGGGAAGGTTGTCCTCGCCTCAGACGACGTGTTGCTCAATCGGGTGGTCCTACGCCAGCCCTACTTTGACGCCAGCTTAACCGGAGAGTTTTTGCAAGCGCCCTTTTTTGACGTGTCGTTGCAACGACTCACCTTGATCGCCACCAATCCGATTTATCAGGATGGCGATCTGATCGCCGTTGCCGCGATTCGCTACAACATCAATCAACTTGATAACATCTTGGGCGAACAAGTAGGATTGGGCGAATCGGGCGAAACCTATCTCATCAGTCAAGAAAACAGCTACTTGCTGACTACAAGCCGATTTGACGGGTTCCCGCAAAATCGTGCTTATACCAGCGACGGTATCGAGCGCGCCCTCAACGCACAAAGCGGCGACGCCCTCTACTCCGATTATCGTGGCATCCTTGTCTTCGGGAATTATCATTGGATCGAGGACTTAAAAAGCGGCTTGCTCACCGAGATCGATCAAGCCGAAGTGTTCAGTGTCCCCACGCAAACCCAATCGATTATCGCGGTGTTGGCGGCGCTGATCGCGATCATCGCCGCGGTCATCGGGTTGGTAGTCAGCACCCAGATCACGCAACCGATCACCCAAATGACGATCACCGCTTCTGCGATTGCCCAAGGCAAATTTGACCAACGAGTTGCCTATGCCCAAGCGGGTGAAGTGGGCGTGCTGGCAAATGCCTTTAACGACATGGCGCAAGCCGTACAAGAACGCACGACGGAATTGCGATCCGCCCGCGATGAAGCGTTAGCAGCCCAACGGATCGCCAAAGAAAACTCGCGCTTGAAGTCAGAATTTTTGGCAACGATGTCGCACGAATTACGGACGCCGATGAACGCGATTCTAGGCTTTAGCAGCATTATGCAAAAACGTATGGGGGGCGTCGAATATAACAGCGTCACCGAGCGTTATCTCGGCAGAATCCATACCAACAGCGAGCGCTTACTCAGTTTGATCAACGACTTTCTTGACCTATCGCGGGTGGAATCAGGGCGTATGGAACTGGCACATCACACCATCGTGCCGTCTGATATGGCGCGCAAATGGGTAGAAAACCTCAACGTCTTGGCGGAGTCTAAAGGCTTAGAATTTAAAGTAACGTTTGATCCGAGTTTGCCCACCACGATTGAGGGTGACGAAGAAGCGCTCTCCAAGATCGCCATCAATCTCATCGGCAATGCCATCAAATTCACGGAAATCGGTTCGGTGAAGGTCAATCTTTCTAAGCAGGGGGACTCTATGACGATTGCTGTGACCGATACCGGCATTGGCATTGCCCCGCACGCGCGCGAGTTCATTTTTGATGAATTCCGCCAAGTCGATCAATCCTCCAAGCGTAGATATGGCGGCACGGGGCTGGGCTTGGCAATTGCCCAAAAAATCGCACGCGAAATGGGTGGCACCATCACCCTGACGAGCGAGCTTGGGGTAGGCAGTACTTTTACAGTGATGGTGCCCCTTGAAGGCATAATTGCGACTCCAGACTCCTTGGTTTTGGCTTAATGCGCATAAAGGACCGATGTTGAAAATAATACCGGGAAATTTACTCAAAGATTGGGTGGTCGTCGTCGTGGATGATGAGGACGATAGTCTCACCGTCGCCGAAATTATCCTGATGGAATATGGGGCGACCGTCCATGCCAGCACCAATGGCAAAGAAGGCTTCGAAATCATCAAAAAAGCCAAGCCCCGCCTTGTTATTTCTGATTTGTCGATGCCGATCTTAGACGGATGGGGGTTAATCAGCTTGCTGAAGCATGACCGCGCCTATAGCGAGATTCCTGTGATCGCGCTGACAGCTCATGCCATGATCGGGGATCGTGAACGCGCCATCGCCAATGGTTTTCACAATTACTTGACCAAACCCCTAACCGTGGATTCTTTTATGGACAACCTTTTGAACTTGTTGCTCGATATCCCTGAGCTTGCGCATCATCTTCATCTTTAAGCTTATGTATCAAGGAAAATAATCATGTCCCAAAAACACGTTTTAGTTGTTGAAGATGATCCCGATGGCATGGAGACGGTTGCGACCCTGTTGCAGTATCTGAACTATGCTGTCGATATGGCAGTCGATGGCGAACAAGCTTCGGAATTTTTGTTTAACACCCAATCATCATATGATGCCATCCTGATCGATCTCGCCCTGCCCGGCAAAGATGGCTGGGAATTGCTGAACGAAATCCTGAGCGATCCCGCCCGGCAAAACGTGCCCTGCATCGCCGTCACCGCCTATCACACTTCCAAATTACGTGAAGACGCCTTGCGCGCTGGTTTCACCGCTTATTTCCCCAAGCCTTTGGATGGCACCTTACTGGGACGAGAATTAGAACGCCTGATGTAAAACAGGGTTATAGGGCGGGGCACTGACCCCGCCCGCTTCAAAACGAGACGGGCGACCTCATTGGATCGCACGATGTTCCACCTGAATCTGTTGAAAAAGGGTTTGAATCGGCGACCACATTGGGCGTCAAGTTAAGCCTTTATTCTCTTGTTTTGCCTCAATCCCCACCCCGTCTGACCAACGGTCAGCCGGGGTGGGGATGCTTTCATTAAGGCTTAACTTGAC
>JBBRTY010000351.1:0-4173 GCA_038248285.1 Aggregatilineales bacterium
CTATCGTCTCATCAACGTAAATGTAGGGGCGGATTAGGCGCTCGTGGAAAAATCCCCAACCCCAAGAGTCGCCGCGCCGAATATCCGCCCGTTTACCTGTTATGAAATCATAGCGATGCACCAAAGTGAAATGCACCCTTACGTCACCGTCGCGACCCGCCCCTTCCAACGGGGACCGCCGCGCAGATGCCACACCAATGCTTGCGCCGCGATGATCGTCATCAGCAATGCCGAGATCGGCAGCAAGACCGCATCCAGCGCCCGCTGACGAGTGGCGACGGCGGTCAACAGGCGGACACTGATGCCACAGGCGATGAAAATGGCTCCGGCGGTGGGTGCCCCCGCCACCAGCAAGCCCCACGGCACCAGCAAAATCAGCCAGTGAAATAGCACGCCCAGCGCGAAGGGCACCAGCCCACCATAGCCCGCGATGATGTTTTTAGCAAAACCGTCGCGCACTTCATCCCAACGGCGATACATGCGACAGGTGATCCAGCCCGCGCCGTCCGCCATGCGCAAACGCAACCCCCGCCCTTTGATCAAGCGTGCGAACTGGATATCTTCGATAATCGAGGCGCGCACCGCCATATGCCCACCAATGCGATCATAGGCTTTGCGCCGAAACGCGAGACATTGCCCATTTGCCGCCGCCAACGCGGGCGACGACGACCGCTGCACGGCGGGGATCGGCAAATAGCCCAAAATCACAAAGGCGATCAACGGCACGACCAGCCGCTCCCCCCACGATTCGGTGATCTGCGTGGGCCACACCGTCAACAGATCGGCGTCGGTGCGCGCCATCATGCCGGTCAGCGCGTGCAATGCCCCCGCATTCCAACGGACATCGGCATCGGTGAACACCAAAATGCGCCCCCGCGCCTCCGCCGCAAGCTGCTGGCACGCCCAATTTTTGCCCAACCATCCCCCCGGCAAGGGTTTCCCGTTGATGACGCGCAAGCGGGGATCGCGATCTGCCGCCAAACGCGCGGTCGCGGCGGTGTTGTCAGTCGAACCGTCGTCCAGCACGATCACCTCAAAGGCGGGGTGATCTTGCGCCAACAACATGAGTACCGTCTGGCGGATGACGGCGGCTTCGTCGCGCGCGGGGATGCACACACTGACGAGCGGCGTCTCACCCGCTTTGAGCGGGAGCGCCCGCAAGCGGGGCAGCGCCCACAAATTCACCAGCGTGATCATAAGAATGCCGCCCCAAAGGACGGCGAGCAACACAACAAGAACGGCAATGCCCCCCATTACGCCATCCCCAAGCGCCGCCGCAACCACGCACGCGGTCGCGGGAACTGGCGCAGATCAGCACGATACTTGGTGACTAGCAAGGCGCTGTTGATGATCATGATCGTGAGCAAGGTCGGGTCGGGGTGGGCGAGGATCATATACGCCAGCAAGCACGTCAGCAGCATCACAATCGCCCAGCCCGAAACCTCAATGATGCTGAACCACAAGCCCAGCAGGATGCCCGCAAACGTCGGAATCTCCCACGCCGTCAGCGCGATCCACACCCCCCCACTGACAGCGACCGCTTTGCCGCCCTTGAAGCGCAAAAAGGGGGAAAAGGCATGACCAAAAATCGGAGCCAACGCGACCAAGACCAGCCCCGCGCCGTGTATGCCCACGATCCAGACGGCGATGCCCACAGGCACCATGCCCTTGATGACATCGAGCGCCATCGCCAACAAACCGATGCGCAAGCCCCCCGCTTTGATGACATTGGTCGCGCCCGGGTTGCCATCGCCGACCGCGCGCAGATCGCGGCGCAGCACCAGCGACCCCAGCCAATACGCCAACATCAGCGACCCACAGAAAAAGCCGATCCCCGTCCACAGGGCTATCGTGCCGAGATCATTTGGGGTCATGGTGTCCTCTGTGCCGAGGTAAGATCAGCCAGCGGCGTTGGGAGCGCGCCTTCACTAGCGGCATAACGCCGGAGCGCCGCCAACAAAAAGCCGCCCATCACCAGCCCGCCGACAATGCCGGGGATGGGCAAGTTCCAAAAGAAAATCAAACCGAAGGTCTCCAAGAACCACGAGATCGCATAGATCAGCAGCAACGGGCGCATGGGCAAGCGCCGCACGGGGGCGATCCCGCTGGCGATGGTCGTCAGCAGCACCGACGCCAACAGCCAGCCCGCGTAATTACTCAAAGGAATCCCGACGTAATTCAGCGCGCCGGGGTCGTTCCACACCCACAACCCCCAATGTACCATCTGCGGATCGAGAAACAAATCCCACGCTGTGAACGCCAACGCGCTCCAACCGATGAAGGCGAGGCGCTGAGCGACCCGCCCTGTGACGTGCTGGCTCAAGATATTTGCCACCGCCCACGCCGGCGGCAACATCATCAGCCATGCCAGCGGCACGAGGATAGGCACCCCACCGATCTGGGGTTGCAAAATCGAGGTGTAATCATAGTCGCCAAAGGGGAAACCAGTCGTATGCCCGATATATTCAATCCCCCACGCGCACAGGACGATCACGCCCGCCATGCTCAACATCCGTCGCCAGCCCCACACGACCCGCACCGCCGCCAATGACGCCACCGCCTGCGAGACCACCCCCGCCGAAATATCGAGCGGGAACAGCGCTTCGCCCACCGTCCAGCGCAAAATCGGCACCATGATCATGATCAGGGTCCACGCGCCGATGAAGAGGAACAACGGCGCTTCACGGGCATCTTCGCGCGCGGCTTGTACTTGCCGCCCAACTTGTTGCAGGAACGTGGTCACGTTAGTTCACCGCCCGCAACAGCTTATCGACATCGCCCGCCACTTCCAAGCCCGCACACTCGCCCGTGCCCTCGAAGATCCGCCGCCCATTTGCGCCGGTTAAGCGCACCTCAACGACGCCTTTCAGGGTTTCGGGCACGCGCGTGCCCATGTCTTGGCGGTTGGGTCCCGGCAGCATTGTCGCTTCGGCGCGCGTCGCCAGCACTTCGAGTCGTTGTTTGCCGCCCGCCACCACCCACGTCACGGCGTGATCGGTGATCGCCAGTTTTTCGACACGCGCTCCTGTGTAGGTGGCGAAACGGTGGAACTGCCCCTCATGCCACAAGCCCGCCAGAAAGCCGGAGAACCACAGGCTCATCAGCGGGGTGACCGCCACCGACGCCGTGAACGACGTGCCCGGCGCGGCGAAATGGTTGGTCTGCATCCACACCCATCCGCCGGGGAAGGACTTGCCCCAATCTTTTTCGATATAGCCCCGCCCCCCCGTAAAATCATAAGCGAGGCTATCGACGGTCAGCGCCCCGGTGACGGCATGATCTAGCCCCAAAATGCCGTGATAGCATTCCATGATCGGCAACCAGCCAAACGCCCCCATCACGCCCGGTTCGACTATCGAAACGGGCCACGAGATCGCCTTGCCGAAGCGCAGATCGCCCTTCACGGTGCGCAGATCATCGGCGATATCGAGCGTGATGCCGTCTAGCGTAAAGCGGTTATTGCCAATACGCAGGTCAAACGTCCCGCGCGCGATCTGAAATGCCTCCGCCGGAAAGCGGTGATAACTGGCATCCCCGCTGACGCCATCGAACACCTGAATGAAGGCATGGTGTTGGGCGGGGTCGTCGCTCAAGAAAATGCCGGGGATCACCGCAAAGCGGCAGGATCGATCTGGCGAGACCATCTTAAAATACCACCCCTCAAAGTAAGGGGGGCGCTTGCTATGCCCGTGATACCATTCGGGGTGCAAGACGAGATCGAAATAACTGGTCATAGAAGTCTCTCTTTTATAGTAACTACTCAGGCTGAAAAACGATCGGTAATAAAGGGAGAAATGACCGTTGGCGGCAAATGGGCGGATATTCGGCGCGCGGACTTTCATGTTAATGAACGATTGACAAGCGCCTAATCCGCCCCTACATCCACGTTTTGAGGGGTATTTTCCTTTGTTTTCTTCACGTCTTCATGCCTCTCTGTTTATTTTATTCTGTTTCTATAACTGAGTAGTCACCTACTTAGGCAGAAATAGGAGCGGTAATACATGGAGAAATGACCGTTGGCGGCAAATGGGTGGATATTCGGCGCGCGGACTTTCATGTTAACGAACGATTGACAAGCGCCTAATCCGCCCCTACATCCACGTTTTGAGGGGTATTTTCCTTTGTTTTCTTCACGTCTTCATGCCTCTCTGTTTATTTTATTCTGTTTCTATA
>JBBRTY010000352.1:0-4163 GCA_038248285.1 Aggregatilineales bacterium
GACATGGTGTTTGGGGTGGCGCACTTGATCGCCTATATCTCGCGCATGGTCACTCTGGAACCGGGCGATGTCCTCTTGACGGGCACTCCTTCGGGGACGGGCATTGGCATGACGCCAGAACGGTATCTGCAAGATGGCGATGTCGTCACGTCTACCATCGCCGAGATCGGCACGTTGACCAACCCGTGCAAGGGTATCGCCGACGAGGAATAAGGCGCTTTTGGCATATTTTTTAGGAGGGGCGCAATGCATTGCGCCCCTGCGGATTACTCTCTCTTCCCCCGTTGTTACCGCACCGTCACCGGTGTGACCGTCGCGCCGCCATACACCGATGCGCCGCCAAAGGTGACATTGGCATTGTTGACGGCTAATGTGACCCCGACCGCTGGTGCCAGTGCCCGCAAGCGAATCGTCACGGTGTTGAAGCGTCCGGCAGGGATTTCTTCGAGCGCGCCAGCGGCAAAATCAATCGTGCCCGCGCTGTTGTCGTACTGATTTTGCAGCACATAGGGCAAGAAGCGCCCCGCCGTCACCGCCTCGACTTGCAGTAGTGCTGGGTCAAAGGCGAGATGCAGTTCAACGGCATCGACCGAGGCAATGTTGCGCTGCACTTGGGCGCGGAACTCAAAGGTCGTCCCTGCTTGAATCGTCCTGCGGGATGGTGACAACACCAGCGCGGCATCGCCTGTCGGCTCGGTTTGCGGGCTGCTCATGAGGGTAAGCCCACCGGACGGTGTGGGAGGATTTACGCCGGATTGCCCAAAGTTGGTGGCAAGTAGGGAATAATCGAGAATGTTCACAAGGGTATCCGCGTTGAAATCAGCGCGGGCATCATAGCCGACTTGACCGACGGACTTGCCAAACGAATTGGAGAGGATGGTGAAGTCGTTGATGGTGACAGTATTGTCGTTATTGGCATCCCCGGCTTTGAGCGTCCCCAAGTTCACGCTGACGGCGGGGGCGTTCAGGTTCACCGAGGGAGCGACCGCGAGATATTGCGGCGGTTTGACCCACAAAACATAATTGCTTTGCGGGATGTTGGGCAGCGCGAAGGTTCCGGCGGTGGTGGTGGTCGGGGTGTTGGCTGTGACGAGGACGCCGTTTTGGTAGAGGTCGGCGGTCAGTGGGATGGCGTAGGTAGGGTTGGGGGGCGTGCCGCGTCCGCCCAGTGTGAGGGTGGTGGTGAGGTCAGTGGTGAAACCCACCACGTTTAAGGTGCCATCGTTGGACGCATAGACGATGTGCGAGTTATTCATCCAATCGAATGCTTTTATGGAATTGCTGACGTTGATTTCATCCACGAGGCGCAGCGTAGATGCTTCAAATATACGTACCATATCATCATAACTGCTCAACGCAATGAGGGTGTTATCTCTATTCCATTTTATTTTTGCCCCACTACCCGGAACTTCAATCGATCTAAGAAGCGCTAATGATGGGAATTGGCGAATTTGTAATTCAGTTTGTTGAGGTATGGGTCCTAAACCTTCGATAGGAGGATTGCCTAGTCGGTATATTACAATTGCCAACAAGTCTCCATTTCTACTAGACCCAATGGTGCCCGGATAAATGCCCGGCGGGTTAAAACCCGCATTAGATGGCAATTTATTTGTTGCAGAGTTATTTTCCCATACAAATACGCCAGTATAACTGGAGGCAACTAAGCTTATTGAAGGACTCCATATACTTTCGTAAGTTTCACCTGTTGGCACAGCAAATAACTGAACTCCGGTTGATGCTTCTAAGATGACAGTGCCTAACCCTTGACCGGAGACGGCAAGTTGTTCCCCATTGGGACTCCAACTGACGCTTACAAGTTGTGGGGTAGTATTAGGAGAGGGTAGAACAATTGAATACAAACTACTGCCAGATGATGTCCACACGCTGACGCGACCTTGAAAAGTTATCGCCGCAATGCGAGTTCCATCGGGGGACCAACCGAGATCGCTTATGTTATCTCCACTTGCTTGCAACGTGCGAATCACCACCGTAGGTGTCGTTGCATCGTAGATTTTGAGCGATCCCGATACGGTTGCAACGGCGATTTGGGTGCCATCTGGTCTGACCTGAAGGGCACTCATCGTCACAGAGTATCCTTGTAAAGCTTGTGCAGAAATATTTGTGCCCAGAAAATAGACCACGATTATCATGCCGAAAATGAGTCGATAACGCATTGTTGTTCCTCCTCCACAGAAAAATGATTTTGATTTTACGGCGTCCCCCGCTTTGAGCGTCCCTGCGTCGAGACTGACAGCGGGGGCGTTCAGGTTCACCGACGGCGCAACCGCGAGATATTGCGGCGGTTTGACCCACAAGGTGTATAGCCCCTGTGCGATGTTCGGCAGCGTAAAGGCTCCGGCGGTGGTGGTCGTGGGGATGTGGGGCGTGACGAGAACCCCATTTTGATAGAGGTCGGCGGTCAGCGGGATGCTATGGACGGCGTTGGGGGGAGTGCCGCGTCCGCCGAGTGTGAGGGTGGTGGTAAGGGTAGTAGGTGGAGGCAACCACCAAGTGGGTTCCCCATCGTAATCTGTGTTATGCGTGAGTTGCTGGATGTTAGTGCCATTTGCGTTCATCACATAAATTTCGTAGTCCCCATCGCGATTTGAACTAAAAGCGATCATCGTTCCATCGGGTGACCATTCGGGATTGTGATTATCGCCGCTGTTCTGTGTCAATGCCGTGATATTGGCACCATTCGCATCCATAAGATACAGATTGTAGTTCTCCCCGTTTTGTTTTGATGAGAATAGAATTTTGTTTCCATCAGGTGACCATGTAGGGGTGTTATCCGACCAAGTATTAAATGTGAGTTGGGTTTGATTGGTACCATCCGCACTCATCACATAAATTTCACTCGTGCGATTAATGAGATCATCCCGACTCGATTGAAACGCGATCATCAACCCCGATGGTGACCAGCTTGGAGAAGAATCTGCGCTTAGATCGGTGGTCAATCGAAGCGGATTAGAACCATCGGCGTTAAAGACATAGATATCACGATTTAGATTTGGATCGGCACTAAAAGCAAGACGAGTTCCATTCGGCGACCAACGGACATGACCTTTTATTGCAAAATCATTCGTGAGTTCGACTCGATTTAGGTTTGCCAAATCAAGCCCAGCGGTATTCATAATAGTGATTTGCGGAGAGAATCCCCTATCTCTTTGCGATATATGTGCGATTTGATTAGTTATCGCAGAATATATCGGTGATTCATTGTAACGACCATGAGAGGCAAAAGCAGTCATAGCTCGGAGATTCGAGCCTGAGATGTTCATTGAGTAAATTTCGGTCGTGCCCGTGCGATCTGATGTGAACAAGAGTTGCAGTGGGTTGCTGGTTTGGCTTCTAATTGGTTCAAAAACCCCTGCCAAGCTGATGAAACAAAAGAGCATGAAAACCCAAATTCGGTTATGGCGAATCATGTTAATATCCTTTCTCTCTACAGGCTTCTTGAGGGTTAGTAAACTTTGAAATACTTGCCATAGTCGGTGATGTAGGTCATATAGGCATATGAGGCAAGCGAAGCGTTCTGCCCAGATCTTGGAGCATTGTCGTTTACCCAACTACAAGGACAAATCCCGTATTGATAGTCACCAATGGTGAATTTATTCAACACGCTGGTGGCTAGAGCCTCATAGCGAGTTCCGATAGCGGCGACATACTGTCCCAAACTCATACCATAGAACGGGCTATTTTCGCTGACAGATTCTGTTGCATACTCTCTGGATATAACCCATTGATAAAATCCCTGCGAGCCAGAAATATAGTCAAGGAAACCGACTTCATCACATTGATCCGTCCCGTAGGACAATCGAACACCTGCGCCTGTACACACGTTATGGAGAAACTCCACAACTGCTTTAGAGAACTTCCTTTGTAACTCAGTGCAATTTTGGGCTACACTGGGAGGGCTTTCTTCTGCTTCTTCTGCGGGATGCCAAACGGGGTTTGCCGCCGATCCTCGATTATCAAAGCATTTTGAAGCTTCGTCTTGGTCACTGAATGTAAAGGTTCCGATATTGGATGGCGATGCACTCAATAAAATATTGCCCTCAAAATACATCACCAACGCGACAACGTTTTTCCATGTTAAAGGGCCATTGGCTGCCACATAGTCTTGTAAAACAAGAACCGCGCAATCCCTATGGTCTTCTCGA
>JBBRTY010000353.1:0-4129 GCA_038248285.1 Aggregatilineales bacterium
AGTCGCAACAACGATGTCGGGTTTCGGTTGGTTTTGTCGTCACCCATATGAGGGGTTGCTGATCGCTGTTAGGCGCGTAGCGCCGAAGCTTTTGTCCGCACTGCGTGCGGAATCGCGGAGCGCGGAGTCGCCGCAGGCGGAATCGCAATTTTTGCACGTAGAAGGTATAGTCTATCAAGGTGGCACTCGTGCCACCGGGGGCAGCCTGTCAGCGACCGCGTGCTGCGTGGTGGTTCGTGGAACAACAATCAGAACAACGCGCGCGCTGCCTACCGCAACAACAACAACCCGAACAATCGCAACAACAATATCGGGTTTCGGTTGGTTTTGTCGTCACACACCTCTATGTGTTTTTTACGGTGGGGCGGATTTCGCCCTACGAGCGGCATCGTGCCCCGGCATGGGTGTCGCTTCCAGAATATGCCCGGCGGTGGCTGGTGCTAGGGCTTCCGGGACGAGGCAAAAGCCATAGAGATGGCGCAGGTGTGTCCCGTCCGCATCCTTTTCAGGGTCGGGCGTATATAAAACAGAGGCGGCTCCTAGGTTATCCTTGAGCCGCCTGTTTGATCCAGCCGCCCAACAGTTGCCCAATTTCGGCGATCATGCGGCTGACATGCTCATACTGCCCCTCATTGATCCATTGCCAGCGGTGCGCCAACCGTAAATACAGGCGTAGTTTGTCGAGCGCGGCATCGGCGCTGCGCAAGTGCTTTTGGCGCGTGGTGCCACCCTGACTATGCGCTTCAAACAACGCCTCTTGAAAATCCAACGCGGCATCCATCAAGCGTTTAGTCACGGTGGATCGGTAAATTTTGGGAAACCGCTCGGCTTTGGGCAGCAACCACTCCAGCAAATCAACGGTGCGTGCGAAAATAATCAGGTCATTAGACATACGGACTGCTCCTTGGTGAGTGAACGCTATCAACAACTATTTTCATGGTCAAATCTGCTGCGTGCCTATCAGCAAGCGGCGCGCGGTAAACGGGGAAAGGCGACTGCCGCCGCTTTTGATCACCAAATGGCGGATCGTTTGATCGAGTTGCAAGCCGAGTTACAGACACAACGCTATCAACCCGGTGCCTATACCCATTTCATCATTCATGAGCCGAAACAACGCAAGATTAGCGCCGCGCCGTTTCGAGATCGGGTGGTGCATCATGCGCTGTGCCGCGTGATTGAACCGGACTTTGAGCGCCGCTTCATCTTCGACAGTTATGCCAATCGCGTCGGTAAAGGCACCCATCGCGCGCTAGATCGCCTCCAAAGCTTTGCGCGCCGCTACGCCTATGTGTTACGCATGGACATCGTTCAACATTTCCCATCGCTCGATCATGCCGTATTGCTGCGGGCGCTGCAAGTAAAAATCCCCGAAGAGGATATCCGCTGGCTTTTGCAGACAATTCTCGCCAGTGGAGAAGGCATCTTAAAAGACGAATACACGTTGGTCTATTTCCCCGGCGATGATTTGTTCGGCCCTATGCGCCCTCGCGGTCTCCCCATTGGCAACCTGACGTCTCAATTTTGGAGCAACGTCTATATGGACACCTTCGATCACTTCGTCAAACGGGAATTGCGCGTCTCCGCCTATCTCCGTTACGTCGATGATTTTGCGCTTTTTAGCGATGATTCTTGTCAATTGTACGCTTGGAAGCGCGCCATCATCGACCGACTGGCGCGGCTGCGGCTCACGATTCATGAACCAGAGGCGCAAGTGATCCCGGTTCGGGTGGGCATCCCGTGGTTAGGGTTTGTCGTCTACCCCACCCATCGTCGTTTGAAGGCGCGCAATGTCGTCAAATTCACCCGCCGCTTTGAGCATAACCTTGACCTCTACGAAGCAGGGGCAATCCCTTTTGCCGAACTGGATGCCAGCGTTCAAGGCTGGATCAATCATGTCCGCTATGCCGACACATGGGGCTTGCGCGGTCACATTTTCGACGCACACTCCATCCAAGTGCCTAAAAACCCCGATTCTCAAAAATTTTGATTCGCGAAGCGAATCCGCACGCAGTGCGGACAAAAGCTTCGGCGCTACGCGCCTAACAGCGATCAGCGATTCAAATGATGGGACGACACTGCACCCACCCGCACGACACGAAACCCGAGAGCGTTAGAGCGTCCATCCGGGTTGTAGTCGAAACGGTAAGCGGCGCGCGCGCCGTGCTGAGCGAAGTTCCACGAACCACCACGCAGCACGCGGCTATTAGCAGAATGCAGGTCTTCTTTTTGGGCGTCGGGTGCTGGGTTCCTGTAGTCTGTCAAACACCATTCCCAGACGTTGCCGCTCATGTCCAGCGCCCCAGCAGGCGAGGCACCATCCGTGAATAACCCAACTGCCGAGGTCTGCGCAATGCCTGTGTCTCTGGTATTGCCCTTGTCGGCAGCAAACTCGTTCCCATAGGGATACATTAACCCATTTGTCCCCCGTGCGGCACGCTCCCATTCAAATTCCATCGGCAAACGCACTTCAACGCCCATCTTAGCACTCAGCCAGCGGCAAAAGGCGACCGCATCGTACCAACTGACGCCCTCACGGGGGTGATTTCCGAACTTGAATGCCTGATCCCCCGGCGCGTCATTATGTCCGGTGGTCATCGCCAAGCCTTCCCACCATTCAGCGCTGTGCCAGCCGTCCGGCGCGTCGATAAACGCCTGAAACTGAGCGTAAGTAATCGGGTATTTGGCGATGTGGTAGGGAGGCAGCGACTTATGGCGTTTATCCTGATACGTCCACGCTTGCTGATCATTGACTTCACACCACACAATGTCTGGCACGCCATCAGCGCGTAATCCGACGCCGGGTCGATTGTCTAGCATACCGCCCTCCGACATCGGCATCCCCAACGCTCGACCGATAGCGGCACGGGCGGGTGCCTGAGGGTCACGTTTTAAGTCGGTCAGGCGCGGCAGCCACTGGTCTCGCAGTCGCGTTTTGGTGGCGTCGGGCGTGGTCGCGCCGCTGCGCGCGATGCACTGTGCCGCGACTTCTGGGTTCGCGTCCGCCAGCCAATTCAGCACCTCGGTGCAATCATCACTGTATAAGCCCGCTAGCAAGATCGTCGCTTCTTCCCAGTTTGTCCGTTCCCACCAGTTTACGGCTTTCCAAATGTCGGATGCTTGCAAGCGTCCGGCGCGAATTTCGTTGTCCATATAGCGGGCGGCGAAATATTCTTGTAGAAGTTGGTGGCTGAAGCGCACGGTCTCGCCCACAGCGATCAGGCTGGCACTCCCCGCTTGATATACCTGCGTTTCGGTCAAAAATTCGCGGGTGCGTGCCAGCGGTAGTGCCGTCAAAGCATTGCCTTCTGCCGTTGTCCCACGTTCAATCTGCATGGTATATGCCAGCCGCGCCAAGCCATTCAAGAGCGCCTCGGCTGCGGCGTTCACGATCGGGCGTTTGTGCGCATCCACCTCGACCAATCGCTCCCGCACCAACAAGGTTAGCGCGAAATCGCGAAACAATTCGCCCCGGTTGTCCGGCAACCGCTGTTGATTGGTGATATAGACCTGCGTCAGCATCGACAGCATGTAAGGGTTGCGTGCCAGCACTAGTAAGCTGGCAGAATGTTCCCGTTGGCGTAGCCAGTTCTTCCAATTGCGGTTGTCATAGCCCCACTCAACGCCATCTGGAAGCGCCCGCTTTAGCCAGAAAACCTGTTCCGGTTCGTCAAGCGCTTGTTTTGTCACCCATGTAAGGAAAGCGCGTTCGGTTTGCGCAGCTTCCTGTCCGATCAAGCGCTCAAATAACGCCGCCCCCGCTTCCTCGCCTAAATAGCGCACCCCGAATTCGCGGATGCGGATCGGATCGAGCGGTGTGATCTCCACTTTGTCAAAACCGAGATCAAGCGAGTAATCCTGCGCGCGGCAGGTCAATAGCGTGATCAAGTCGCGGTGTTGTTGAAACAAACCTTGCACCTGCCGATCTCGGTCTTCGCGCGCCCGTCGTGATACCGGAATTTCGTTCAAGCCGTCCAGTAGGAGCGCAGCGCGTCCTTCCCGCAGCAAGGCATCGACATGCTCCCCCAATGCGCCCAGTTCACTACGAATGAAGTCGATCAGCGGTTGCCCCGCTTCCGTCCATTTGCCCAAACGCACGACCAGCGGAATCGGCTGTTTCTCGTCGATGATA
>JBBRTY010000354.1:0-4067 GCA_038248285.1 Aggregatilineales bacterium
ATGAAGACGTGAAGAAAAACAGGAAAATACCCCTCGAAACGTGGATGTAGGGGTGGATTAGGCGCTTGTCAATCGTTCGTTAACATGAAAGTTCCCGCGCCGAATATCCACCCATTTGCCGCCAACGGTCATTTCTCACTTTATTACCGACCATTTTTCAACCTGAGCAGTTACCCTCGAACAGTGTATAAAACGCCCGATAGATGGGGGCACGGGTACCCGGCACCCCGCGCAGACGGAGACGCCTACCGTTTTTTGCCTTTTGGACTGTCGCTATTAGGCACACTGGGTGGCATCTGCCCGCCCGCGCGCACATCCCACGCCCCGCGAAAATCCGCGAGAATCTGATCCGTATCCAGCGCTTCGGCTTCCTCAGATTCGTCGTCGTCGGTCTCATCCAAATAGCGTTCCAGCGCATAAACGACCAGTTCCGTCCATGCCGTCCCCGTTTGATCCGCCTCCATCTTCAGGCGTTCTAAAAGTTCAACGGGCAGTAATTTTTCTAAATCCAGCGTCCATTTGCCCATATGTCATCCTCTCTGAAAACCTGCATTGCTGCTGATTGTGGTTATGACAGGGGCGTCGTCTCCGAAAAGATCACGATGCCATATTCGCCGCGCGTGGTGCCGCCAAAGCTCACCGCTTGCACGTCCGTCCGATAGGCACTTGTGAAGCGCACACCCGCATCAAAACGGTCGCCCACCAGCGCCACCCCATTGTTGAGCCGCACCCCCGCCCCCATCAATGAAGGAAAATCAGGGCAGGTGCGGGTGCCCGCATCATCACAACGTCCGGCACCGATGAGCAGGGCGGGGTCGAGGCGGTTATTGATGCCGATCAATGCCAGCAATGCCGATATGCCTTGGGTGCCGGCAATAGGGTTGATGCGCCCGCTGATCGGGTCGCTGTCATGCGCTGGTTCGAGTCGAAAGCCGCCGATCACTGCCACAAAACGCCCGCTTGGGATCGGGTCTAGGGACGCAATCGCGATCTCAATCGCGATGAGCTGCGAGTCTTCATCAATGACGGCTTGGGCAGTGGTCGCGAGATCGTCCGCGCCCAGCGTGATCGCCGTTTCGCCGGGGAAGATGACGCTATCGCCGAGCGCGTCGGCGGGGGTTGTGATGCATGTCTGCATGTCATTTAAGGTGATCAACAATGCCGGGCGAAACCCATCAAAGCCATACACACGGATCGAATATGCCACTGAGTCGAAGGCTTCCCGCAGCACCGACACCGAAAAGATGGGCATGGCGGTCGTTTCGCCACAGGGCACGGATGGCGGCAGGAAGATGGTGTAATCCGGGGTAGCAGTCGGTTGGGGGTTCAAATTACGGACGAGCAGACTGTATCCGCCGACGGTGGTGCCGATCTCGCTCCCCGCGCGGGTGGCGACGATGATATACCCCCCGTCTTGCGGCACGCTGTACGTCACAGTGACAGAACCATTGACTGCGCCCGCGCTACTGCTGGCGTCGAGCGTGCGTCCGGGCGTAACGACACCCACCAGCGGCGCGAGTCCGTCCGTGCCCGTCATCGTGACCTGCAAGATATCCCCCGCTTGGACATTGATCAACCAGTGATCGAAAAAAGCTTCGGCGCTGATGGTGGCGGTGATCGCCACATCAAGCGGGATCGGCAAACTCGACGGGGCATCCTCTTGGGCACGAACCGAGGCGAAGATCATGACGCTGATGAATGCCATGATCCCCGCGCGGAGGCTGTTATAATAGTGTTTCCGCAAAGGCATATCCCTCTTGATCTACTGCGCGTTGATCCAAGCTGCAATATCGTCCACCACTTGTTGGGCGACGAATCCTGCTTCATTATAATCGCTTGGCGTGCCTTTGCGACTCACATCCCCAAGTGCCATCATCAAGTGCATCAAATCGGGATAACTGATGAAGGTGGCGCGGTCGGAATTTTCAAATGCCGCTTGCCACAAGCCGAAGTCTTCCATCGTCACTTGATAATCGCGCTCCCCTTGCAGAAACAAAAAGGGCACGGTGAGCGCTTGCGCCGTCGCCACTTGCTCCACCAGCGCCAGACTCTCGAAATATCGCGCTAGGAGCGGGGTATCGGCGAACAGCACCGCTGCGTCGCCGCCTTCACGGATCGCCGCCATTTTTTCAGGGATACCGACCAAGCCTGAACTGACGGGATCGACGCCGAGCGACTCGAGATAGGCGAGTTGTTCCGCCACCACCACGCCAAAGGGACGGGCATTGCCAGCCATCACCACCACCCCGGCGACGGTGCCGCTTTGTTCGGCGATGCGCGGTGCCATCATGCCGCCCAAACTATGCCCGATCACAAAGACGCGCGCTGGGTCGATACCGTCGGTCGCTTGCAAGCGGGCGATTGCCGCCAGCGCATCCTCGGTGACTTCGCCGTCAATATCGAGTCCGCTGAGGACGGCGAGATCATTTTGGTAGACATAGGTGCGCTTGTCGTAGCGCAACGAGGCGATCCCTTGCGTCGCCAAGCCGAGCGCGAGGTCGCGAAACACCTTGTTCACGCCGATGGTCTCGTCGCGGTCGCTCGGTCCCGACCCGTGTACCAACACGACTGCCGGCACGCTCTCGCTGGCGCTGTTGACGGGCAACGTCAAGACAGCGGGCAGCGCCAGCGTGCCGGAGGTCAAGGTGATGGCTTCTTCGGTGTAGGTCGCCGGATCAACATAAGCGGGCACTTGCTCAAACGCCGACGCGCCCTCGCCGATGGCATACCCTAACAACGCCGCGTTAAAGGTTGGACCCGCCGCTGCGATCCCCGCTTGTTCACCCTGCACGATCAATATGTAGGTGGTGCCCGCTTGATGCGTCGCCAGCGTGATCAGCAAGGTCGTCGCTTCCACCACAACCACTTCTTGGCTCCAGATGATGCCGCCGGGCAACGGGATATCCGACGATTGCACCGGCGTCCCTACGAAATCGGGGAGAACTTGGGCGAGCGCGGCGGCGGTGCCGCTTGCCTTGTCGGCGGCTTCGACTGCCAACAAATACAGGTCGATATCCCCCGCCGGGCTGACGAAATGTCCGATTGCGCCGGCGCTCACATCCGTCCAATCGGCGGGCAGGGGCAAGTTGAAGCGCCCGTCAGGGTCGGTATAGGTCGAAAAGCTGTTTTGGGCAGATGCCACACCGATGGTCAATAGGCTGATAGCCACCATCATGAAAACACGTTTGAACAGGTTCATGAAGCCCTCACTTGCTGATACACACGATAAGAATAACCCACGATGCCAGCCACAGACACCAGCAATGTCCCAACGAAAAAGATGCCCATCACCGGCAACGGCAGGATCACCGCCGCCCCCATATTGACCAGCACGGCAGTATCCCATCCACCTGCCCACAAATGTCGTAGTCTGTCGGCACGATGGGCGGCAATGCCGGATAACGCAGGAAGTTAAACGTCCCCATCGCCAACATCACTGCCAGCAGGAACTACAGGGTTTGTTTGTTCATCATCGGTCGTTCTTTCTTGGATTTGGAAAATTTCCATGAGTGCCTGCACAAAGTCGTGCATCACCGTCGTGTTGAGCATGTAGACGATACTCTGTCCGTCACGCTGTGCCAAAACGATGTGGGCGGCTTTCAAGATGTTGAGGTGATGCGAGATGCTGGGCGCAGAAATCGAGAACGCCTTCGCAATCTCGCCCGCAGAAAGATCGCTGTCTTGCAGCATCCGCAAGATTTGTCTTCGGGTCGGGTCTGCCAATGCCTTGAAGATGTCGTTCATAGAGTCCTTATTTAGACGATTGCCTAAATATCTAAATGATATTTTAAGATGATCACGGGCGGGTGTCAAGTGGGTTTGAAAAGATGGGTGCATTTCACTTTGGTGCATCGCTATGATTTCATAACAGGTAAACGGGCGGATATTCGGCGCGGCGACTCTTGGGGTTGGGGATTTTTCCACGCGCGCCTAATCCGCCCCTACATTTACGTTGATGAGACGATAGGGGTTGGCAACAAAAAACAAACCCGCCCTATTGTGGTTAGGGGCCCGCAACGGAGATCGTTGGTGGGGCGGATTAGGCGCTTGTCAAATGTTATCAACTC
>JBBRTY010000355.1:0-4067 GCA_038248285.1 Aggregatilineales bacterium
ACTCGGAAATTCCGAGAGAATTTACACTCACTTCAAATGCACCCCGCTGAGACGCTCAGACGGCGGCTAAAGCCGTAAGGCGCTTCATCTACAGCCGCTGAAGCGGCGTAGCTTTCGCGGGCTAAAGCCCTACTTCTGTAACTGCCAAACGCATCCCGCCGTGCTTCGACAAGGACTTCACGATTTAGCCCTAAAACGGTACAGGTATATTCGGCACGTTGGCGTAAACGCTCATTCAACCCCGGCAAATACCCAAATTGAAAGGTTGCGCCCATTAGGTCTTATAACCATCGAATCGCTTCTGATAGTGCTACATCCTCCCCAAAAACTGAGAGATGGGCTGCCAACTTGGGATTGGCAAAAAAGAGACGATCATTATCCGTGTTGCCCCCACTAAAGCGGCGGAATGGACCATAAGCGACAGAAAACCACCCTGTGCCCGTGCCCCATACATGTCGACTCTCTGGAGGGATTGATGATGCTGAAATTGTTTCGAGTACAACGAGTTGGCGGGTATCTTCAGTAGCTTTACGTTTGAAGGCAATCGCTGCTTTTAAAGACTTTTTCCCAACCTTGCCCTTACTACTGAAAGAATCATATTTCGTATCATCGACAAGGTTTAAACTAACAGAACCCTCTTTCTGATCTTTTTTGAGCCAATCGCCCCAGTTTTGACGCAAGCCCTGCGCATCTTTTTCGCCGACCAGTGCCAGAGCAATTGCCTTTAAGATCGTCGATTTGCCAGAGCCATTGTCGCCGATCAACACATGCCAACCGGCGAATTCGTCTTTGGCAAGCGACCAATCAAATTCACGAATCGAACGAAGATTGCGTATTTGAATTTCTTGAATATACGTGACTACTCAGGTATAGAAACAGAATAAAATAAACACAGAGGCGTGAAGACGTGAAGAAAAACAGAAAAATACCCCTCGAAACGTGGATGTAGGGGTGGATTAGGCGCTTGTCAATCGCTCGTTAACATGAAAGTTCGCGCGCCGAATATCCACTCATTTGCCGCCAACGGTCATTTCTCCCTTTATTACCGAGCGTTTTTCAGCCTGAGCAGTTACGAATATACATAGCGTTTCTCCGATATTCTTGGATCGATGGTGATCATGCGGAAGTATTCGTCCGCGCGCAGGGCGATTAAAATGACCGACAATTTTTTCAGTTTACCCCCTTTCTGGATGATTCGCGACTTCCCATGATGCACCTCACTTCACGATATCGCTCGAAATCAGAATCCGTTGAACAAGGATCATCGCTCACCCTTTAGGCGTATTGTGGACATTGAACTTTTTTGGCATAATCAAGGGAACGGTAAATCATCAAGATTCATGCTGATGAACGATCAAGATCAAATACGCGCCTTTTTACATCAAAATGTGTTATGGTCTCAAGCCTTTGAGCAAAACCCCTCGATACAACTCATTGTTGACCCCAACAAGAGTGTGATTATCGATGCCAATCCGCGCGCTTGTCGCTTTTACGGATACAACCGTACCCAAATGCGCGGTATGTCGTTTGGTGTGCTTGAAGTCGAAACCTTACCAGTCGATAATCTGACCGAAGATTCGACCATTCATTCCTATCAACATCGCACCGCCAAAGGCGATATCCGCTCGGTCAAAGTGAATTCTAATGTGCTGACAATGGATACGGACACACTGATCCAGTTGATCGTGTTCGACATCACCAAGCGCCGCCGTGCCGAAGCTGCCGAACAAGGGCAGCGGTTGTTGGCGGCGGCGCTCGTCAATACGGCGGCGGCACTCGTCAACACGCTTAACCTAGACGAGGTCTTGGATCGTGTCTTGGAGCAGGTCGAACACATCTTGCCCAATGAATATGTCAATATTATGCTGGTGGAAAATGATATCACCACCATTGCGCGCGCGCGCGGCTATGAGCGTGTCACCAACGTCGAAACCTATCGTCAGCTACAGGTCTCGGTCTCTGCCACCCCCACCTTGCGTTGGATGACTGAGCATCGTAGCGCGCTCGCCATCCCCAATGTTAAGACTTCCCCCCTATGGATCCCGATGCAGAATACCATCGACTGGTTGAAATCCTACTTGGGCGCGCCGATTCGTATGGGTAGTTATGTGATCGGCTTTTTGAATCTGGACAGCGGCGTCACCAATCGGTTTAGCGAACAGGATGCCTACACCTTGCAGGCGTTTGCCGACCAAGCCGCCATCGCCATCCGGAATGCCCGCCTGTTTGACCGGATGCGCAATCAAACCATGATCTCGGAGAAACGGGTCGCCGAGCGTACCGCCGAGTTGAATTACGAACGCGAACAGCTGCATACTATCCTTGATGCTATGACGGAGGGCGTGATCTATCAGGAACTTGATGCGAATCGCAATCTCCAAACCCGTTATGTCAATCGCGTGATGCTCAATATGCTTGGCTATGAGACCGACGAGACCCCCCCCAACTTACAAGATATTTTCAGTTTCGCCGATGTCGATGCGTCTCATCAAGCCCAAATTCATCATGATGTCGCCGAAGCGCTGCGGATCAACGGCGTCTGGACGAGCCAACTGCGTTTTAAGCCGCCCAATCGCCTCCCTTTCGATGCCAGCGTGACGAGTACCCAAGTGAACGGCACTTTGGGGACGGATCGGAATCCCGACCGTTTGCAAGGGATTGTCACGATTCTGCGGGACAACACCCAAGAACAAGCGCTCCAGCGCCAGCGTTCACGCTTCGTCGCACAGGCGTCGCACGAGTTGCGTACCCCGCTCACGAACCTGAAGACGCGCGCCTACCTGATGCGCAAACAGCCGGAGAAATTCCAAGACCATCTCGAAATCTTAGAGGGATCGGTCACACGGATGCAGCACTTGATCGATTATCTGCTGGATATGTCACGCTTGGAACGGGGCGTCGCGCTCTTTAAATTCCAAGAAGTCAACGCGCAAATGTTATTGCAGATCGTGATCAGCGAACATGAACCGAAGATCAGACAAATCGGACAAACGATCCATCTTTATCTCCCCAAAACGGCGCTCATCGTGCGTGCTGACCCCGACCGCTTGATGCAGGCAATCAGCAATCTGTTGGCGAATGCCAGCAACTACACCCCCAACGACGGTGCGGTGATGGTTCGGCTTTCGCAGATGCGCGATGAGCATGGGCACGAAAATGCCATGTTCGAGGTCATCGATACCGGCGTGGGGATTCCTCATAATCAGCAAGCGGACATTTTTGAGCCGTTCTATCGCATATCGAACGACGGGTATGGCAGTGGCTTGGGCTTAAGCATCGCCCGCGAGATCGTGGCGGGGCATGGTGGCACCATCTGGGTGGAGAGCCAACTGGGTGTTGGCAGTTGTTTCAGGTTTTGTCTGCCCCTTGTGCTGATGGAGCAACCGGTCGAGGCAGGATCATGAGCTATACCCATCTCCAGATCGCGCTGGCGTCCATTGAAGCTGGACAGATCGATGTCGCCTTAGAAGAAATTGAGCAGCATCTTGCCGAGTCGCCGCTGGATCCCGAAGGGCTGCGCGTCCGCGCCGCCATCCTCGCGCGCTTTCAAGGTCGCGAGACCGACGCTTTGCATAGCCTAGACGCGCTTGCCCATCCGACGAGCGAGGATCACCTGTTGCGGGCGCGGCTGTATGAACAACTCGGCGATTTTGACGCCGCGCTCTGGGTGATAGAACGTTTATGGCAGGTCACGCACCAGCCCACCCATGCCCAAGGGGTCGCGCGGTTGTTGCTAAAACGGGGCGACGCCGCGCGCGCACTACGCTTTATCGACACGTTGCCCGATGCCCCGACATGGCATATTTGGCGTGGGGATTGCCATGAAGCGCTAGGGCAGTCGAGCGCCGCTATCAGCGAGTATCAGATCGCGCTCGAACGACTGCCCGACGATCCCTTCCTCGTCCCGGTGCGTACTGTGCTACAAGAAAAGATCGCGCGGCTGAGCGCCTAATGTAGCCCCTTCCATGATGCTGTTGGCGAATTGATTTTATCTAGGGTCGGCGTGTCTTTTTTGTGCAGGCGCAAGGCATTGCGCCCCTACGGATCATCTCCTATTTTGATTCGCC
>JBBRTY010000356.1:0-4066 GCA_038248285.1 Aggregatilineales bacterium
GTGTGTTCATAAATCAGCAGAACCGCCCCACCACAAATGCGGGGGGCAAGTTAGCACAAACATGCTAGAATAAAACGATTGATAAAGGCACGAACCGCATGATCTTCTGGCGAATTCGTACCTTTCCCTACAGGGATTGTCACTTTAAAAATTCGATGTTTTTCAGGATGAGCAGTGAGGAGTATAGGTATGCCGTTTATCGAAGCGCCTACGACATTTTATCTCGGACGGCGGTATGAACCCATCAAGAAAAAGTTGACCGATGAGGTCGTCTACTACGACTCGCGGGATTTGACGACCCACGCCATCGTGCTGGGCATGACTGGCAGCGGCAAGACCGGCTTGTGCATCAGCTTGTTGGAAGAAGCCATCCTCGACAATATTCCGGCGATCATTGTCGATCCCAAAGGTGATATCACCAATTTGATGCTCAATTTTCCCGAACTGCGCCCCGATGATTTTCAGCCTTGGATCAATGTCGATGATGCGCGGCGCGCCGGTTTAGACGTGCCTCAGTTTTCGGCGGATGTGGCGCATCGCTGGCGCGAAGGCTTGGCGAGTTGGGGCATCAGCCAAGACCGGATGCGCTGGCTGAAGCTGGCGACGCAAATGTCGATTTATACGCCCGGCAGTGATGCCGGCTTGCCCGTCAGCATTTTGGCATCCTTGCGCGCCCCGCGTGAACCGTGGACGAATAATCTGGAAGCCAACCGCGAGAAGATCAACGGCATTGTCACGGCATTGTTGACGCTGGTCGGGCGCGATGCCCAACCCGTGCAAGACAAAGAACATGTTTTGGTCGCCAACATCTTCGAGTATGCGTGGTCGCAAGGGCGTGATCTCACCCTCGAAGACATCATCCTGCAAGTGCAGCGTCCGCCGTTTGATAAATTGGGCGTGTTTGCGATTGACGAATACATCAGCGAACGGCAGCGGGGCAAGTTGGCGATGGAACTGAACAGCATTGTCGCCGCGCCGTCGTTTCAATCGTGGGTGACGGGCGTGCCGATGGACATCCCCAGATTGCTGTATACGCCCGAAGGTCGTCCGCGTGTGTCGATCTTCTACATCGCCCACCTGAACGACTCGGAACGGCAGTTCATCCTCACCTTGCTGCTAGAAAACATACTCGGCTGGATGCGCACCCAAAGCGGCACCACCAGTTTGCGCGCCCTGTTATATATTGACGAGATGTTCGGCTACTTTCCGCCCTATCCGAAGAATCCGGCGACCAAAGAGCCGATTTTGCGCTTGCTCAAGACGGCACGCGCCTTTGGCTTGGGCTTGATCTTGGCGACGCAAAACCCGGGCGATCTCGATTACAAAGGCTTGAGCAACGCCGGCACCTGGTTCATCGGGCGCTTGCAGAGCGAATACGATCAACGGCGGGTGATGACCGGCTTGGAGTCGATGGCGACGACGGGCAATCAACTGGATTTGCAAGATGTGGGGCGCTTGATCGCTGATGTGCCGCCGCGCGTGTTTTTGATGTACAACGTCCATGATCAAGGCGGGTCGGTGATGGTGCATACCCGTTGGGCGATGAGCTATCTCGGTGGACCCATGACGCGCCAGCAGGTGATGGCGTTGATGCAGGATCAACGACAAGCGTTGTATGTCAAACTGGGTCAACAGCGCCCGCAGCAATCAGTGCCATCGACACCGACGGCACAACAATTTGCGCCGCCGCCCCAAGCCATTGCCGCGCTCCCGCCGAGCGCGCCCTCGCCATATTTCAGCGCGCAGATCTCCGCCGCCTCAATGAGCGTGCCGCCGCCGCCCACGACCATGCCGGGGCTGGCTGCCAATTTGCCGCTGCCGCCCGCGCCGATCTCGTTCCCCGATCAACGTGCGCCGCAAGCATATACCCCGCCGCCGACACAGACCTATACGCAGCAATCACCCGCCTATGACACGGGTGCGGCAATCGTTCCCATCGGGCAATCGTTGCCGGCGGGGTATGTGCCACATCAACCGCCCTTGGCATCGGCGATAGCGCAATATTTCATCCCAGTGGTGATACAGGGACAGCAAGCGTTGAGCCACTGGGAGATTCGCACGGGCTTCACGGCGGCAGGTTCTAGCACGGCGATCTTGGCATATCGTCCGTATCTGCTGGCACAGGCGTCGGCACGCTATCAAGATCGCAAAACCTCCGTCTATACGACCTATCAGTATGCCTATCTGGTGCCGGACATCGACCGCGCGGGGTTCGTCAAATGGGATGAGTATGAAGTGACGCCGTTTGACTTGGCGCGCATCACACCATCGCCCGCCGGACAAGCGATTTTTGGGGATGTGCCCCCCGGTTTGACGGATGCCAAACGCTACGTCGCCCTGCGCCGCGAAGTCACCGACTTGATCTACAACTCAAAGCCCTTGCGGGTGCCGTTTAACCCCGATATGAATGTTTATGGCAATCCGTCGGGGGATTTTAATGAATTTCGGGCACAGCTACAGCAAACGGCGCGCGAAAATCGCGATGCCGAGATGGACAAATTGACGCAGAAGGTCGAGAAGCTGATTGATCAACTGGAACAAGATCAAGAGCGCAAGATGACCAAGTTGAAATCGGAAAAGCGCGAACTGTCGAACTTGAAGCGGGAACAGTTGTTCACGACGGGCGAAGCTGTCCTCGGTTTGATGAAGGGACGCACCTCGTACACCCTCTCGCGCATGAGCCGATCCAGCGTGTATACGGAACGCTCGAAGGGGCAGCTCAGTACCTTGGAACTCGATCTCGAACACATCGAGGAGGATAAGCAGAAGGCGATTGCCCAGTACGAGGCGGAAGTGCAGCGTATCAACGAAAAGTGGGCGCGGGCAGCCACCAACGTGCAGGAATACACGATCACGGCATTTAAGAAGGATATCAATGTCGATGTGATCGGGGTCGGGTGGGTGCCGTACTGGTACGCGGTCGTGGGGGGGCAGCCGGTGTTGTTGTCGGCGCTGACGACGGGGTAAAGTTAGCTGGTGCCCCCAAGTCATGTGGCTTGGGGGCTGCATCTTTGTACCACAATCCCGCTATGGCACGAACCCCGACCAATCGCCGAGGCAACGCGCCGCTGCATTCTGGGTGACGATGCGCACGAGGCGCGTCTGCCCCTGTGTACGGGGAGCCAAACTCGTCGGGGTGATCACGATGCAGCCCTTGCTGGAGTGTTGTACTGCCTAATAAGGCACCCCCTCGATCACGGTGAAAGCGCGCAGCGTCCCGTTCTCGCCCGCGCCATTGGTGCGCCCGATCAGCGTCCAACCGTCGGTCGGTGCCGAGTCAAAGGTGTCGATGCCGGCGCTGAGGGCACGCTCAATGTAAACGCGCGGATCGCCCGGGTTTTGGAGGGCGCGCAAGGTGCCGACGGTGAAGGGGGGCGGGGTGGCGGTGGGGGTGAATGTTGCTGTTGGAAGGGGTGTGGGGGTTTGAGTAGCGGTGGGTGTTTCCGTTGCAATGGGTGTTGGGATGGGTGCCAACGCCGTCGCCGTCATTTGATCCGACACTAATGCCTCATCATCTTGTGTTTCAGGATTCCGTGGTCGATAGAATTGTTCGATGCCAGAGATGTTGGGTGCAAACAATAGAAGTGGATTGAGACGGATCATATTTATGCTACGGGGGTTAAAACCACTCCCTGCAAAGTAAAATGCTTCCAGATGTAAATGAGCATCAACGACAAAACCTGTGAGATCTGTATATGGGGCTACTCTCAGCCCAAGTTGCGCAGGGTCTCTGCCATCTGAAGGATTGTTGTCCCTGACCAACCTGACCCGCGCCATAGCCATCTTGGATTGGGTCGCTATAGCCGATAAGATTAGCACCGACAATATTTACAGAAGTAGGGCTTTAGCCCGCGAAAGCTACGCCGCTTCAGCGGCTGTAGATGAAGCGCCTTACGGCTTTAGCCGTCGTCTCAGCGTCTCAGCAGGGTGCATTTCAAGTGAGTGTAAATTCTCCGGGAATTTCCGAGTTGAATTCAAAAGATGAACATCGACAAAAAACTTAAAAGACTGTAGACTCGAAAATATGAGCTACCGAACTGTTGAATTCCGTAGCCTATACGTCCCA
>JBBRTY010000357.1:0-4053 GCA_038248285.1 Aggregatilineales bacterium
ACACTTACGACGCGCAGAATCGCATGGTCGGCGTGACGCTGCCCGACGCCACCACCGTGAGCTACGGCTATGACGCCGACGGACGCCGCGTGACCTCGACGCTCGGCGCGAACACTCGTCAATTCGTGTGGGATGAACTGTCAACCTATGGCGATGTCGTCGCCGAACTGGACGGAAGCGGCGCGCTGCTGACCAGCTACGTGTTGGGCAACGGGCAACTGATCTCGCAGACTTAGTCTGGCACTGCCGCCAGTTACTACCACCCCGACGCGCTCGGCAGCACCCGCGCCTTGAGCGACTCGGCGGGCAGCGTCACCGACACCTACAGCTATAACGCCTACGGGCAGATCGCCTCCCAGACCGGATCGACGGCGAATAGCTACCTGTACGCCGGGCAGCAGTACGACTCGGCGACGGGGCTGTATTCGAAGCTTGCTCACCGAAGGGTTGCGCGCCAAGATGAGCGCTAATTTCAGCGCCATCGTCGAGAAACGTCCGTAGTTGCCGCGCAAGCGGTCATCGAGGTTACGATGCGGGTCGGTCATCTGATGGAAGGCGGTCTTGTACGACGTGCTATTGCTGAACTCGGTGGCACGATGCCCGAAGATTTACCAACGGCTGAGAGCATCAAGAAGCTGGAGAACGCCGAAAAGAAACGCCTCGCGGCTCCCAAGAAGAAAAAGGACGTCGAAGCATAGGGTGTCGAAGTCCCTGAGTGAGGGACTTCGATGTTCTGGCAGCAGTATGGTTAAATTACCGATTCAACTCGACCGCAATGGGAATCCCTTCTGCATAAAAGAACATGGTGAGGCGTTCAATCTCCGCTTTCCCGATCATACTTTTCGAGACACGCACCCCCTCATCGATATATGTGAAGCTCAGCCGTTTGACCCCGCCCTGCGGTCCCACCACTTTGACGACTTGAGTGGCGCTTTTCAGGGGCGCAAGCGCCTCCGACGTATAAGCACGATACTCCCCGACGGTGAATTGAAAAAAGTCACTACGCATTGTCCCCCGCCGTTGCCCCATCACCGGTGTGTAGTCCGGAAATGATAGTAGCTCGTGAGCATAATGGAGCAAGCGTACCTATACGGCATCCTCAGTCGCGATAAAAACGATCAGCGGCGTGTGATTGAGCCGTTCCGCTGTGAACACATCGCTCAGTTTGAAAAAGTCATCCACATCCCTGCGTCCTGCCGTCACGATTTGAACCTTCATCATTGATCTCCTTGATTGACCATAGTTTGAAGCCATTCCCTTACCCCGTTTTCGTCTGCTTTGTGATAAAACTCATTCATGTCCTTCCCCATCGGCACCTGTACCGACCGCACCGCGCCTGAAATCGCCATCAACTGTGCCGCCGCACCTGCCCCCGCTTGGTCGGCATCCATACATGCCAGAATGCGAGGGGCAACCAGCAATCGTCCGTACCAGCGGCGGTCAATGCGGGCATGGCTGGCACTGCCTATCGCAACCGCACTCGCGATCCCCCACCCCGCTTGCCACGCCGTTAGAGCATCGAACTCGCCTTCCGTGATGATCAGCGGCAACCCCGGTTCAATGCGATCTGCCAAATATAGGCAGCCACGAATGTTGCCGCCGCTCACTTGCTGATAGCGTTGTTCGCCCGCTGCCCGCCGCACCTTGATCCCCCAGATCGCGCCCTCCGCAATCCAAGGGATCACGATCCCACAGGGCACATTTAACCCCTCGACCGTTTCCCACGCTGACGGCGCTCCCGGCACATAGCCGAGTTTCGCCCCCGCGATAATGTCATCGTTCAAACCGCGTCCCCAGCGCAGATATGCCAGCGCCCGTTCGCCTTCCGGTGCCCACAACCGCTCCTGCGCTTTTTCGACGATGCGCCGCGCGGAATATTGCCATATCTCATCAGGCGGTTGCGCGATAATTTCAGGTATCCGCGAAGGACGAGGTGACGCTTGAGGCAAGTCACCGCTGCCCAAACGGGTACACGCTTCTTGAAAACTCAATTTATGGAAATGTTGCACCCACGCGATTATATCTCCTGCCTTCTGACACTTGCCTAAGCAATGCCAATGGTCACTATAAACAACGAGCGAATAGCCCTTCTGCTCACCATGCAGCGGACACTTGAAAGCACTGTAGTCCTGTCCCCGAAAACGCGGCTTGCCCAAATCACGCTCAACGACCGTTCGGCAATCCACTTCGCGCTTGAGCGCTTCAAGATTGATCATCATTTTTCACTTTCTGCCGACTTTCGACAGTGAAATGCCATATGTCAAAAGTCGGCACTTTTGGCTTTTGTCATTTCCATGTCGAAAGTCCCCATTTTGAGAAAAACACGCCTGTTTCATGGAATTTGTGTCCTTTGAGAGAAGGTTTTTCGACACCTTAACTTAGGCTATGCTAGATTTCACGGGAAAGGGTGCCGATTTAGGGTCAGATCGGCACTTTTCAGAGGGGGGACTTTCGACAAAGGCGTCATGTCGAAAGTCCCCCCTTCCTTCATAGCTCCTCTGACGAAAGCTCCGCATCCGACACTCGATAGCCTTTCGCGGGACGCCCCGTCGTCTTGCGTTCGACGATTTCGATCACGCCATCTTCCAGTAGCGCATTCAAGGTCGCATCAATTTCTTTGCGTGTTTTCACGCCTGCACCTCGCAGGATGTCGCACGCTGACGGGGGCTGTTCCCCGTTACGGGTGATGAAGTCCAAGACTTTCTTCTCGTTCTTCACATCTAAGCCGATGCTCAGCTCATCTAGGAGGCGATGTACGGAGGCGCGATAGTCCTCTGCCAGCATTTGCCCCCGTGCCCAATGTGCCGTCGTGATGCGCGGCACTTGTTCCCCACCCGCATCCGCCCAATCCATGATCGCCAGGGCTATTGCAAAGTCAGAAGAGCAAAGCGAAGGCATCGGAGAGATGGGCGTTTAAAGAAGCGCTGAGCATCAGGGAGAAAGGCAAAGGGGGTAGAGGGCAAAAGAGCAATGATGAGATTGTTGAGAATTGCCATGCAGCGCTGGGCATTGAGAGAAAAGAGACGACAAGCATCTTCGTGGAGAGAAACATCACGCAGATAATGAAGTTGGTTTTCAATCGCCCAATGCCCACGAAGGAAAGATAGCAATTGGGTAGGAGTTGCCTCAAGCGGGGAAAGGCTCGTAATGCCATAGATAATTTCAACGGTTGGGGCAGATGAGGGGAGGGTGCGGGAACGTTCAAGACGAAAAACTTGACCCATGCCGGGCCAGTCGCAGTAGCCCTGCAACAGACAACTGGATGTCAATATTCTGCGCTCAAGGCGACCATGTCCAGTGTTGACTTTAGAGACGGTTTTGAAGTCTGTGGGCAGGGTACCCTGCCCGGGACGCACCGTTTGTGGGCGAAATAAACACTCAATCATGGTTCGGAGTGTGGGTTGGTTGTCCTTCACAATCCAAATGTAGTGCCCACCCGCATCCATAATCTGCTGCGATAAAAGGCGTTGGGTGAACATGGCATCGCCTGTCACGACTTTTCCTTGGAGGGCGATGCGTTGCAAGACTTGCGGGGCAACCACGATTTCATTTTCTTTGCGGCTCACGCTCATTTGTGCCAAGACGGTGCGCGTGGTTGGTTCATAAACAGCAAGAAGATGTTCTCCCTGACGCTCGCCAGCAGCAATCGTTCCGTGTAGCGTTTTCCCACCGATAATGACTTGGTTACCTTTTAGGACATGCGCCTTTAACCCTTCTTGAAGCGCCTCTTGACGTTTCAACCCGAACGCCGCACACAACGCCTTGCTGCGATAGCGTGCCCATTGGACGATGCCACGAAGATGAGTCTCTCCGCTTAACTTCCCAAGCGTAATAAGGGTCAAAATCACAGCAAGCGGATACCGCGTCCCGCGCTTTTTACGAACATCTTCTAGCTGACACAGGGCTTGATACAGGCTTTTTGTTTCTTCCGGCGTAATTACTCAGGTACCCCTCACCCGTCCAACCTTCGGTTGGCAACCCCCTCTCCCACAAACAGGAGAGGGGGAGAAAAGCAGTAGAAAGTCCCTCGCCCCTCGTGGGAGAGGGATTGCC
>JBBRTY010000358.1:0-4051 GCA_038248285.1 Aggregatilineales bacterium
GATATCGGGCTATGCGATCAATGGTCCGAATGACATTTATGTCGTCTCGGGAAATGGCGGCACCGCCACGCTCTTATTGGGCGCAAGCGGAGACGGCTTCAATTATTATCCCTCCTTCTCCCCCGATGGACGTTGGTTATCCTTCACCCATCACAACAATACAACCACCTACAGCGACCCCCAAGCCTTGATTTACATTGTGCCCGCAACGGGCGGTCAACCTATCGAGATCGTCGCGAACCGTGACGAAAACGGCAACAGCATTCCCGGCGCGGCAAACAGTTGGTCGTCATGGAGCCGCGATGGCAGTCAATTGGCGTTTAATTCACAGCGCAATGACTCCAATTATGATATTTTCACGACCACCATCACCGAGTCCGGCAACAGCACGGTTGCCGTCCCTTTAACCAGTGCTTCGCAAGCCGGCGTCTTCGAGCATCTACCCTTCTGGGGGCTGCCCATTGCCACTGTCGATCTAGGCACCCAACTACCGGGACTGTTGCCATTTCTTTTGCCGATTCCATTATTGGCATTGCTCGCATGGGCAAATTGCCAGACAAGGACACCTGACACGATCCCGCAACCTTCCCAACCCGTGGTGCTACCGCCCCCGCCCCCGCCCGATCCCTTAAAACTACCGCCGCTGATTCCACCGTGGCAACCACAACCCTCCCTCATCATCGGGCTAGGCGAATCCGGGCGATGGATACTGACACATCTTAAGAAATCCTTCTTGGATGCGGGCTTGGGCAAAGTCCCCGATGGTATTCAGTTGGTCGCGCTGGATATGGGGGACTGGCAGCAGCTTGAAAATCAGGCATCCCCTGTACAGTTTGCTGGCGTCCACTTAACGCGCGAAGAAGTGATCGAGCTTAACGATAATCTCAGCGACGATCTGCGCCGCCTGCGCGATATCGAAACGGTCGATCCCCAACTGCGTCGTTGGATGGATCGCGAAATCGCCGCCACCCTGCTCGCACGGTATCAGGAACAAACCGATCTCCGCAACGGTGCCAAGGGTCAGCGCGTCTTGGCACGCTTCGGCTTACTCAAGCATCTGCGCGAAGCCCCTGCGGATACAAACTTCTTTGATCGCTTGCGGACCAGCGCCGCCACCGTCCTATCTGCCCAAGCCGCCCAGTTGACCAAACGTGGGCTGTCCGATGATCGCCGATTGAATATTATCGTCATCGGCGACACCTATGGAGACATTAGTTCGTCGGCACTGTTCGATGCCGCTCTGCTGGCGCGTGAAGCGGGCAGACAAAACGGTGCCAAAGGCTATCGCGTCAGCGCGCACATCATGACGGATCAAGTCCGGCAGGAAATTTCACAAAATCGTGAAAGCGATCAAGTGAACACCGGCGCGACCTTGCGCGAGATCGCGCGTTATCAATTGGCGGATGCCCGTGCCTTCCCCATTCGTTATCAACAAATTGCGGATGACCGCTGTGACTATCTGCCCTTTGACGAATTTGTCGTCTACGATGGCGGCGGGCGCAACTTACGGCAACCCCAACTGACGGTCTATCCCGCGATTGCCGATGCCATTGCACTCTGGTTGGATAGCGTCGTGCGCCAAGATAATGATGTTCGTGATTTACAAAGCGCTGAAAAGAACAAGATCAGTCAGGGACAAGGCGAGACCGATCAGGTGCATATCATCAGCCAAGGTATTTTCACCTATCGCCTACCCTTTGCCGACTTGATCGAAGTCATTCAATATCGCTTCCAGCAAGAAATCTTCCGCGCTTTCATCATGGGACGATCCCTGAACGAAACCAATGTCCGCTTGGATGAAAGTCTGAATGGCGAAACCTTTGGCAGACAATCAAGCACCAGCGAAAGCGTGGCAAATGACTTCTTGACGGGCAAATTACTCGCCTCCAACGAAACGCGCGCGCTCAATGTCATGCAGGCATTGGACTACCTGCTCAACCAACGCAACCCCAAGGACGCCTTGGCTGCCCTGCGGCGATCTGAAACCATCAAGGAAGATTTGTTCGCTCAGTTGTTATCGCCGCTTGTGGCGCTCTTGCTCAACGGTCAAGCCGTCACCATCAAGACCGATATTTTCTCCGCACGCGGGGGCAAGATCGGGTTTGTATTGGCATTCTTAAAACAGGTACAACGCCTGAGCAAAGATCTTCAAGAGCAATTAGGGGCAATCCAAGAGGTTACGGATAAACGTGATGCCCTTCATAAAGCATTGGAACGATTGATTGTCACCACCCAAAGCGCCGAGTTGAATCTGTCTGAGCAAGCCCAAGCGCTCGGTGTGATCGCCGGTATCGATAAAAATCTGCGCGAGCGGGTGCTGCCGCGTCTCACCGCCCTTGATGAGCGCCAACAACAGATGGGCTCGATTGATGGGGTGCGCCAATACCTGTGGCGCGATGCACAGGATGAACCGCTCGAACGGGTCTGGTACAACCGTTACCTCGTGCCGCCTAGCCAAGATAGAACTATTTCGCCCGACGCCGATAAGCGGCAGGCGGCATTGGCGCAATTGTATTGGGAAGTTGCACCCACCGATGCGGATGGCGATATCAAGATTCAATTGGCACTGGTTGGTGAAAAAGGCAGAACACGGTTAGACATCACCTCAGAGGCAATTGAGGCATTTGACCTTGCCTTGATCGACCTTGCCAGCCGTTACTGTGCGCCCATTATCACAGGTCAAACGCTGGCGCAGACCCTCAGCGAGACCTTGTTCAATGAGGACAGCACGCGCGCCACCGTCCAAACCCTCGTTGAGCAATCAAGTATTCAGATCTCGCCGCTCAAAGACACCGCGTACCAAAATGCAGTCCTCAATGTTGTTATCAGCGGCAATACAACCGTTGATCTGAGCGCAGTCGAGCAGGCTATCAGCACCCAAAGCGGCAAAGAAGAAGGAGAAGGATACTTGCGCCTCAATGTCACCGATCCTTACTCAATTAGCGTGAACCGTCGTCTGGCGGCGATCCCACTAGAGGGCGTTACGTCGTTAGATAATGCACGCCGCACCTATCGCCGTAACCACAATTTGATTAACGAACCGAATTCGCGTAAAAACCCGAACCCCATCCCGACATCGGTATATGAATCAGAAGCCGAAGCCCTAATGCTGGAGGCACAGTACCGAGAAAAACTGCGCGAAAATCCAGAATTGCTGCATCCCGTCGTCGTGACCTCCTTTGCGGACGAACCGCGCGCCCGCGCCTTCTATTTGGCATTGGCGGCAGGCGAGCTGGAAACCCGCAAGGTGCGTGGCAGCGACCGCTATGCGTTGTACTATACAGGCGGAAGCCAACCTAAGGAGTTCCCCCCGGCACGTACTGGTGAACATCCGTTGATCGCTGGATTGATGACCATCTTGATGGATAACAACATCTTTCCAACGACAGAGATCGTGGCGATGATCGAGCGCTATCGGACGGATGATGACATCCCCGCCATCTTTGCAGACTGGCAGAAACGTGGTTGGCGTGCTTGGGTCGAAGAACTGGATAATTACGATGAGCGCAGCAGCAAGATCGTGATGGATATTCTAAGAGTCTCGCGACTACTCGCAGATCGCTATCGCGCCTAAATAAGCATGGGCGGTGGGGGTGCTTGATCACCACGCCGCCCACATCAAGCAGCATCACGGATAAATGGAAGGGACGATCATGGGTGATTTTGAGCAAATTCTCACTATTTTGGATGCCGAGAAATTAACCCGGCTGCTTGATGTACTCACGGACAAAGCGTTTGAAGGGATAGCTGATTTCGATAATGTCACCGGTGATAAAGGGCGCCTCAAAAAAGTCGATAGTTTCAACAGCAAAACCATAGAAAGCGCGGTCCGGGCATTTGTCAGCGCGGGGCTGGTGACGCGCTATGATGAAGACGAACGTCAGATTTATTTGGCACAAGATTTACTCAACACGAGTTCCAGCGAGGAACGTGCGGATTTGTTACACCGCGCCATCAATGGCGAAGACCTAGGTGCTACGACTCCCCATGATTTTAGTGCCACCCTTGCAGAACAACGCCGTCAAGACGAGCAACGTGCCTATGACGAGCA
>JBBRTY010000359.1:0-4032 GCA_038248285.1 Aggregatilineales bacterium
CGCGAACCTTCATGTTAACGAACGATTGACAAGCGCCTAATCCACCCCTACATCCACGTTTCGAGGGGTATTTTCCTTTTTTTCTTCACGTTTTCATGCCTCCCTATTTATTTTATTCTGTTTCTATGCCTGAGTAGTCACGAATTTCCCGACTCACTTGGCAGGCACGACCAAATAAGTGATTTATCACTTCAAGGACTGCCGCATAATCTTCAAGTGGCGGGTTTCTTTTGCGCGCGTCCCCTTTTTTCGTCCCCCACCCACTATGATGCTATAATAGACCCTAATTTCTGATGAAGTGTTGATTGAGAAAAACAATGGCGACTTTAATTCACCAAATCCCGCCCGCCCTCAATGGCAAGCATGATGTTCACCCTCTGCCCGCCCGCAACCCCGGCATCCCGCTCGATATGGGCTGGGTGCAAGGGGTACAGGTCAATTTGAGCGCGACCGAACGCCGCGCCGCCACGCTCGGCACCCGCCGCTCGGTCAAAAAAGACTGGCAAGCGGCATGGTTGCTCCGCGCCATCACCTGCATCGACTTGACCACGCTCGGCGGTGACGACACCCCCGGCAACGTCAAGCGCTTGTGCGCCAAAGCCCGCCAGCCCGTCCGCCCCGACATGCTTGAAGCGCTCGGCGTCGCGGATCAGGGCATCACCGCCGGGGCGGTCTGCGTCTATCATCGTCGTGTCGAGGATGCGGTTAAAGCGCTGGCGGGCACTGCTATTCCGGTGGCTGCCGTCTCGACCGGCTTCCCGGCGGGCATGAACTCGCTCCCTTTGCGCGTCCAAGAAATCCGCGAATCGGTCAGCGCGGGTGCCCAAGAGATCGACATCGTGATCAGCCGTGAGCATGTGTTGACGGGCAACTGGGGCGCGCTCTATGACGAAATTCAGCAATTCCGCGCCGCCTGTGGTGACGCCCACATGAAATCGATCCTCGCGACGGGCGAACTGGGCACGCTGCGCAATGTCGCTAAAGCCAGCCTCGTGTGCATGATGGCGGGATCGGACTTTATCAAGACCTCGACCGGCAAAGAGACGGTCAACGCCACGCTGGAATTCGGCTTGACCATGTGCCGCACAATCCGTGAGTTTCAGCAGCAGACGGGGCAGAAGGTCGGCTTCAAGCCAGCGGGCGGCATCCGCAGCGCCAAACAAGCGTTGAATTGGCAAATTTTGATGAAAGAAGAGTTGGGCGACGAGTGGCTCTACCCCGATCTGTTCCGATTGGGTGCCAGCGCGTTGCTCACCGACATCGAGCGCCAACTGTCGCACCACATCACCGGACGGTACGCGGCTGATCATTATATGCCGATGGGCTAGTAGGGCAGGGGTTGGGGGTTAGGATTTAGGGAAAATAGCCGACAGTTGGGCGACCACTGCCGATAAGGACAAGATCATGACGATTGCAGAAATTTTTCAGACGATGACCTATGGTCCCGCCCCCGAAGCGGCGGATGTGGCGCAAGCGTGGCTAGAACGGCACGACCGTAAATTAGCGCTCTTCATTGATAACCAGTGGGTGCCGCCCCACAGCGGCAACTACATTACCAGCCGTTCCCCCGCGACGGGCGCAGTCTTGGCGCAGTTCGCCGATGGGGATGCCGAGGATTTGAACCGCGCGGCAGGTGCCGCCCGCCGCGCTTTCGAGTCCTGGAGCAAGCTGAGCGGGCATGAACGCGCGCGGCACTTGTACGCCATCGCGCGCGGCATCCAAAAACATTCACGGGTGCTGGCGGTGCTAGAAGCGCTCGACAATGGCAAGTCGATCCGCGAAACGCGCGATCTCGATGTGCCGCTGGTCGCCCGTCATTTTTATCACAACGCGGGCTGGGCACAGGTCATGGAGCGTGAACTGGCGGGCACTCAACCCGTCGGCGTGATCGGGCAGATCATCCCGTGGAACTTCCCGCTGTTGATGCTGGCGTGGAAGATCGCCCCCGCGATTGCGATGGGCAACACGATTGTGATCAAGCCCGCGCCCTATACCAGCCTCACCGCCTTGCTGTTTGCCGAGATCATCGCCGAAGCGGGTTTGCCCGCCGGGGTGGTCAACATCGTCACCGGCGGGGATCAGACGGGCGCGCTGATCACCGCCCACCCTGCTTTCGACAAAATCGCCTTCACCGGCTCGACCAACGTCGGCAGGATCATCCGCCGCGCCACTGCGGGCAGCGGCAAACGCTTGACGTTGGAATTGGGCGGCAAATCGCCTTTCGTCGTCTTTGAGGATGCCGATCTGGACGCCGCCGTTGAAGGGTTGGTTGATGCCATCTGGTTCAATCAAGGGCAGGTGTGCTGTGCCGGGTCGCGTTTGCTGGTGCAAGAGAGCATCGCCGAACCATTTTTGGCGAAGGTGCGCGCTCGCATGGACAAACTGCGCGTGGGCGACTCGCTCGATAAGAATATCGACATCGGCGCGATTGTCGATCCCGTGCAACGGGCGACGATTGACGGTTGGGTGCAGCGCGGCATTGCCGAAGGGGCAGAGGTGTATCAGCCCGCCTGTGATCTGCCGTCGGCGGGCTGCTGGTATCCCCCCACGCTAATGACCAACGTCAACAGTGCCTCGACCGTCGTGCAAGAAGAAATCTTCGGACCGGTCGTGGTCGCCATGACCTTCCGCACGCCCAGCGAAGGGATCGCGCTGGCGAACAACACCCGCTACGGTTTGGCGGCAAGCATCTGGAGCGAAAACATCAACCTCGCCCTGGATGTCGCCCAAAAGGTCAAAGCCGGATCGGTGTGGGTCAACTGCACCAATGTCTTTGATGCGGCGGCGGGCTTTGGCGGGTATCGCGAAAGTGGCTTTGGGCGCGAAGGTGGACGCGAAGGCTTGCACGATGTCTTGCGTCCGGCGTGGCAAGCGCGCCCCCGTCCGTTTACGCCGCCCTCGAATGGCGTGCATGGCGGACAGGATCGTAAGCAACCGTTGCCCGCCCCGCTGAATGGTAAAAATGGCAAAACGCACGAGGCGGCATTGCCCGCCCCGCTTGGCGAGTCCGCCAGCGCGTCCTTACGCATCGACCGCACGGCGAAATTGTTCATTGGCGGTGCCCAAAAACGCCCCGATGGGCAATACAGCCGCGCCATCTTCGACACGGACGGGCACGCTATCGGGCAGATCGCCGAAGGCAACCGTAAAGATATCCGCGATGCCGTCGAAGCCGCCGTCAAAGCCGCGCCCTCGTGGGGCAAAAAGAACGGACATACCCGCGCCCAAATTTTATATTACATCGCCGAAAACTTAAGCGCCCGCGCGGACGAGTTCACGCTGCGCATTGCCAGCTTGACGGGCGATCTCGGTGGGGCGCGTGCCGAAGTGGTCGCGACGGTGGATCGCTTGTTCACGTATGCCGCTTATGCCGACAAATACGGCGGCACGGTGCAAGAGACGACGTTGCGCGGCTTGACCCTCGCGCTGCATGAACCCATCGGCGTGATCGGGATCGGCTGCCCCGACGATCACCCGTTGTTGGCGTTCGTCTCGCTGGTGGCTCCGGCAATCGCGCGCGGCAATGCCGTCGTGGTGGTGCCGTCCGAGTCAGCGGCGCTGGTGGCGACTGACTTTTACCAAGTATTGGAAACCTCCGACGTGCCCGACGGGGTGATCAATATCGTCACCGGTGGGCGCGACGCGCTCATGAAGACGCTGGCGGATCACGATAATGTCGATGCCGTGTGGTATTTCGGCAGTGCGGCGGGCAGCGAAATGGTCGAGAAGGGATCGGCGGGCAACATGAAGCGCACATGGGTGAATTATGGCAACCCACGCCAGTGGTTCGATGCTGAACAAGGGGCGGGCGCGGATTTTTTGCACGAGGCGACGCAGGTCAAGAATGTGTGGGTGCCGACCGGGGAATGAGGGGCGGGGTGGGTAGGGAAAACATCCCTACCCCCTAATTTCCCTGAAGCATCAATCCATCAATCGAATAGCGCAAAGTGGCAACCGGTACGCGCATCCGCCGATCACTGACGCGGGATGATGCATAAGCGCGACGACCCTGTCCCTGATACATTGGTGCAA
>JBBRTY010000360.1:0-4031 GCA_038248285.1 Aggregatilineales bacterium
CCCCTCAGCCCCTCCACGAGGCGCTCAGCACTTTCTACAACATGTTGGCGAGCCTCGGGTATGCGCTAGCGATCCGCGTTCGGGCATCGGGGTGGACGCACAGGGACTCCCACAGATCGATTGGTTGCCCGTCCAGCCGGGCGGCGAAATCACGATTGAGGGGCAAGTATTCACGGTGGCACCGTTCTACGTCGCCAAGTACCTGATCACCTATGCCCAGTTTCAAACCTTCCTAACTGCGCCCGATGGCTTTAAAACCGATCGCTGGTGGGACGGGATGCCCGCCGACTATAAAAAACAGGCGCTGTCCAGCGCGACTGCCCAGTATGACAACTATCCGCGCGACTCGGTGTCGTGGTATCAGAGCGTCGCCTTTGGGCGCTGGTTGACCCATCAGTTACGCGGGCGGGCGTTGACGGGCATTGCCACTAGCGAGTGGATCATCGGCGAAAACGCCGAGATTCGACTGCCGACTGAATGGGAATGGCAGTGGCTGGCACAGAACGGCGGACAAGCGCGCCCCTACCCCTGGGGATCATGGGATGATCAGCTCCGCGCTAATACGACCGAAGTCGGTATTAGTAACAATAGCACAGCGGTGGGCATGTACCCCCACGGCGCTGCGGCGTGTGGCGCGCTGGATGTTGCCGGCAATTTGTGGGAATGGGGTTTAAATAGTAGTGAGATAATTACAAATATAAGTATTATAAATAATAAATACAAGGTGGTGCGTGGTGGTTCGTTCGATTACGATCAATACGACGCGGCGGCGGCGTCTCGCAACTACAGCGACCCGGACCGTTCCAACAACTATCTCGGTTTGCGTTTGGTGGTGTCCTCTCCTATGGCGTCTCTGATCTCTGAGTAACCGGTAGGTTGCGGGGCGGGGCGCAGCATCGCCCTGCGCCGCGTCTAAAACGCACCGGCGGCATTGTGCGCCGCGCGGATCGGGTCGGGGAGGCGATACTTGGTCGTGCAGCGCAAAATCAACGCAATCGCTGTCGCCAAATCCGCCCGATGCCCGACCGAGATATAGACCGGCTTGACGTTGGCGCGCGTACGCAGCACCACGCCGATCACCTCACCTTTATCAATCAACTCGCTGGCACCCCCGCGCTCTTCGGGCACAGGCGCGAAAGTACCCAGCAGATGCGTTTTGCCACAGCCGATGGTCGGTTTATCCAGCCACAACCCCATGTGCGAGGCGATCCCGATGCGGCGCGGATGGGCACGCCCCATGCCATCAAAGATCAAGACATCGGGCGCTTGTTGCAACGCCGCGAATGCTTGCACCAGCACAGGACCCTCACGGAAAGAGAGCAGACCGGGGATATAGGGAAACGGCGTCGGCATGAGGGCGGTCGCCACTTCCAACACCTGCAACTCGGGGAAGCTCATTACGACGACAGCAGCGTGTGACATCACTTGTTGGGTATCGGGATTAGTCTTGACGCTGACATCCACGCCCGCAACCGTGCGAATGCCCGCCCAGTCGAGCGGCATCTCATACTGAATTTGGCTGCTGAGCGACTTTTGTAAGGCTATCGCTTGCGTCGGCGTGACATCCCACGCATGAAGGTTTCGGAGGTGCAAATGGTTTTTCTCCCATATTTCTCAATATCATATCAAATTTACAGATTCGCGATTTTATGATACATAGCATCAAATATGGATATGATTTCCTCGTCATTTTCAAGTAACTTTAAATATTCATAAATATCATTATATTTTATCTCAAAATATTGATCGAACAGTTGCGCTCCTCTATAAATATTGCTGGAAGGGACATAAATCGGACCCCAACGTTTTACAGGGTTAAAATAATACAAAATTGGTTTCAGTGTATATATATCGTTCGGCTTTAAGTAGTTTAATAATCCCGCATAGGTTTTAAGAAATTTGCGATTAATATCAACAAATTTACCGGTGTCATGATCATCATTATATTTAATTTCCAAATATACAATCATGTTATCTTGAGTTTGAAAAAGTGCATCAATATCCTTTGTGATACTTTGTTTTGGCGAGTTTGATCGGAGTTCAATTTCAGCTATCTTTTCAAGAAGTTGCCTAAATGGAATATCACATTGTTCAGGGCTATTGGGGAGTTGCCGCCCTGTAATATACTGATCAATTAAATTATCCGTTTCAGCAGTCATGAGAAACGGTCTCTTTTTACCTGATACAGGTAATGCTGTAACACGCGAATCAGTATCGACAACTAAATCGATTAACTTTTCAATAAAGTTGCCAAATTTAATGTTTAAGGACTGAAGGAGACCTCCCAACACACGATATTTTGCAGGGACAAAATGAATCTTTGCACGATGTACTTGAATACTTCGTTTTATACTTTCTGGTGAGGCAGTATCATTTATTATAGTTAAAACGGCTGTTCGAACTATAGCCCGTATTTTCTCGTCCATGTTTATTCATGACTCGATCTTATGATCTAAACGATATTTTTCTCTCAACTGATCAATGCTGATAAACTCTTTTCCAGCATTTTCAACATACCAAAAATCCCAGCCATTATACGCAGTTTGGGATAATAAACTTGCAGCAACTTTATGGATAGAGCCTTTTTGCTCCCCCGAAGACAGCGTTCCATCTGCGTGTATAATAGCCGTATATTTTCTGTCTTTTGAATACATAATTTGCCCAATCACTAAATACCCACTCTCTATCAATGCACTAAAATTGATACGTGGTTGATTGCGCTTGGAATCAGTAATCAAAACCTCGGCGGTTAACAGAGGCGTGATAATTTTCTCAATTCGCTCCTGGGCTACCTGAACGTAAATTGGTTCCCGCTCAATCCCAATAAAATGCCTATTTAATTTTTTAGCGACTGCGCCTGTAGTACCAGAACCAAAGAACGGGTCGAGTACGACATCACTCGGGTTGCTCGACGACAATATCACTCTGTAGAGCAATGCTTCGGGTTTTTGCGTAGAATGTGCTTTTTTTCCATTGAGCTTAATCCGCTCTGCCCCTGTACATAGGGGAATATGCCATACGCTCTGCATTTGCTTTTCATCATTAATATTTTTCATGCTGTGATAATTAAATGTATAGCGTTTTTGATCTTGTGATTTTTGCGCCCAAATCATTGTTTCGGTCGAATTCGTAAAGCGCGTTCCTCGAAAATTAGGCATAGGATTCGTTTTATACCAAATAACATCATTCAATATCCAAAAACCGAGATCCATCATGATGCTACCTACTCGGAAAATATTGTGATATGAACCGATAACCCATATAGCTCCCTCATCTTTTAAAACACGTTGGCACGCAGTAAGCCATGCGCGGGTGAAGGTATCGTATTCCTGAAAATTTGAGAATTTATCCCATTCATCATTGACCGCATCAACAACGGTTTGGTTTGGGCGCAGAAGTTCATTCTGCAATTGCAAGTTATAAGGGGGATCTGCAAAAATGAGATCGACGCTTTTTTCCGGCAAAGCATTGAGGACTTGAATGCAATCCCCTTGAATAACTTCATTTAAGGGCAAGTGATCTATTTTAACTGAGTTATGAACGGGGCGGATACTCATAGGGCTTTACCTTTCTTACAAACAAGCTTCCAACAACAACACCGCATGAAGTCTTCCTATCAGAATACCTCATGCGGTGCCGTTTTCAAATTGTGAATCGCTTAGTCTTCGGAAGTCCCTAAGCCCATCAGCGCCGTATTGATCTTCGGCTGCCGCTGTTTTTCTTCGTCTTTGCCAAAGCGAATGACTTCGCCCGAATCAGTGATAGCTTCGACCGCCAAGCCCAAGCTTTGCAGTTCTTTCACCAACACCCGGAACGAGGTCGGGATACCCGGTTCTTCAATCGGTTCGCCCTTGATGATCGCCTCATACGTCTTGACGCGCCCTTGCACATCGTCCGACTTGACCGTCAACATTTCTTGCAAGATGTATGCCGCGCCATAGGCTTCCAGCGCCCACACTTCCATTTCACCAAAACGCTGACCGCCGAACTGTGCCTTACCGCCCAACGGTTGTTGGGTGACAAGGCTGTAA
>JBBRTY010000361.1:0-4022 GCA_038248285.1 Aggregatilineales bacterium
AACATCCGACGCATTGGCATGACCGGAGCGATGATGAACAGCCCCGATCTGCCGACGACCATCAAGGTTCAGCGACCCGTGAAGGTTTTTCCAAAACGGACCGCCGTTAGTTCCGGGGGACACCCGGCAAGTAGCTCGTGAAAGCGAGAATCGTGATCGCTTGCTGTCAGTGACGTGGCTATTTGGAGCCGAAAGGCTCCACAAGAAGCCGCGCCGCTTTAGCGGTTGCAGAGTGTCACCCGCGCTGTACAAGGTTTGCCCCTTTAGCCATCGGTACGATCCAGTACAATATGGGTTGCCTGTTTAACCCAACGATAAGGGGGGGACGGTTTCGCATGAATTTAATTGACTATGGGCGGATACTGATTCGACGCGGTTGGCTGATGATTTTGTTGGCGGTCATCACCGCTGGCAGTGCTTACTTTCTCAGTCGTCTACAAACGCCGCAGTACCGTGCAACACAATTCGTACTCATTCAACCCGCGCGCACCGACCTAGGCGTTGCGGAAGGTTTGCTGCGGGAGATCAATTCCTATCAGATTTTCCTGAACAGCAGCGAACGCGCCCAAGAAGTGATCGACGCCTTGCGGCTTGATATGTTGGCGGGTGATTTGCTGTCCAAAACCCGTATTGAGGTCAATCGCGAAAACTTGACTGTCCAAGTGGATGTCACGCTGGGGGATGGCGACCTTGCCGCCACTGTTGCCCGTCAGTGGGGCGATCTGTTGGTGCAATATCGCGATCAAGACAACCAAACACGCCGCCAAGAAGACCGCATCCGGGCGACCTTGCCCGATATCGCCACCTATGGGTTGTTCAGCCCGCGCACCCAACTCAATGTGATTGCGGGCGCGTTGATCGGTTTACTGCTTGGTGGGGTCATCATCTTCGTCTTAGAGTACCTAGAAAGCAGCATCGTGCATCGGCGTGAAGATGTGGAACGATTGCTGGAATCACCGCTCCTCGCGGCGATCCCTGATATGGAGGGGGCAAAATGACGAATAGTAAATTGATCACCTTATCTGACCCGCGCTCCGCCGCTGCCGAAGCATTTCGGACATTGCGTACCAACTTAATTTTCTCCGGCGTCGAACGGTCGGTCGCCACGATGTTGGTCACATCCGCCGCGCAAAGCGAAGACAAAAGCCTTGTGCTGGCGAATGTCGCGGTGACGTTTGCCCAAGCTGGCAACACCACCATCATCGTCGATAGCGACCTGCGCCGCCCGTCCCAGCATGATATTTGGGGCATCAACAACGATAAAGGCTTGACGACCATGCTTATCGAGGACGGGGCGCTGTCTAGCCCGCCGCTCGTGCAAACAGAAGTCGCTAACCTTTCGATCCTCCCCAGTGGTCCCCTGCCGCCCATTCCTGCCGATGTGTTAAGCAGTCAACGGATGCTCGAAATCATCGGCGTGTTGAAGGCACGGGCGCATTACATCTTATTTGATAGCCCGCCCGTGTTGGCTGCCACCGACGCCGCGTTGCTGGGTGCTAAGCTGGATGGAGTGCTGTTGGTGGTGCGCGCCAGCGCCACTCGGCGCGACCACACCGCCCGCGCCCGTCAAGCGCTAGAACGGGTGCATGTGCGCATCTTGGGCGCAGTTTTGACGAATGCCCCGCGTGAAGATGTCGGGGTATATAATTAAAAAGGCTGTTGATGAACCCGCGCGAAGAACTGCCGCCCGACCCCGAAGCGCTAGAAAAGTGGCGGCAATTGCCGCAGACTGCCCCTAGCAAAAATGCCTACCCGCCCTTGACTGGCGGCATGGCATGGAATCGGGCGCTGGTGGTCGGTATCTTGTTTTTTGCAGTCATCGCCGGAATTGTGGTCTTGATCAGCACCATCAGTCAACCGTAAGGACACGTTATGAAGGGCTTGATTTTGAGCGGCGGCAAGGGCACACGCCTCTATCCGCTCACTTATACCAGAGCAAAACAGCTCATCCCGGTCGCCAACAAACCGGTGTTGATTCGCGTGATCGAAACCCTGCGCGCTGCGGGGATCATCGAGATCGGCATCGTCATCGGGCAAACCGGACCCGAAATCCGTGAAGCCATTGGCGACGGACACGCATGGGATGTCCAGATCACCTATATCGAACAAGCGCATCCCGAAGGTTTGGCGCACGCCGTCAAAATCTCGCAAGACTTCATCGGCACTGATCCGTTCGTTATGTTCTTGGGCGACAACGTGATCGAAGGGGGCATCAGCGCGCTGATCCAAGACTTCACTAATCACCAGTGGAACAGCCAAATCGTCCTAAAGGCGGTCACGAACCCCACTGCCTTTGGGGTCGCCACGTTAAATCCTGATGGCTCGATTCATTATCTTGTAGAAAAGCCGCCCGTGCCGCCTTCCAATTTAGCGCTGGTCGGCATCTACATGTTCGATAGCAACGTCTTTAAGGCGGTCAACACCATTCAGCCCTCCCTACGGGGGGAACTAGAGATCACCGACGCGATTCAATGGTTGGTGGACAACAAGTACAATGTGCGCGCCCATATCCATGAAGGCTGGTGGATCGACACCGGCAAACCTATAGATATGATCGACGCCAATTGCAATGTCCTTGACGAACTCGTCCCGTTCATTGCACCTGATGTCATCATCGAAAATTCGCAAATCGACCGCCGTGTCTCCATCGCCAGTGGTGCCAAAATCATCAATAGTATGATTCACGGTCCCACCATTATCGGCGAAAACACCATCGTCGAAAACAGCTATGTCGGACCGTATTCCAGCATTTATCACCATGTGCGGCTGATCAATTGTGAAGTCGAGCGCAGTATCATTTTAGAGAATTGTACGATCAGGGATATCGCCACCCGTTTACACGGCTGCCTCATCGGGCGCAATGTCATATTGCAGAACAAAGACGCTAAGCCGCGTACCCTGACCCTGAATCTGGCAGACAACAGTACCTTATGGCTCGTATAACCGTAGAGAAAAATTGATGACTGAACCACAGATCAAACCGTTCAGCCCTGCCCGTGCCGCCATTGAACTGGTGGCAATCGATATTGATGGCACCTTGCTCAATTCTTCCATCCAACTGACAGATCGTGTCGAAAAAGCGATCAAAGCGGCGACGGCACAAGGCGTGAAGATCGTCCTCGCAACGGGCAAGACCCGCGTGGCAGCCCTCGACATTTTGACCCGCCTCGGTCTCCAAACCCCCGGCATTTATGTGCAGGGCGTCGTCACCTACAGCGCCGACGGCAGTATTCAAAATCAATTGATATTAAAAGACTCGGTCGTGCGGCAGGTCTTGACTTTCGCCGAGGATCGCGGCTTTACGGCGCTGGCATACAGCGGCAGCCGCATTTTGATGCGCGCCCACAACGCCGATATTGAAGCCGCCATTCGCAAATATCATGATTCGACACCGGAAATCGTCGGACCGATCCAAAACCTTTTGGCGTCGGTCAGCATCAATAAAGTCGTCCTCATCGGCGACGCCCGCGCGATCACGGCGCTCCGTTGGCAACTCAATATCCAAATCGGCACCAGTGCGCGGCTCGTGCAAGCGGGCATCCCAAGCATGTTAGAAGTGCTGCCGCCGGGGGCATCCAAAGGCACCGCCCTCAAACGACTGGCGAGCGAACTCAAAATCACCACCGACCGCATCATGGCAATTGGCGATGCTGAAAATGATGTCGAAATGATCCAGTTCGCGGGCATCGGCATCGCGATGGGCAATGCCGACGACAAAACCAAAGCCGCCGCCAATCATGTCGTCGCCACCAACGACGCCGACGGCGTGGCAGAGGCGTTAGAACGCTTCGTCATCATCCCGCCCCCCCCCCCGCCCGCGCCGCCCCGGGCCGGCGGGGCGCCCACCGCGCGGGGCCACACCGCGGAAACGACCGCCCCCACCACCCCCGCCGTGGGGGTGGCCGCGTCTTTAGCCCGCGTCTACACCCCCCCCCCCCCCCCCCCGCCCGCGCCGCCTGGGGTGGTGGTGGCGCAACCGGGGGTCCCCACACCCGCTCACACGACCGCACCCAGCACCCCAG
>JBBRTY010000362.1:0-3985 GCA_038248285.1 Aggregatilineales bacterium
GTTTTGCGTCTATAAAGCGTATGCTTAAATCAGCAAAAGTGCGCGATAATAACGCTGTGCATAACGCCATCATCGAAAAGCGACCCATGACCGAATTGATCAGCGCCCCCACCAAGCGGGACGCCTTGCCTAAATTACAGATGTCTGCCCCCCCGCGCGGCATCATCGCCAGTATCAGCGGGGTACTACTGCGCCCCCGTGATTTTTTTAAGGGCTTTTCTACTGCCGGGCAAAGCTGGTTGCTGGCGGCGTTGTTCATGATGGCACTCACGGGCTATAGCGCCGTGCCGCGCCCGTCGAGGAGCGCCGCCCCCAGTGGCGAAGTCCCGATTTTCGAGGGGAGCGGCATCCCCGGTGAGTTTCCTCTGCCCCCTGGCGAAGGCATCCCCCCCACAGAGGGCGGAACCAGTTCCCCCGATAGCACTTGGTCGGTGGCACTTGCCGCCATCGGCAATGTGGTCATTGGGTGGGGCGCACTGGCAACCTTGCTGATGGTCGTGCCGATGTTCAATGGCAAAGCGCCGGACATCGGACGCAATTTGCAGATCGTCATTTGGGCAAGCGCCCCGTTAGCGGTCATGAAAATCATTCAACTGGTGTTTATCAATAACGGGGGGCAACTGGGCGCAACCGGCATGACCGGTTTCTTGAATGATCTGCCGTTTTATACAGGTTTAGCCCCCCAGCTTCAACGCTTCGTCCATGCCTTCGCCGGGCAAATCACCCTGTTTTCGTTGTGGAGTGCGGTGCTGGTCTATCTAGGGGCGCGCTATGCCTTGCACGGACGGCGCTGGATCGCGGCGGCAGTGGTGATCTTGTGGGTGGCACTGGTCGTCATCATCGCTAGTTTCGCCAGCTATGATCATCTGCTTGAGGCGCAAGCGGCAGCGGAGCAAATGCCAACCCTTGAGGCGGACGAATTCCCGCTAGACGAGTTCAGCGCTGAAGGCTTGGTGCCGGAGATCAGCATCGAGGATAGGGGCGGAGCGATCCGACCATGAGCGCGATCATCACAACGATTGGACTCAACAAGCAATTCCGGCTGGGCGGACAGACGATCAAGGCGCTGGATGATATCAATGTCGAGATCGAGCAAGGGCAATTTGTGGTCATTATGGGCACCAGCGGCAGCGGCAAAAGCACGCTCTTGTACAGCATGACCGGACTCGATACCCCCACCAGCGGGCAAGTGATCGTAGCAGGGCACGCGCTGGATCGCATTGATCAACAAACGTTGGCGCATCTGCGCGGGCAAATGATCGGCTTCATTTTTCAAGGCTTTTATCTGGTGCCGACCATGACGGCGCAAGAAAATGTGATGCTGGTGGGCACCTTCGCCCGTCATGATCGGACCTTCCGCTATCAACGGTCGGCGGCATTGCTCAGCGCGTTGCAAATGGGCGAGCGCATGGATCACCGCCCCAACCAACTATCGGGCGGGCAACAGCAGCGCGTCGCCATCGCGCGGGCGCTGTACAATGATCCGCCGATCATCGTGGGCGACGAACCGACGGGCGCGCTCGACAGTGCCACAGGGACGATCATCATGCGCTTGTTGCGCCGCTTGTGTACCCAAGAGGGCAAGACCGTGCTGATCGTCACGCATGATCCGGACATGGCGCGTTATGCCGACCGCGTGATCCGTTTGCAAGATGGGCGCATCGTGCAAGACAAACTCCGCCCGATCCGCGTGCCCAAGCCAACTATAACCGAACCTTTAAACGAGCCAACCACATGAAGATCACCATGCCTTATCGTATTTTCCTCGTGCTGATGGGGATTGTCTTGTCCGTGCTGGCGCTCGGCACGGCGCTGGCACAGACCGAAACCACGTCCCCCCTCGTGATTGATCGCCTCGAACCGGGGCAATTGACGAGCGGACAAGCGACGGTCGCCGTGTTGTATGGGGCGGGTTTTACTGCGGATATGACGGTCGATCTGAGCGGTGTGGGGCAAATCGCCAGCGCCTTGATCGATCACGCCATGATGAATCTGGCGATTCCGGCGGGGCTGGCAAGCGGTATCTATGACGTGACGCTGACGGATACGGCGGGCAATCGCGTCACCCTGCCCAACGCTTTAAGCATCCTGCAAGAGGCGACCGCCACCCCTAGCGCGACCTTGACCGACACCCCCAGCGCCACCCTCACACCCCTGCCCCCCGCGACGCTGGCACCGATCCTGTGTGTGGATCGGGTGGAGCCGTCGCAAGTGACCGCCGGAGCCGCAGTGACGATCTCGATCTTGGGCAGTAACTTCACGGCGCAATCCGTCGTGCGCGTGGTTGATGTCGGGCTGTTGGTGACTACCTTCGTCAATGCCAATGCCTTGACCGCTCTGCTGCCAGAAAACACGCGCCCCGGTCAATACACTGTCGAAGTGAGCGATCCGGCGCGGGGCACGGCGTCCGCTTCATCACGGTTGACCGTGAACGCCATCGCGCCCCCGACGGCGACCGCAGTACCGACCAACACGCCGCTGCCGAGCGTCAATGAACCCGCGTTGATCGTCAATGGCTTGACTGCCGCACCAAATCAGATCACGACCGGCACGACGATTGTGCTGGCGTTTACCCTCACCAATCAGGGGACACGGGCGGCGCGCAGCGTCAGCATTGCCCTACCAGCGGGCAGTTCGTTCGTCCCTGCCCTTGGGCAAGCGCCGCTTAACATAACCGAGATCCCGCCCGGCGCAAGCGTCGGTATCCGCTATCAGGTGTCGGCGCTCAACAGCATCACGGCGGGCGCGGCATCGTTGGGCATCACGATCAGCTATGCGGATAGCGAGGGCAAAGCCTATTCGACCAACGCTTCGGTGGGGATCACGGTGACGACGGAAGCGCGGGCGGCGCAACTGATGATCGAGTCCTACACCTTTGAACCAGAAGCGGCGGAACCGGGCGCGCCGGTGCTGCTCACCCTGACGATTGCCAATGTCGGCACCGAAAGCGCGACGCAAGTGGTGTTGCGCGTCACTGGGGACACGATTTTATTGCCCGATGCCCGTGGCGACTCGTTCACAGTGGGCGATCTGTATTCCAACCAACAGCAGATTTTGCGGTTGGCGCTCATCGTCAGCAGCACCGCCGCCGAAGGCTCACAACGGCAATCGCTCACCTTGTCGTATCTGCAAGAGGGCACCGCCAAAGAGACGCAAACCAGCGTGACGGTGCCGATTGTCAAGCTCAGTGCGCCGTTGCCCCTGCTGCTGATCGACAGCTATGATGTGGGGGTAGAACGCCTCCAACCGGGGGATCGCTTCACCTTAAACGCCGTCCTCAACAATGTCGGCAGGGGCGCTGCCCTTGATGTCTTGGTGACTTTTGGCACGGTGCAGACGACCGACAGTGGCGGTACCCCCGCCCCCGGTTCGTCCATCAGCAGCAGTACCACGCCTTCGACCACCTTTGCGCCGCAAGGGTCGGACGGGCGGCTCTTCGTGGGCAGCATCGCCAGCGGGACGGACAAGGTGCTACAACAGGAATTTATCGTGGCGGGTAGCACCAAAAGCGGCATTTATACGCTGCCGATCACGATTCAATACCTGTTGCCGGGCAATCAATCCAAGATCGACACCCTCAACATCAACTTGGTGGTGATGGCACCGCCCCGCTTGCGGTTTCGGTTACAAAGCCCGCTGCCAGAGGCGATCATGGCGGGCGAAGTCGTCGGACTGGGTATTGATCTGGTCAACGACGGCACGACGACGATCAGCTTGACAGACGCGACCGTCGAAGCCACTCATGGCGAAGTCTTGGACGGCGGCGCGCAATTGTTGGAGACGCTCAATGCCAATGATGATGCGCCCTTGTTGGCAACCGTGATGGCGTCCGACGAGGGCACGCTCGATATCACCGTCACGCTGTATTACAGAAGTAGGGCTTTAGCCCGCGAAAGCTACGCCGCTTCAGCGGCTGTAGATGAAGCGCCTTACGGCTTTAGCCGTCGTCTCAGCGTCTCAGCGGGGTGCATTTCAAGTGAGTGTA
>JBBRTY010000363.1:0-3975 GCA_038248285.1 Aggregatilineales bacterium
CCCGCGCTCATATCCTCATTGCCTTCCCGCCCGCTTCTGCGGCATAATTACTAAAATGGAGATGAAATGTCATGAGTGTGGCAGAAATTCTTGTACAAGTCGAAACGCTAAGCCCTCAAGAGCGCGATGAACTCGTTATGAAGTTGTTAGCGATGCGTGACGACACACCTAAACCAACCCAATGGAAAACGGGAGCGGAGATCGTCGCGATGCTCAATGCAATGGAGCCAATTGAACTTCTAATTTACCCCGAAATTGAAGACGCTGTAGAGTGGGTGAAGCAAATTCGTAAAGATCAGCAAAAGAATCGCGACTTGGATTGGGGAGCAGATGAATGACTGTCGCCATCGTGGATTCAACGTTCATTATGCACTTGTTCCGCAGGTATCAACCCGCGATCACATGGTTTGACTCCAACCAGCGTTTCTCAATCACTTCGATTAGTTGGATGGAAGTCATGGTTGGCGTGCCAAACAAACGCGCCCAATCAGAGAGCTTGGATTTATTAGGCGGATTTGAAATTCTCTTCGTGACCGATGCTGATCAGCGTTGGGCGATGGAACAAATTAAGCGGCTACGATTTAGCAACAGCACCACGCTAAACGATGCGCTGATCGCCGCCCTCGCCTATCGCCTATCGCCTACAAGTGCCCCTCTACACCCACAACCTTAAAGACATGACCCCGATGATCGGCACCCTTGCCGTTAAACCCTACGCCTAAACCCGCCCTGCCCGCGCTCATATCCTTATTGCCTTCCCGCCCGCTTCTGCGGCATAATAATAGGCGTACCCGACGCTAAGCCGATGAGGAACGCCCATGCCCCCGTCCGATCCCCATAATCGCCCCAACACCTGGACCGAAGCCAAAGCACAAGGCAAGCGCCGCATCTTCATCTCCTATGCGTGGCGCGATGGCAGCACCGTCGCCCATTGGCTCTTCGACCACTTCAACGCCCTAGACGGTTGGCACGCTTGGATGGACACCCATCTTCATGCCGATAGCGTTTTCAGTCACGAATTGCAGATCAAGCTTGATGATTGCGATCTGGTCGTGGTCGTGGTCTCGCCCGATGTCAACCGCCGCGACTTGCCCAGTTTTGTGCAAAAAGAGTTGCTCTATGCCACCGACCCCCACGTCAACAAACCCGTCTATCCGGCGCGGGCGCTTGATTGCCAACTGCCCCTGATCATTCAGGGCTACACCTACACCGACTTTATCGACGCCAGCGCCTATGAGCGCGCCTTCGCCCGCTTGATCGAGCAAATCGACAAAGGGGTGCCGGTCACGGTCAACGCCACCGCCCGCCGTGAGCGGGAACTCGCCTATCTGCGCCAGATCGCCAAAGATCACTCGTTCTTCGGCAGGCTCTATGTTGACACCTCCGCCAGCGCCACCATCCGCGAGGTGGCCGCCCTCCTCAGCGACGTCGACGAGATCGATCTCTACCTGAACGAGTTGTTGGCATCCGTGCATGAGGACAAGCGCCACAGCCCCGATGATGATGCCCGCCAAGTGCGCGTCGAGACCTTTGAGCGCCTGACCGAAGCCCTCGCCCGCTTTGATCGCGTCGCCATCGTGGGCGACCCGGGCAGCGGCAAAACGACCACCCTGCGCCGTTTTGCCTACGCGCTGGCAGAAGCCGCCGCCGCCAACGAGAGCGAACCCTTACCCCTGTATGTGCCCTTGGGCGGCTTTGCCGGGGGCGAAGTCCCCACCCTGCTCGAACAGCACTTCGGCGGGTTGCGCTTGGACGACTACCTGCCCCGCCGCGTCGTGCTGCTGCTGGATGGTTTGAACGAGACCGCCCTGCCCAACGTCGCGGCATTGGAGGCATGGCTGGCGAAACACCCCCAAGTGCGGGCGCTGATCACCTGCCGCAAGCTCGATTACACCGAGCGCCACCTCGATTTGCAACGGGTCGATGTGCTGCCGCTCGATGTGCTGCGCATTCGCCAATTCATGGACGCCTACAAATTGACCGACGACGCCCGCGAACGCCTCTTTTGGGGCTTGGCGGGGACGGTGCTGGAGCCGCTATGGCGCAAATTTGAAGCCCAAAAGCTCAGTTTTGACGACTTCTTTCATGGCGCTGACCTGAAAAGTGGACACCCTGCTTTTCACAGCACCTCTGGCGCTGACGATAGACTCTACAACACCATGCGGGCGACACTCCGACAGGACGGCGGCACTTATCCCCACCTTTTGGGGTTAGCCAGCAACCCCTTTTTGCTGTCGATCATCATCGGCGTCTTCAAGAAACGTAATGAAGTCCCCCGCAACCGCGCCGACCTGTTCGCCGAGTTTGTGCGCTTGTTGTTTGAGCAACGCGGACGCCCCGCCGCCCGCATTCGCCCGCCGTGGATCGACGCCAGCGAGCAGATCAAGGCGTTGGCGGCTTTGGCGCACCGCATGATCGCCGACAAACAAGGCACGCTCGTCGAGGCGGCGTGGGCACAAGTCGTCGTGCGCGCGGCGGCACCGGGGCACGACCCCGACCACCTGCTCTATCTCGCCGCCAGCGCCGGCATTGTGGAGAGCGGCGACCAAATTCGCTTCACCCACCAACTGTTGGGCGAGCATTTTGCCGCCCACCGGATGGCGGACGACATCGCCAATGGGGTCAATGCAGCCCACTATTTCCCAGACGCATCATGGTGGAACGCGACCGGATGGGAAGAGACCGTCCTGCTGTTGGCGGGCATGGACAACGACGCCAGCGCCGTCGTCCGTTGGCTGACCCCCGTCCAGCCTATCCTCGCCTATCGCTGTGCCACCGAGATCGGGGTGCCCTGCGCTGACGATCTCGTCCATGCTCTGCGCTATCCCCCCGATGACCCAGACATCCGGCGCGCGCCGCTGGCGGTTGCCGAAGGCGGGCGACGCTTAAACGATTTACCCGGCGGCGACCCGCGTCCGGGCGTGGGCGTGCTGCGCGCCAAAAACATCCTGCTGCCCCGGATCGAATGGGTGCTGATCCCCGACGAGGGCGCATGGAGCTATCAAAACGGGACGCACGCGGGCTTGACGTCCTATCATATCGCCAAAACACCGATCACCTATGCGCAGTTTCAGACCTTCATCGACGACCCGGAAGGCTTCGCGGCGGCGCGCTGGTGGGACGGTTTAGCAGATGAGGAGAGACGCCACGACCACCAACGCGCCCCCGGCGATCAGGCTTTCAAACACGCCAACCACCCCCGCGAACGAGTCTCGTGGTACGACGCCATCGCCTTCTGCCGCTGGTGGTCATGGCGCTTGGGGGGCGGCACCGACCTTGACCAGATCGGAACGTGGGCGGTGCGGCTACCGACAGAATTTGAATGGGAAAAAGCGGCGCGCGGGCGCGATGGGCGCAGCTACCCCTATGGCGATACTTTTGACCCGACCAAGGGCAATACGGCTGCCTCCGGCATCGGCATGACCAGCGCCGTCGGCATGTTCCCCAATGGTGCCTCCCCCTATGGTGTGCTGGACATGAGCGGCAATGTTTGGGAATGGTGTTTGACGGACTATAATAGCCCTGCCCCCGACGCCGGAAAAGAGAACTTAGGTTCTAATGGTGTGCGGGTGTTGTGCGGGGGGTCTTGGAACCCCAATCGAGGCCTTGCGCGCGCCCTGGTTCGCAACAACTTCGCTCCGTACACTCGCTTCAACAATAGCGGGTTTCGGTTAGTTTGTGGCGTTCCCCTTCTAGGCAACTGACGTTGCTGGGGTCTTTCTGATCACTGATGGGGCGGTGCGGCGAAGCCGCAAGGGCGTAGCCGACAGCATAAAACATAAATCGCCCCGCACGCGCATGATCAGGGCTTACGTATGGAAAACCTATTTGACGGTATTTATTCACCTACCCGTGCAGACCGCCATGAAATGGTACTCCATATCCACAAAGGGTCACAAACACACACAATGGGTTTATCCTCGGTAGGGGCATGATATATCATGCCCCTACATACCCATCCTGACCCGTTATCAC
>JBBRTY010000364.1:0-3959 GCA_038248285.1 Aggregatilineales bacterium
AAATACGCCTCGAAACGTGGATGTAGGGGCGGATTAGGCGCTTGTCAATCGTTCGTTAACATGAAAGTCCGCGCGCCAAATATCCACCCATTTGCCGCCAACGGTCATTTCTCCCTTTATTACCGACCGTTTTTCAGCCTGAGCAGTTACCAAGGCAATAAATTCATCAACGGTAAGTCCTATATCCCGAATAATTTTTCGTAAGGTGCCCGGAGCAAGGGTGTCATGATCCGGCACAACCACCAAAGCATAAGGATCATCGCGACGCATGACGACGTGACGCCCTTTTTGGCGACGATTCCTGAAACCAATTTTTTTTAAGCGCTTTAACGCAGTCCAATCCAGAAATAACGGTCAACTTGCTCATACAATAACCAGCACCCGATCCAGATCATCGTTAGGGATAGGTTGACCGTCTTCCGCCAAGACCTCAAGATAGAGTTCGATGGCTTCACGAATATTGACGAGGGCATCGTCAATCGTTTCCCCTTGGCTATGGCAACCGGGCAAACTGGGGCAACTCACGCTGTATATGCCCGTCTCATCACGTTCGAGGATGACTTGACGACCTAATTTTGAACTGATCACCGTGATCTCTTTCTGTGTACGCTCATCTTTCTGATCCCATCATAACACGATCTTCAGGCGCGGCAGCACCCCTTCCGGCAGGGGTCGCGCTGCGATGGTCACGAGCGCGTGCGCGCTATAAAACGCCCCCCAAAGCGCCGTAAAAACACGCGCGGAATGCTGCGCGCTTCTTCGACCCCCAACACGATTGCCAGCGCGAAAAAGACGATCACGCCCACCCCCGCGCCGACCAGCACCATGATCCAGCCGTTCGCCCCGCTGATCAGCGTGATCACCAGTTGTACGGCAATGCCCATGCCGATAGCGGCGATGAGCGCTCGCCCCGCCCCGATCATAATAGCGCGGTCGTGTAGACTACCGAGTCGGCGGCGCAACAGCCACCACAACACCCCCGCCTCGATCAGCGTAGTGAGCGAATTTGCCAACGCCAAGCCGACAAAGGCACCATTGACCAAACTGGTCGGGTCGCCGATCACGCGGATGAAGATCAGGCTGAGCGCGATATTGGCGACCATCGCCCCGATGCCGATCAAGACGGGGGTGCGGGTGTCGCTGAGCGCATAAAACGCCCGTGACAAGATTTCTAGCAAGCCATGACCGGGGATGCCGAGCGCGAACCACGCCAACGCCGAAGCCGTCGCCAGCGTCGCCGTTTCCGTCCATTGGTCATAGCCGAAGATCAAATCGATGCCGACCGTCCCCAACAACCACACGCCGATCATCGACGGAAAGCTGAGGAACAACACACTGCGCATCGCCCCAGACAGCCGCGCTTTATAGCCGTCCATGTCCCCCTGCGCCACTAGCGCCGCCAGCGTCGGGAAGAGCGCCGCGCCGACGCTCTGCCCGATCACGCCTAGCAAGAAGAACATCAGCGTCCAGGCGGTGATCAGCGCCGTGCGGCTGCCATCGACCATGCCTGACGTCAGATTGACATTGACGATGAAGTTGATCTGCACAATCGCCAAGCCCAAAATGCGCGGTGCCATCAACACCAGCACCTCGCGCACGCCCGCGATACGGGGATCGGGCAGCACCCGCAAGCGGGCACCGACGCGCGCCAAGCCCGGCAGTTGGATCAGCAGATGAAACAGCGCGCCCAAGACCGCCCCCCATGCCAGCCCGATCACATTGGGGGTGCCATCGGGCGAAAGGACGCGCGTGAGGACAATTGCCCCAAAGATTTGCCCGATATTGTTCATGCTCAATGCCAGCGCGGGCAGCAAGAACAAACGTTGCGCGTTCAAAATACCCATCAGCAAGCCACTGATGCCGAAGATCGCCACTGTGATCAGCATGATTTGGGTGAGCTGCGTCGTCAGGGCATGGACTTCGGGCGTCGCTTGCGGTTCCAAGAGGGGCGGCACCAATACGGGTGCCAATAGCCCCAAAACTAATGCCAGCACGGTGCCGATCACGCCGACGCAACTTAAGACGGCGCTCGCCAGCCGCCACGCCCCCGCGTCATCCCCGCGCGCAAGGAAGCGCTCAAAGACGGGGATGAACGACGAACCGAGCGCCCCCCCTGCCACCAACACAAACAGTGTTTCGGGCAGGCGTTGGGCGGCATAGAAGGCGTCCAGCGACTCGCTGGCACCGAACGTGACCGAGAAAATCCACGTCCGCACCAAACCGAGGACGCCGCTGGCGAGAAAGCCCAAGACGACGACCACCGCCGCGCGGGCAATTTGGGAATTGTTGAGCGCCCGTGCTGTCATGATACGCTCAGCGCCCCGACATCGTGCCGCCGTCGCGGCGGGCGGCGTCCATCAAGCGGACGGTGGCGCTCAATTCTTTGCGGCGGGCATCCACCAGCGCGTTGACGAGCTTGGTCTGCACCGTCATGCCCTCGGCAAGCGCGTCGATCTTGCGGTGCAAGTCGGCGATTTCGATTTCGTTCTTCAGGTTGACATGATAATCGTTGTCGGCGACGGCGCGGTCTTTCTTGGATTGACGATTTTGCGACATCAAGATGACCGGGGCTTGCAGTGCCGCCAAGGTGCTGAGCGCCAAATTGAGCAGGATGAACGGGAAGGTGTCGAAGGCGTTGGGACCCAAAGACACATTCAGCGCGATCCAGCAAGCCATCAACCCCATGAAACCGAGGATGAATTTCCAGCTTCCCGCAAACGAGGAGATGCGGTCGGCAGCGCGGTCGCCAAAGGAATAATGTTCTTCCATATCTTCGTAGACATCATCGGTGACGATCAGCGGACGCAGATTGCGGATCAGGTTTTGGGCTTCGGGGCTGAGCAGATTTTCAAGTTCTTCAATTTCGTCGATCAACCCTTGAATTTCGGCGTCAACTTCGGCGTCATCGGTGGGGAGCAGGCTATTGAGCAGGAGATCGTTGTACATGGGACACCCTTTCCAAAACAAACAGAACAGCCCATAGTGGCGCAATCCGAGGATGGGACGCAACCGCCATGAAAATGAAATAAATCCCCTCACGTAAAGGAGATGCTGGACAAAACTGTCGTTGTGGAACAGGCGTTACACTGGGGACGGCGAAAACATCAGCGCCGATCCCCGCAATGGAAACAAAAGGGGGAATTTAGCGCCTAAACGTTTCGCCGCCCCTAGGTGACGGCTGTTCCGGAGGATTACTGGAACTCTCGTTCATGGTCTCGTTCGGCTAATTGAACAGTAAAATCGACATGCGCGGGGCACATCTGAAAACATAAGATACACCCGTTTTAAGATTGTGTAAAGGGGGTGCTTTGTATATTTCTTCGGGCAGGGGCTTGTCCTTTTCAGTGGTAAAATGAAGCTGGAATTATCCATCACGGAGGGTGACATATGACAGACTTTGCACCACCTACTAGTATTCAAGATGAAGTGATGGAGTTTTTGCTATCGTCACCCACACCCCAACAGATTATTGAGTTTCGTGCGTCGGACATTGCGCAACAAAGATTGCGCTATTTACTAGATGCCAACCGCAACGATGCCCTAATACCAGAAGAAATAGCAGAGTTGGATGAAGCAAGCCATGTCAATCAGTTTATGATGACACTCAAAGCGGAAGCATATAAGGCTCTGGAATGATTGAAGTTAAACGTGTCTATTCGCTTTCGCCATGAATTTTCTGGTGGACGCCCATTTGCCCCTTCGCCTAGCGTTGGCAATCCGCGCTGAAGGATAGGACGTGACACTCCGCAACCGCTAAAGCGGCGCGGCTTCTTGTGGAGCCGTGTCTCTGGCGAGCCTTTCGGCTCCAAATAGCCGCGTCACTGACAGCAAGCGATCACGATTCTCGCTTTCACGAGCTACTTGCCGGGTGTCCCCCGGAACTAACGGCGGTCCGTTTTGGAAAAACCTTCACGGGTCGCTGAACCTTGATCGTCGTCGGCACTTGTGCCGCGCTCCAC
>JBBRTY010000365.1:0-3955 GCA_038248285.1 Aggregatilineales bacterium
GCGTTGACGATGGAATAGTCCACGCCAGCGGCATCAAACGCGGCGGACAAGAAACGGCGATCATCGGCTTCCCAACGGGCAGACGAGGCGCTGTCCGGCAGCAAGACGGCGATGCTGCCGCCTTCCATCATGTCCATGCTCATGGCATCGGCGGGGCAGAATTCAGCAAATTCACCGATGCAAATTTCTTCCCAAGTGCGGAAGCCATCAGCAATCACGGTTTCGGCGATGTTGTCAGCGGTGACAGCCACGGGCACCAACAAGATCGAGGGGACATCGCTGGTGCCGTTGTTGACGGTGCCAGTGACCCACGCCGAGGTGTCTTCGCCATTGAGCAAAGCAATCGCCAACGCGGCGGCGGCTTCGGCTTGGGCTTTGATCGCCTTGTAGACGGTCATCGACTGACGACCCGCGAGGATGTTTTGGATGCCGCCGACGGTGGCGTCTTGACCGGTGACGGGGATGAAGGGCAGCCCTTGATTTTGCAAGGCGGCGATGACCGAACCTGCCAAGCCGTCATTGGCGGCAACAGCGGCGTCGATTTCGCCATTGGCGGCGGTCAACATTTGTTCAAAGATGACCAGCGCTTGTTGATTGTCCCAATCGGGCACGCTTTGATCGGCGACGCGCACCCAGTCACCGGAGTCGATGATCGGGGCGATGACGCTTTCGTAGCCATTCTTAAAGAGGGTGGCGTTGTTGTCGGTGGGGGAACCGTTCAAGACGGCGACCTGTACCGGAGCTTCCAAGCCTGCCGCTGCGACTGCCGCGACAATGCCTTCACCTTGCAAACGACCGACCGATTCATTATCAAACGAGACATAGAAGTCCGCGCCGGCACCTTCGATGGTCAAACGGTCATAATCGATGATCTTGACATCGTTGGCACGAGCGAGTTCGATGATGGCAGCGCCGGAAGCGCTGTCGAGGTTGACCATCAACAGGACGCGGGCACCATTGGTGATCGCTTGTTCGGCTTGGGTCAATTGAGTACGGGCGTCGCCTTCGGCGTTGACGATGGAATAGTCCACGCCAGCGGCATCAAACGCGGCGGACAAGAAACGGCGATCATCGGCTTCCCAACGGGCAGACGAGGCGCTGTCCGGCAGCAAGACGGCGATGCTGCCATCACTTTGCGCGCTGGTGCTAAGACCAAACGCAAGGCTAAGAAGCAACACAATAGATAGGAACAATGGGTGGAAAAACTTACGCATGTGGACTCAATCCTCTTGTCACAAACAAATATATAGTCACAGTGGGGGACTGTAACGAAATCTAAGTGTAGCTCAAATTGTGAAGGACGCAACTGAAAAGGCGTGAAAATTACATGCCAGTTTCACGTTTAGGCGTAATGCCCAAATGCACCCCCTAGGTTAGCGGGGAAATTATAGAGCGAAGATGCTTGAAATTGTGAACATTGCATAATTTAAGGGAAGAGGCGGTAGGGCAGGGATTAGGATTTGGGGGTTAGCAAAAAAAGATTGTCCCGCAACGGCGTATCGTTGTAGGGGCGGATGAGACGCACGCGCATCGTTTCCTAACCCCTACCGCCCGCTTTTACTCTCTAACCCCTGCTTCCCCTCTTTTCTTTACGCTTGGTTGACGATCAACACCGTGACCATGCCCAACATGCCATCGCGCGATTCGGCGTGGGTCAGGATGTGGCAATGGTATGCCCAAATACCCGGTTCGGTACAATCGATGATCACATCATAGCGTTCGCCGGGGGCGATGTTGACGGTATCGCACAGATACGGCACGGGCAACTTCCAACCATCTTTGGCGTATACCAGTTGGGGCATTCCGTGTAAGTGCATGGGGTGGATCATCAAGCCTTCATTCATATAGCGCACCCGAATCTTGTCCCCCAGTGTGACGGAGATTGGTTGGGTGTGCGGGAAGGAACGTCCGTTGAGGGTGTAGCCCATCGCCGAGTCATTCAAAATCATGGTGTAGTCGGCAGTGACGACCGGTTCGTTGGTCTTGTCGGCAGCTTCGATGACGAATGCCCCCATCAAGCCGCGCGTGACTTGTTCGGCGGCGTTGTGATGCGAGTGGTACATGTGCGACCCGGCATTGCCGACGCGGACGGTGAACTCGTAGGTGAAGGTCTCGCCCGGCTTGATGAGCGGTTGGGTGATGAAGGGTACGCCGTCCATGGCATTGGGCACAAACACGCCGTGCCAGTGGATGGCAGTGCTTTGGCTCGGCATTTCGTTGGTACACAACACGCGGATGCGATCCCCTTCGGTAACGCGAATTTCGGGACCGGGCACCATGCCATTATACGCCATTGCCGGTACCACCATGCCGGGGATAGGTTCCCAATCAATTTCTTGGCAGGTGAGATGGAAGACCTTCACATCGCCGTCCAGTTCGTATTCTAGCGGCGCGCGCCAATAATTCGGCTCGCCACCGATTTGGGCGAGATAGGTTTCGATACCCGCCTGATGATGGGCATCCATCGCATCGACCGACCCCATGTCAACGGTCGTCATGTCCATGTTGTGCGTGTCCGTCATGGTGGGTTCGGGGGTCGCTTCTTGCGCTTTTGCCACAACACCGCCTAAACCAACGACGCCGGCACCTGCACCAACAACTTTAAGAAATTCACGTCTTTGCATTATTTTTCTGTCCCTTTTTGGCACATGTTTATGTTTTTTTGGAGTGATATGTCTATCCTAGCGGCATATCCCTTTCTGTAACAGAGATACGCATCATGGATAAACCGTGACGTTAATCACTTTGAAGCAGCCCCGTCCACAGCGATAATGTAGGTATCTTCCAAACCCAAATTGACCACTATCCCTGTAGAGGCGTATCTATGAACCGCATCAATCGCACTGATTATTTTATTTTGCCCGGACTCTTGGTCGTGATCGCGTTGGGACTCCTGATCCTGATCCCCGCCATCGCGAATGGGCAAGTCGTCCCGAACATTGCCCCAACTGCTTATCTCACAACGGTGCCCATCGAAGTGGCAATCGTCCCCACCGCGACGGAGGTGCCGCCCGTCGCCGCTGATCCTGTTGCGCAAACTGTGTCTAATTTTGATCCGGTACAGGTCGAGGCGGGGCAGTCGGCATTTCAATCGATTTGTGTCGCCTGTCATGGCGTTGATGCGCGCGGGGTGCAGAGCTTGGGCAAGGATTTGGTGATGGGCGAATTTGCGCTTACCGCCAGCACTGAGGAGATTCGGGCGGTGATCATCAATGGACGGACGCCGTTTGACCCCGTCAATACCTCTGGCGTCGCCATGCCCGCACGCGGTGGTAATCCCATGCTGGCAGATGCCGAGATCGATCACATCATCATCTATCTGCACTCGCTTCAAGCCCAAGAAATGGCAGACGGCGCGGTGGCACCCGTCCAAGCAGCGGTTGTGAACGCCGCCCCCACAGCTGCAACTTCATCCGATTTTGTGCTGCCGATTGCGGGCATGAACTTAAGCGAGAATACCGCCCCGATTGCCGTGCCCACCAATGTCGCGCCGGGGACTTCATCCGAATTTGTGTTGCCCATTGCGGGCATGAACTTAAGCGAGAATACCGCCCCGATTGTCGTGCCCACCAATGCCGCACCCCCAACAGCGACGACCACCTATGTGCTGCCGATTGCGGGCATGAATTTGACCGAGAACACGGCACCTGTCATTGTGCCGACCAATGTGCCGAATCCGGCTGCGGACGGCGGCTGAACCGAAAGCGGAGGATAGTATAAGGAAACGGGCAGTCCATATGGGTCTTGGGCGTCAGTTAAAGGTTTATTCGTAACTGCTCAGGCTGAAAAACGGTCGGTAATAAAGGGAGAAATGACCGTTGGAGGCAAAGGGCGGATATTCGGCGCGGGGACAATGTGAGTTGATAACATTTGACAAGCGCCTAATCCGCCCCTACAACGATCTCCGTTGCGGGCACCTAACCACAATAGGGCAGGTTTGTTTTTTGTTGCCAAC
>JBBRTY010000366.1:0-3905 GCA_038248285.1 Aggregatilineales bacterium
ACAACGCTATGGCTTGGCTCCCAACGCGCCGCCGTCAGCGTATGCCCCACAAAACCCACAAACCTTGCAGAATCCGCAGCAACGTCCGCCTTTTGGGGGTGCGCCTTTTGGTGGCAGTACCAGCCAGATGAATGTCCCAATCAATCAAAGCCAACAGTATCGACCGCAGTCGGCGGCACCGGCAATGGATGGAGTCACCGTTTTGTTGGCGATACTGGCATTTTTGTCGGTCGGTGGCTTGATTCCGCTGTATATTGTCGTCATCGTCGGCTGGCTATCGTGACACTCCGCAAGCGCTGAAGCGGCACGGATTTTTAGGGAGTCGCCCCCGTTTATTACCCGGATGAGCCGGTCATTGAGGGGACGCTGGAACTGGAAAAAATGCGGAATTTGTCAATGGTGACAATGGCTGAGCCATCCCCAGTCGCAATATATAGCCCAATGCGCCCATTGAGGAAGGTGGCGTCTGATAAACGAACGACCACTTTATTGTTGACATAAGCTGTGAAATTGTCATCCAGAATGGTGATAGACAAACGGTTGGTCTCGCCGATAGGGTTGACAGCATCGTCCATCGTCCATGCTTCGTCGGCAATACCGCGCAATTCCGTCCAAATAGCATCTTCACGCCGCCAAATACTATAGCGCCCGACGCCATCTGCCGCGAAAACATTATAGTTATCATCATCTTGATAACGGAAAACGATGCCATAAGCGCTGGCGCGCTGGCTACCCTCTAACAATTTAGCATCCATCGAAATAGAGACGTTGTTATAGAGGGTTTTGGCTTGGAAGATGCTGGTGTCAGCGGTGTTGGCGGCTTGGTTTTCGAGGCTATAGAAGCCTTCTGGTGTGATGCGGGTGGAAAAAAGACCGATTTCTTCTTGTGACCAGAAAATATTGGTTGGCTCGTCTGGATCAAAGTCTGAATTGAAGTAGATTTCGCCGGTAATGCTAGGCAGGTCGTCGATGTCCGAGGTCGAGACGGGGGCTGGGGCATTCACTAGATTAAAGATGCCAATGGCGATGATGCCGATAATGAGCGCCGATAGCCCGATAGCCAGCCATAAGGTATTAGTGGAGCGCTTTGGGACTTCCAGCGCGATTGACGTTTGTACAGCGGCATTGCCGTTGTTTGGTGGGAGCTGGGCAACGGGGATACGTTGGCTGGAGAGCAAGAGTTGGGTGGCGTCATCATAGGTTTTTAATGGGGTGGCGCTGTCCAATGCGAGTTTAAGGGCTTTGGCAAACACGTCAGCCGATTCAAAACGGGCATTGGGATTTTTGGCAAGTGCCCGCTGAACAAACAACTCTAGTTTGGGGGCGTTGAGGTCCTTAAACGAGTCCAGACGAGGGATTGGGGTAGCCAGGTGTTTTAGCATCACGGACAGGTTGTTGTCTTCGCGAAAGGGGGGTTGCCCGACAAGCATCTCAAAAAGGATGATGGCGAGCGAGTAGAGATCACTGCGGGCATCACCCGGTTCGCCATTGGCTTGTTCGGGAGACATATACAGGGGCGTGCCGCTGGTCATGCCTTGTTGAGTCATGCGTTCGCTGCGGGTCATGCGGGCGATGCCGAAATCTGTTAAGACGGCTTGACCATCCTCACGGAAGATAATATTCCCGGGTTTCACATCGCGATGAACCATGTCGCGCTGATGGGCATAGCCGAGGGCATCGGTGAGGTTGATCATGATTTGCAAGATACGGTCAAATGGAAGTGATTTGCCCTGCTTTTGCAGTTCTTCTAATTCTTCCCGCAGGGTGCGCCCCGGGATATAGGACATGACCATGTAGTAAAAAGGGATGTCATCCCGCACGTAGGTATTGAAATCATACACTTGGACGATATTGGGATGATTAAAGCCCGCGATCAGCTTGGCTTCGCGTTCAAAGCGCTCTTTGAAGGTGGTGTCCTCGGCGAGGTGTTCGTAGAGGATTTTTAACGCGACCATGCGCTCCAGGTTCGAGTCCCAAGCTTTGTAAACACGCGCGGTACCACCAGCGCCGATGCGTTCGCGAATTTCATAGCGACCGATGCGTGTTTGCGTGATTTCCGACATCAACCTTCATCCTTTGAATGAGCGCACCACCTTGTGCGTTTTCAATCCATCATCTTCTTACACAATTCTTGCGAAATCCTTGCGTACCTTAGGAAACCATCTCTTAAGGAGGGCTGATTCTGGCGCGCAAGGCATCAAATACTGGACGCGGAGCATTGTCGGGCGCGATGATACTGGTATAGCACATTTCGACGCTGATAGGTTCAGCGAGACAACCATTAAGGTTGCTGAGGATCATCACGCGGACAATGCCACTGGATTGCGCAATATTGAGGGCTGTCAGCGTGAATGCTGCCTGTTCTTCGAGGGTATTATAGTCGATGTAAGCGACATTTCGAGGGACTTCCTCATGGGGAATGGCGACCCCCCAACCCGATGCAGTGATCCAAAAGGGACGGGGTGTGGCTGCGGTTTGCGCCAAATCACGATATTGGTTGAACATGGGGGTGAAATAAAAACTGATGTCGCCAAAGTGGGAATCGACCCCGATAGGCGCATCACAGCATGGGAAATCAGGCGGGTTGCCAAACCCGTAGAGGTGCAGCCCAAAACCATCGACAAAGTTTTGACCGCCGAGCGCGAGAAATTCAGTGAAGAAACGGCGGTCGTTGACGGCGTTGAAGCCATCGTCAATTCCGGTGGGCGCAAGACCGGCGCTGATAACGGAAGTAGAGGCATCCACAGATTTAATGGCGGTGTAGGCGCTCCGCAAAAGTTCAGTATAGGATGCTGCCCCAATGGGGTGAACGCTACTGTTCCACTCGCGTCGCAGATTGGGTTCATTCCAAATTTCATAGGCAGCGATTCGTCCTAGATAGCGGGTTGAGAGGTCGGTCAAAAATGTGGCGAAGAGTGAGTAGTCATCTGGTGGACCATTTTCTTCCTGAATGGTGCGTGTCCAGCCGGGGGCGCTGGCGACCGTCAGCAGAATGCGTAGATCGCGATCTTCAATAGCGGCGATGATGGCATCAAGGTTCGCATAGTCAAACTGAGAAGGTATAGCTTCAATAGCACTCCAATTGACGCGCAATTTTACCCATTGGGCATTGACCGAAACGGCAAGCGCCGTATCAGCGACGGCAGAGTTTGCGGTCATGAAGGCTTCCAGACCAAACTGCAATGGCTCTGGTGGTGGCGTTGGGGTCAATGTTGGGGTTGGTGTTAGGGATGCTTCGGACGCTATTTGGGCAGTTACGTCAATCGCCTCGCTTGTGACTTCTGCCACTGGGGTGCCGTCGGTCGGTTCGGCAATGGGTGTCGGTAACGGGGTGGCGGTTTCCTCGATGGAGGATGTATTGGCGCTTGATCCGACGGATAGAGGGATATAGAGATGGTCACCAGCAATAATCAGATCATAGTTCGTGATTTGATTGGCTTGTGAGATGGCGCGTACTGTCGTGCCAAAACGGTAGGCAATGCCCCCTAAGGTATCGCCAGATCGCACGGTGTATAGCTCATACTCTCCCTCGGGAGTGGGCATAGGGGTGTCGGCAACGTTATTTGGGAGCAATAGCGGTGTTGTGGGATTGTTTAGGGCGTTCACACCAGCGGCAGTGATCAGCGCCATGAAGAAAATAATACCTATTGGTAAACGAAAAAACTTTTCGCGGCGGTTCATTGTGATCACCCCATTTGTTTAGATTTGGTTTCGTACCCATAATCCTAACGCGGCGTGAGCAGATACGCTACTGCCTAAAACCCCAGGGCAATTGCATCTAAATTTCTAATGAGGTCAAGATAGATTAGGACGGTGTTTTAGAGACCGCATTCTTTTTGTTCGCTGCGACGGACGCGCAGAAGTGAGACCCTACGACGCTTCATGAGCCATAATGGACTGTGCGG
>JBBRTY010000367.1:0-3857 GCA_038248285.1 Aggregatilineales bacterium
CTTACAACGCATCGACTTGACTGAGCGCGCCCGCAAAAGCGAACAGTTCGAGCAAGCCGATCGCCTCAAGACCGCTTTGCTACACGCCGTTTCCCATGATCTGCGCACACCGATCACGATCATCAAAACTTCCGCGAGCAACCTCAGCCGTTTGGGGGACACCCTCAGCACTGCCGACCGTCGCGAAGCTGCCCACACGATTGAGCAAGAGGCGGATACGCTAGACGGACTGGTCGGCAATTTGTTGGATATGTCACGCTTGCGGGCGGGGGCAATGACCCTGCACAGTGAACCCAACTCGCTCGAAGAAGTTGCGGGGGATGCCACCGCCCGCAGTTTCCAGCGGACGCAACAGGGGCGGATTCGCCTCGACTTTCCGCCCGATCTGCCCTTGGTCTCGTTTGATTACGGTTTGCTATTGCAAGTCCTGATGAATCTCATCGACAATGCCCTGCGTTATGAACCTGCCGCTACCCAGATCATCCTACGGGGACAAATGGCGGGGGCTACAGAAGCCCAATTGTGCGTCATCAATCATGGCGAAAACATCGTCGACGACGAACGTCAACGCATCATGGAACCGTTTTATCACGGCAAGGGCGGTAAAATAGGCTTGGGGTTGGCAATTGCCAACGGTATTGTCGAGGCGCATCAGGGGCAATTGCGCGTCGAAGACACCCCCGGCGGTGGCGTGACTTTTATCATCGCCCTGCCCACCTTTTCGTCTAGCACAACAGAGGCTAACCCCAAATGAAGATCAAAGTATTGGTCGTGGATGACGAACCCCAAATCTTAAAACAGCTCAAAATCGGCTTGCTGGGGTATGGCTATGAGGTCAGCACCGCCGCCACCGATACCGAAGCATTGGTCATGGCGGCACAAATGCAACCCGATATGATCATCCTCGATATTGCGTTGGGCACCCCGCTTGATGGCATTGAGGTCTGCCGCCGCTTGCGCGAATGGTCCACTACCCCCGTCATCATGTTGTCGATCCGCGATGAAGAAAAAACCAAAGTCGCTGCGCTCAATGCTGGGGCGGATGATTACCTTACCAAGCCCTTTGGCATGGAAGAACTGCACGCCCGCATCCAAGCCGTGCGCCGGCGCATCCCCAGCGACCCCGGCGCGACCTTGCGGGCAGAGATCCGCGTGGGCGCGCTCCATATCAATTTAATCAATCGTGTGGTGGAGGTGGCGGGTGAGGAAGTGCATCTCACCCCCAAAGAGTACGATCTGCTGCGCTTGCTGGCAACGCATCCCGGCAAGGTGATGACCCACCGCGCTATCTTGACCGAAATTTGGGGCACAGAAAACAACGAAATGGATCATTATGTGCGGGTATTCATCAATCAGATTCGCAAAAAATTGCGCGAAAACCCCGAACACAATATCCGCTACATCCTCAATGAACCGGGCGTCGGCTATCGTTTCGTGGCATTGGATTAAACCGGTTGCCAGCGACGAAAATATGCCCAACTGCCCGAATAAAAATTACACGGGAAGGCGTGGTCGCAAACTGATGACCACGCCTTCCCGTGCAAGATGCTATTGTTGGCGCTGGCTAGGACACCTTATGCGCCAAAGCTTCTTCTATCTGTGCTTCATGCTCGTGATGTTCCTGAGTCGAATGTTCAAACGTCACCTTAAAGCCGGAGGGCAACGGCAGTTGATCGATATCAACCTGCTTGATGTTCAAAGACACATCATCAGCCTCCATCAAGGCATCACGCAGGAAACGATCCGTAGACATGTGCAGCAGCGTGAACGGGAAGTGAGTACGCAACGCACCAATGTAAATTTCAAAGTGAACATTGGGGTATTCGGCGCGCATCCCCCGCATCGTCGTCGCCACACTACGATAGAGATCGCGATATTGGTCATCGATCACCAGCGTGATACCGGCATCCCAGCCATTGAGCGCCAAGATTTCGCGACTGCGTTTCTCGAAAGCTTTGGCGCGGCGCTCATCCACGTTAATGTGAATGATGCGCACGGGCAGACCCCGCTTCAAAATCGCCCCGACCACCGACACTGACAACTTCGACCACGTATCGCAGAAGTAGATCGCCACTTCTTTGTGCAATACCGGATCAAACGCCACCGGCTTTTGATCAAACTTCGGGGTATTGTCCAAGTGGAGGCGTGCCGCTGTCTCTTTGTAATGACGATGAATGTTAAAGAACACCCACACCAAGAACGGGATGAGCAATACGATGAACCATGCCCCGCTGGTGAACTTGGTGATGATGAAGACGATCATCACGATGAAGGTCACGGCAGCACCGACCCCCGAAATCGCGATCTTGAACAGCCAATGCTTGTCGTACGTGATCTGCGTCTCCAGCCCATAAGCGACTTCACCCGGTTTCAAATGTCCCGACCGCCAAAAGCGCCGTGTCATCCCCGATTGGCTGATAGTGAAGCCCAAGAACACGCCAATCGCATACAACGGGATCAGATTGGTGACAATCGCCCCGGTGATGATGACGAGGACAATAGAGCTAAAAGCCAACGTCAGCACGCCCCACGTATACACCAAGCGCCGACCGCGATAGGTCAATTGGCGCGGCAAGAAACCATCCCCACTATGCAGGGCGGCAAGTTGAGGGAAATCCGCAAACGGGGTATTGGCAGCCATGAACAACACGGCGAACGCGCCGATAATGGTCAAAATGTAGAAGATACCCCCTACGCCCTCGCTCCCATAGACGGTGCGCGCCAGTTGGCTGATGATTGTCTCGTGATGCGAGGGGATGGCTTGAATGGCATTCGCCAGCACCGTGATGCTCAGGAAGAAGGTGATCAAGATGACCGCCATCACGACCAGCGTATTCGCCGCGTTCTTGGCGCGCGGTTGGCGGAACAATTGGGTATCGTTGGAGATCGCTTCGATTCCTGTGAGCGCCGTACAGCCCGACGAAAAAGCGCGGAGCAGCAGCAGCAACGTGATCGGCTCTAAAACATTGTGTTGGATGGCTTCCACACCAGTGACAACACCCAAGGTGCCGGTCGCCATTTTGAAGAACCCGAAGAGCAACATGCCGCCCATGCTCACGAGAAAGAAATACGTGGGTATCGAGAACAAACGCGCGCTTTCTTTCACACCGCGCAAATTCATCAACGTCATGAAGGCGATGATCGAGATCGTGATCTCCACCCGCAAAGGGGCTAAACCCGGCACCACACTGACGACATTAGCGACCCCCGCGCTGATACTGACCGCGACCGTCAAAATGTAATCGGTGAGCAATGCCGCCCCCGTCACCTGTGCCAATTCTTCGCCCAAGTTTTCCTTTGCCACACGATACCCGCCGCCACCTGCTGGGTTCGAGAAAATCGTTTGGCGATAGGAGATGGTCACAATAGCGATTAAAGCGGCGATCCCCAAGGCGACGGGGATCGAAATGGCATTACCCTGAAACCCAAGAAACACAAACGTGCCGATGGCAGCCGTATTGAGAATGATCAAGATTTCTTCGGTGGCATATGCCACCGAGGACATCGCATCACTGGCGAGAACCGCCAACGCGACAAAGTTAGGCGCGGTTTGATGAGAAATATCGGTACTCGGCAAGCGTTTGCCGAGGATTGAATCTGCGAATTTTTCGCTAACGTCACGTATAGCCATATTGAACTCCCTGATCTACAGAGGTTATTTTACGGCGTGACAAGGGAAAAAATGGCTCAACGAATCATCAGGCTTACCATAATCCCCGTAAGGGAAATGTCAGTTTTATTCGTAGTTAAAACAAAGTCAGTAACTACACACCCCTCACCCAAAGCGAAGCGGCAATCCCTCTCCATAAGCGAAGCGGCGGGGCGAGGGACTTTCTACTGCGTTTCTCCCCTTCTCC
>JBBRTY010000368.1:0-3838 GCA_038248285.1 Aggregatilineales bacterium
AGCATATTTTGCACTAAAGTGAAATGCACCCGATTCTGTTGAAAAAAGGGTTTGAATCGGCGGGCGACCCCATTGGGTCTCGTAGGGGCAACCCAATGTGGTTGCCCGTGTTTTTCAACAAAATGCCGTTGCGCGTCCCTACAGCGCCGTGCGTTGTAGCGACACGAAGTGTACACAACACCCAACGGGGTGCCCGACTTCTTCAACAGAATCAAAAACGCCCGCTGGACAAAGGCGGGCGTCTTAAAATTCAAAGTCTAGGGATGGGGGCGCTTATTCGTCGTCGGCGTACACCGGGGCGGGCGCGTTGAAGCTGCTCAGGTCAAGCCGAAGCGCGGGACCCATCGTGGAACACAACACCGCACGCTTGATATATACACCCTTGACGCCTGTTGGCTTCACACGGTTGACCGCTTCATAAATCGCGACCGCGTTTTCTTTCAAGAGGGTAGCATCAAAGCTGGCTTTGCCAAAAGCGACATGCAAGTTGCCGGTCTTATCATTACGGAATTCGACACGACCCGCCTTCAGTTCGCGCACGGCACGGGCGAGATCACCCGCTTCGACGACGGTACCGGCTTTGGGGTTGGGCATCAAACCACGGGGACCGAGGATACGACCGATGCGGCTGACCTTCGCCATCATGCCGGCGACGGCGAGCGAAGCATCAAATTCCATCCAGTTGTCTTTCTGAATACGGGCGATCACTTCATCCCCCGCGATGATATCAGCGCCAGCGGCTTCGGCAGCGCGCGCTTCTTCACCTTCAGCAAAGACCAAAACGCGGACGGCTTTGCCTAAGCCGTGCGGCAACAGCACGGTGCTACGTACCTGCTGATCGCTGTGACGGGGATCGATCCCCAAACGGAAGTGCAATTCGACGGTTTCATCAAACTTAGCGGTTGCCGCGCTTTTCGCAAGTTCGACCGCTTCTTGAATACTGTAAGATTTTTCCGCGTCAATGGTCTTGGCGACGGTTTGGTAACGTTTACCATGGTCTGGCATAGTGAGTGCTTTCTCTAGTGGTTTTGCGGGCGCGCTGCGCCCTCCCACATGATCTAAATGATAAAAGCGTTTGAAACCAACCGACTATTCAACGACATCGATTCCCATGTTGCGGGCAGTCCCAGCGATTTGACGCGCGATCGCGTCCATATCTTGGGTGTTCATATCACTGCGTTTCACTTCGCCAATTTCACGAATTTGCTTCATCGTGATCTTGCCCACTTTGACGGTGTTGGGGCGTTCCGAGCCTTTGGTCACGCCAGCCGCACGCATGATCAAGAAGGTGGTCGGGGGGCTTTTCAGTTCAAACTTGAACGAGCCGTCGGTGAAGATGGTGATCTCCGCCGGGACGATCTCGCCGATGCGCGTCGAAGTGCGCGCATTGTATTCCTTGGTGAAGCCGACGATGTTGATACCGTGCTGTGCCAGCGCCGGACCCACCGGGGGTGCCGGGGTCGCTTTACCTGCGGGCAACTGCAAAGTGACGATTGCTTTGACTTTTTTAGCCATAAAACCATTCCTTAACCGACGTGTCTTAGGTCGGTTCTACTTCCACAAAATCGAGTTCGACGGGCGTATCACGCCCGAAGAAGTTCACCATAACGCGCACTTTCGACTTGTCCATGTCGATAGCAGCGACAGTGCCGGGGAAATCATTGAAAGGACCGCTGATGATCCGCACTTTTTGACCAACCTTGAAGTTGAGCTTATACACCGGCTCTTCTTCCGACATGCGGTCGATAATCTGCTTCACATCTTCTGCGCGCAGCGGCGTAGGGTCATTGCCCATACCGACGAAGCCGGTCACGCCGGGCGTGTTGCGCACCACATACCACGAGTCTTCGTCCATCACCATTTCAATGAGGATGTAACCGGGAAACACGCGCCGTTCAACGGTTTTGCGCTTGCCGTCTTTGACCTCGATCTCTTCGATGGTCGGCACGATCACGTCGAAAATTTTGTCGCTCATCCCCATCGTGTCAATCCGTTGCTCGATGGAGTGGCAAACTTTTTTCTCTTGACCCGAATAACAATGAATGACATACCAACGCTTTTCGATAACGGTCGGTTTGCCATTCTTGGGGTCAATCAGGATATCCCCAATGCCGTCGTCATCATCATCGATGTCTGGGAGTACGGTCTTGGGTTGCCGTTCAACCGGATTCAAGTCATAAGGCTCGGGATCGTAATCCGTTTCCGTATAATCGTTTTCTAACAACAAATCGTCGTCGTCGTGCGCCATGCTGCCGATACTCCACTACTTTCACAAAACAATCTTGCGTGATCGGTCACGAATTGCGTTCGTTACGACGCGAAATAAAAATGCCTCCGCCCACGCTGATCACCATAAAAGCGATCAGGATGATCGGGCTGTTGAGACCAAAACGGAACAATTCGGTGAAGCCAAAACTGATCAGCCCCAGCGCAATCGACGTGACAATCAGAGTACCCGTGACGATAATACTCAACCGTTGAGTATCCTCGCGCGAGGGCCACGACACTTTGCGGACTTCCGAACCGACACCTTGAAAATATTCACGAATCCCGACGACCAAGCGTGTCAGGAAATTGCCCTCAACCTTTTTGTCTTCTTCATCTGCCGTGCGACGGCTAGGGGTAGCACGCCCTTTGCCGACGATCAGCGCCTTTTCTTCGGCAGCCGTCACGTCAGTACCACGACGGGGACGACGCGGTTTTGCTGGGCGCATTGCTTTCTCGGCATCACCTGCCATGACTTCCTTCTCCTTAAACAACGTGACAACACAGGGACGCAGCAATCAGCGTCTTGTGGCGAACTCGATTAAGTGTAACACAGCGTGGGTTCCTAGAACCGGGTTGCCATACCACCCCTTTTTGCCGCTACACCATAAAAAACACCGCCCATGAAGGCGGTGTCTTTAGGGATTTACAGGGGCACTAGGATTTGAACCCAGAACGACGCTTTTGGAGAGCGCTGTGTTACCGTTACACCATGCCCCTAGGATTGAACGCCTACTCGACTAGAGTATACAACTAGAGTAGGCGGCTGGTCAACGCACATTTCGCGTTGGCGCGACTTGGGTTTTACTTGGTTTCGCGGTATACGACATGACGACGCACGATGGGATCATACTTCTTGATCTCCAAACGCGCTTGATCATTACGCTTGTTCTTTTGGGTGTAGTACATATGCCCGCTTTCGCTGCTGCGGAGCTTCACGATGACGCGAGCGCCTTTTTTCGCCATAAGATTGTTCCTATATGTGGTCTATAAACGATCAGAGGATAAAAAAAGCCTTTGATGGGATTCGAACCCATGACCTCACCCTTACCAAGGGTGTGCTCTACCGACTGAGCTACAAAGGCAATGTTGATATAAACTAAGTCATGGGGGATCGTGCGTACACGATCCCCTCAACTTGAGTGGGCTGGGCAGGACTCGAACCTGCGAAGGCTTCTGCCAGCGAATTTACAGTCCGCCCCCTTTGCCGCTCGGGACACCAACCCATATCGTTTATTAACGTACTGCGTCAAGGGAGTCAACTTGTGACTTGAAGCCACCAAAGGGACTTGAACCCTTAACCTTCCGCTTACAAGGCGGGTACTCTGCCAATTGAGCTATGGTGGCGCTTACACAAAAACTATACCACACCACATTTCTGTTGACTAGAGCAAGGATAGTCTAACTGAGGGGGGCGGGATTGTCAATGTGCTTTTGGGGAAAAGGGTGCATTTCACTTTAGTGCAAAATATGCTCGTCATGGTACCGGGGGAAATGTGGGGTTTCAACGGGCGGATATTCGGCGCGGGGACAATGTGAGTTGATAACATTTGACAAGCGCCTAATCCGCCCC
>JBBRTY010000369.1:0-3816 GCA_038248285.1 Aggregatilineales bacterium
CTCGGAAATTCCCGGAGAATTTACACTCACTTGAAATGCACCCCGCTGAGACGCTGAGACGACGGCTAAAGCCGTAAGGCGCTTCATCTACAGCCGCTGAAGCGGCGTAGCTTTCGCGGGCTAAAGCCCTACTTCTGTAATGCAACTTATTCCGCGGGATCAACATGATGAAATGTTTGGACAACTTCACCCAAATAATCAAGGCGGTTTTGCAATGTGGGGGAGAAAATGAGACTCAGTGACCGAGTGTTTGCATTTGGCTCATTTGAGGAGATTATCAATATGCTCTCAAATATACCAGAATCGTAACTGCTCAGGCTGAAAAACGGTCGGTAATAAAGGGAGAAATGACCGTTGGCGGCTAATGGGTGGATATTCGGCGCATGAACTTTCATGTTAACGAACGACTGACAAGCGCCTAATCCACCCCTACATCCACGTTTTGAGGGGTATTTTCCTGTTTTTCTTCATGTCTTCATGCCTCCGTATTTATTTTCTTCTGTTTCTATACCTGAGTAGTTACGATGATATAACATAAAATTTCTCCCCACATGTGACATTATCGCCGAACGCCCAAAGCGTCCGGCGCGCTCCTGACCAGCACCATATCGTACTACCCAGAATCAAAAGAGGGCGGCTTTCCCCCAATCGCGGGAATGCCGCCCCTCGTGATGCCCCGCGTGCGCGACCTTTACCGCCGCTTGGTGCGGGCGCGCAGACCGGTATACGACCAAATGAACAGCACCACACCGATTGCCAAGCACGAGCCGATGCCGCGCAGGATCGTGTCCGTCTCCCAACCGAGGTTCAAAATGGCGCGCATGGCGTCGAGGATATAGGTGATCGGGTTCAGGAATGCCGCCGTCTTGATCCAACCGGTGAGCAGGTCATAGGGGACGAACGTCGCCGTCAAGAAGGAGAATGGGAAGAAGATGAAGCCCGCCCCCGAAGTCGCCGCCGCGTTGCCTGTGCGCAAAGCGATGCCGACCGTGAAGCCGCTGAAGCCGATACCGAGCAGCAAGGCGATGCCCAGCACTGCCAACAACCCCAGCGGACCCGTCGCCGGGTCTAAGCCCAGCAGCAAACCCATGCCGATCACGACCATCGTCTGCATGACCAGCAAGACTGCGCCCGCGATCATCGCGCCCAATAAAATGGCGGAACGGCTGGCGGGGGTGAGCATCAATTTGTCGAAATAGCCGTTTTCGATATCACGCACAATCGATTGCCCGGCGACACCCGCCCCGCTGAGTGATCCGCTGATGATCGATAACGGCAGGATGAAGCCTAGATAGCTTTGCCCCTGCAAAAAGAAGTTAGCGGCACCGCTCAGGGTCGAGTTGTACACCAGCAAGAAGAAGCCACTGATGATCAGCGGCGGCACCACGACGCCGGGGGCGCGCAAGTTGGTGAGCAGCGTGCGCCACGACATCATCAAGACTTGGGACAAGAACGGCATGGACTTGCCATGTTTGACTTTGGAGGCGCTGGGCGCGGCGGCGATAGGGGTAGCGTTAACGCTGGTCGTCATTGCATTGCTCCTTGAAAGAAAGGGTTTAGGATTTAGGGATCAGGGATTAGAGATGAGCAGGGGCGACTATTGCGCCCCAATATCTATGCCGTTACGCAGTCTTGCGCGAGCGTCCAAAGCGACCGCCCCGCCCTTTGGGTTTGGCGTCCGTGGCGATGGCGGCTTTAGCGTCTTCTTCAAAGCGCTGCCCCGTCACCTTCAAGAACACATCATCCAGCGTGGGGGTGGTCAAGGTGAGCATGGTCGGCTCCAAGCCTGCTGCACTCAAGCGGTTGACGACGGCGGGGATGATCTCGGCGGCTTTGTTGCGATATAGACGCAGCGTCTTGCGATCCACCTGCATCCGATCCACCATGTCGCGCATTTCGTCTTGCGCTTTGGCGACCGACTCGTCATCTTTGAAGGTGACGTTGATCGACTCGCTGCCCATGCTCGCTTTCAAATCAGCGGGCAGTCCCTCGACCTGAATTTGCCCCTTGTCGATGATGGCGATCCGGTCTGCCAGCTCATCAGCTTCTTCAAGGTATTGGGTCGTCAAAAAGATGGTGATGCCGAGGTCGCGGTTGAGGCGGCGGACTTCCGTCCAGACGTCGCGGCGGCTGGCGGGGTCTAGCCCGGTGGTCGGCTCATCCAAGAACAGCACATCGGGTTGATGCACCAGCGCCAACGCCAAATCGAGACGCCGCCGCATCCCGCCGCTGTACTTGCCGACGGGGCGATCCACAAATTCGGTCAATTTGACGAGATCGAGCAGTTCGGCGCTGCGGGCTTGCGACTGTTTGCGGCTCATGCCAAACAACTGCCCCTGAATCGTCAGCAGTTCGTGCGACTTCATCAAGTCATCCAAGCCGATTTCTTGCAAGGCGACACCGGCAATCCGGCGGACATCAATGGCTTGCTGCGTCACATCAAACCCGCCGACGCTCGCGCGCCCTTCGGTGGGCAATGCCAACGTCGTGATCATCTTGATGACCGTGCTTTTACCCGCGCCGTTGGGTCCTAAGAAACCGTAAATCTCACCCGTTTCCACTTTGAATGACACGCCGTTCACGGCGGTGAAATCCCCGTATCGCTTGATCAGACCCTCTGCGATGATCTCGCCATTTGGCATAACAAATCCCTCCCTGCATTCTCGGACAGCAGCATAAACAACACCGCAAAAATAAACTATGGAAAAGTGGGCTTAGCCCTTGTTGAGCAGCGGGTCGCGTTCCAGCGCCGCCGCAAAGACATCGCGCAGCAGGGTTAAGCCGCTGAGCATCGCCTCACATTGATCGTCGTCAAGACCGTCCAGCAATTCAGTGATGCGCGCTTCGGTATCGGCATTCATCGTCTCCACAAACTGGCGTCCGGCGTCCGCAATGGTGATCCACACAATGCGCCGATCCTCGTCCGACCGGGTGCGCTCCACCCAGCCCCGTTCTTCAAGGGCATTGATGGTGTTGGACATCGTGGGGGCGCTCACACACATTTTGTCCGCCAGTTCGCCCAGCGTATACGGGCGGATGCGCAAAATACCGAGCAGTCCGATATGCCCCGGTTGTACGCCATGATGCGCTTGACGCATCTCCGCCGACATGACCCGCATGACGAGTGGGATAATATCGAGGGTGCGGCGGGCGACCGCTTGGCGTTTTGAATTGGGCATGATGGGCAACCACTTTCCGGGACGATCCCGTTTCAATAATCATTTAGCACTGCTAAAAGATTACAGTGCTAATCATATGGGTAAGCAATATAGGTGTCAAGACATTTAACTAAGGATTGCATGAATAGCCGCTGAGTCGCGATTCATTTTTTAAGGTGTCTTTATGGTCTGTGATGGGTGCTTTTGTTGCTTAGGTTTTTATATCCCCCTATCGGAGGGCAATCGACGTTAATACAACGGCAACCCGTACAGCATTCTATCCTATTTCCCCATACATTCATATTTAGAGAGCGATCTCCAGTAACTACACAGGCACCCCTCATCCCCCGACCCCTTCTCCCACAAGGGGCGAAGGGGAGAAAGACAGTAGAAAGTCGCTCTCCTCTTTGGGAAAGGGATTGCCGCTTTGCTTTGGGTGAGGGGGTGTGTAGTACGCCAATGTCAGATTAGAGAGCCGTTCGACGATTTGACCCGTATGGACGCGCAATGGCATTTTGTTGAAAAACGCGGGCAACCACAACACAGGCAACATGTTGAAAAACGCGGGCAACCATAATACGGGCAACTTGTTGAAAAACGCGGGCAACCATAATACGGGCAACTTGTTGAAAAACGCGGGCAACCACATTGGGTTGCC
>JBBRTY010000370.1:0-3811 GCA_038248285.1 Aggregatilineales bacterium
ATCCACCCCTACATCCACGTTTCGAGGGGTATTTTCCTGTTTTTCTTCACGTCTTCATGCCTCCCTATTTATTTTATTCTGTTTCTATACCTGAGTAGTCGCAATTTTCTTTCAAATATATAATCAGTCTAGAAATATCTCGGGTATCCGACTCCCCAATCTTGACGTATATTTCCAAGAACCTAATCATAGTGTCGTATACCTCTTCGGGGGTAAGTTCTGTCTTGCCCAGAGTGGCTTCTTTCCAATTTTGTTCTTCAGCAGGATCACAAGGTTTGCCATCGCCAGCCAACTGCATATTCCCAAGCAAAATCGGCAAATCGTCGTCATATACTTCTTTATTTACTTGCCAAGTTTCCTCTAAAAAGTTAAATACAGCCAAATATGCAACGTTTACATCGATCATAATGAAACCTCCTTTTGACTGATCTCGATTTGGCACGACAGGCAATCCGCCAATTCGTAGCGAAAGTGGTCGTAAACGCAAAAGCGGGAACGCTGTACTACACGTTCCCGCTTTCACATTGTTCTAGGGTTGGAGCGTTGCCCCCAACGGGAGTCGAACCCGTGTTTTGGCCTTGAAAGGGCCGCGTCCTGGGCCTCTAGACGATAGGGGCGGCAACACCAAAAGTATATCAGTCCCCCTAGCGCCCCGTCAAGGTCAGTTTTGCGCTGTTAGGGGATCAACCCAAGCTGACGCGCCTCATCATAATTGAGCGGACCGCTATCCCGCCGTTGCTCGTCGGCAATCGCCGCCAGTTTATCAGGGTCAAACAGGTCATCCGCTTCCCCCAACAGACTATCCATATTCTGGTCGAAGATGCTCATATCAAAATCAAGGATTGGTTCCAAGCGCAACACTTGCGGTTCGGGAACGGTCTTCTCGACAGGTTTCGGAGTCGGCGCTGGTTTCGCCTCGGCTTTGGGGGCGGCTTTGGCTTCTACAGGTGACGCTTCCCACGCGGGGGCACGCTCTGGCGCAACTTGGGCCACAGGTTCGGCTTTGGGCGGGGCGGTGGGGCGGCGAACGGTAGCGTCTGGGTCATGATGGTGCGGATCAATGCGGAATGAGCTGATGCCCAACATGGCGCTCAAATCTTCGGCGGCGCGCCGTCCAAAGCGGTTGACAGCCCCAAAATGGCGCGATCCGTTGCGTCCGTCGAAGATAATGCACAGCATATAATGATAGCCCACCGACAGCGTAAAGACATCGTATTTATCGCCATCATAAAATTTGAGTGATGCCGGCTGCCCACCCAAGACATTTGCCATCCCCACATTGACCAAGACGCCCGGCACCAATGCTGCCGTCAAGCCTTCGTGATCGATATAGCCGATAGCACCGCGCTCAAAGACCATCTCGCCCAAGCGATTCGCCAACAACACTGCCATCGGGCGAAACTCTTCGAGCATTTTTTCGATAATGCGTTCCACAAATTTAATATCAATCGGCGGCACATCCCCCATTTCGATTTCGGTGCTGATTTTGCGCGCGGGGGGTTCTGCCGCAAGGAAGATATTCCGATGGGTGACGCCCGCAAAGATCACCCGCATCAGTTGGGCGGGGTCAGAGGCGCGCTGCAAAATCAGATAGCCGGTGTTGGGGTCTTGCGCCGGGGGATCGATCTCCTTGTCGGTCAGTACGACCACCGCCGTGTTGGGAGAAGCCTTCTTGATCTCTTCCGCAAGGCGTATGCCACTGATGTTATTGTCCAGCGTGTATGCCGTGACCACCATTGATACCGGCGAGAAGGCGAGTTCTTCTAAAGCAACGTTGCCGTTTGGGGCTTCAATATGGATGACGGATAAATCGGCAATGTCGATTGCCGCGCGGACGATACGCGCGATTCTGCCGGTCGGATCTACGGTAAGGACTCGTGGTAAAGCAACCATATCTCGCTCGCTTGTCCATCTGCTTGTCTTGCGATCATAGAATTCATTGTAACATATTCACCTGCTTGGCAAACGAGAGATTTGTGAATTTGTCTTAATTATGTTGGGCGCGCGTTTGAAGATCGTTTCGATCTCTTGACTCGCGCATCTAATTCGATATACTTCAAATTAGATGTGCATCGAATTTTCCTATGGTAGAGTACATAGTCATCATGCCCCAACCTATTGATCAAGAATGGCTGCTGCTGCGTTTCAAAGCACTGGCGGATGAGAACCGTTTGCTCTTGCTGACTCGCCTTGCAGACGGTGAACACAATGTGATGCAGATCGCGGAAATGCTTAATCTGAGCGAACCGACGGTCTCGCATCATCTCAATAAATTGCGCGAGGCGGCGTTCGTGACCATGCGCGCCCACGGCAATCAACATTTTTATACGCTCAACAGCAGTGGGCTGGCACTTTTCAAAAATGCGGTTGGGCGGATCGAGCAAATCGCCCCAGCGACCACTTTGCCACCCTCTGCTGATAGCTGGATTGATGCCTTGCCGCCCGATTTTAGCGCCGAGGATCGGGCATTGTTGCGCGCTATGACCAAAAACGGACGGTTGGATCAACTGCCGTCGTTGCGGCATAAACCGCAGAGATTGCAAGTCATGTTGCGTTGGCTGGCGAGTCAGTTTGCGCCTGATGCTTTCTATACCGAAAAAGAAGTCAACACTATCCTTAAGACGGCACACGACGACTTCGCCAGTTTGCGCCGCTATCTGGTCGATTTCGGCTATCTGCAACGCGAACTCGGTGGACGTAAGTATTGGCTCGCTTCGGCGGAAGGCGGTCATGATTTTGGGGTGGGGGAGGACGACGTATGAACCTGCGCAATTTTCAGTGGGCGGATTTGCCCGCGTTGGTTGATCTGATGAATGCCTACAGTCGGGCATTGGGCGGCGGCACCATTTCCCTTGATCAAGTTGAACCATCGTGGCGGTCGCCCTATAACCACCCAGAGCGCGATTGCTTTATTGCCTTTGCACCGGATAGCACGATGATCGGGTTCACGATTGCGGATCTACTGGATGACCCGGACCGCGCTAATGGCGTCTATACAGTGCTGCCGGGGCATCGTGCTATTGGGTGGGCACTGATCGCGGCGGCGACAGATCATTTTGTGCAGTTTGCGCGGGCGCACACCCCATCGGATGTGCCGCTCACCATGCAGTGGCGCATCTCCGATCAAGATGAGGATGCCATCGCCTTATTAGAGGAAGACGGCGCTGAACTGGTACGTGCCTTCTATACCATGCGTATCGTTTTTGATGCGCCGATGGTGCCGCCGCCCTTGCCCGAAGGCTTCATGCTTCGTCCATTCACGCCTGCGGATCTGGAAGCGGTCTATGCCGTCAAAACCGAAATTTTCCTCGATCACTGGGGGGAACAAGATCAGCCCTTTGAGGAATGGCAAGCCGATATCGACGCCCCAGAGTTTGATCCTTCGTTGTGGTGGATCGTCTATCACGGCGATCAGATCGCAGGTATGCTACTCAGCCGACTGTCGGGGGCGCACGCCGGCTATGTCGATATCGTCGGGGTGCGTCGTGCATGGCGTGGGCATGGGTTAGCATATCGCCTGTTGCGTCAGTGCTTCGCGGAGTTTCAACAACGTGGGCGTCTGTCTGTTGGCTTGGGCGTGGATACTGACAACACCACCAACGCCGTCACCTTGTACCAGCGAGCGGGGATGGTCGTGCAGGCGCGGCAGGTGTATTACAACCGAGTAGTCAGATAAAATCAGGGTTGGGGGGGGGGGGGTGGTGTGGGGGGGGGGGGGCGGGGAAAGCAAGACCACAAACCCCCGGCCACAAGCAAAAAAAAGGGGGGGGGGGGGGGGGTGTGATGGGGGGGGGGGGGGGGGCGCCAACCC
>JBBRTY010000371.1:0-3709 GCA_038248285.1 Aggregatilineales bacterium
CACGCTAAGTACAAGCAAGAAAATAACCGAAGGTATTCGATTTAGTAGGGACACGCAACGGCACGTCCCATATGCACCAACTTAAGGGATACAAACTCATCTGAAGATGAGAAATAAGGCAACAATTCACGTAAAAGGAGAAAAGAGGGTATCTTTGGAGTTTCCGAGGCAACCAAAGGGACCCACTTTTCATGATAACAATACCAGAATTGAATCAAGTTCTCTATGACCTGTTTACGTGTAAAGCCAATGAACTGGCAAAGAAAACAGAATTTGTTCGAAGACACCGCCAAATAAGTGGTGCCAACTTCGCTCAGGCGCTGGTTTTCGGAGGGTTAACACAACCAGAAGCGAGTCGCAAACAAGTGCATCAGAGCGCCGTCGAGGCAGGGATCAAGATTAGCCTACCCGGATTAGACCGACGTTTTACGGTCAAAGCGGTTCATTTCCTGAAAGCGTTGCTAGAAGAAGCGATGACAAGCGTACTAGAAGGGGAAGGGCGCGGGTTATTTCCACAATTCAATGGCGTTTACATCACGGATTGTACGCAAGTGCGCTGGACGCAGGTGGGTGTGAAAATTGCCGTCCGGTTAGAAATAAATCGCGGGTCGTTACAAGCTCAATTGACGGATATTCACTGTAATGACCAAAAAACAGAGGTTATTGACCGCCCCTTACCCCCAAAGTCATTGCATTTGGGGGATCTGGGCTTCTTTAAGCTCGACCGTTTTCGCAAATGGAGCCAAGAAGATGTGTATTGGCTGACACGTTTCAAAATCGGTACAACCCTGATGACCCAAACCGGAGAAAAGATCGATTTAAGGTCCCTATTAAAGGGAAAAGATGAGGTCAGACTGCCAGTTCAAGTGGGTGCTCGCAATCCTATAGCGGCATTTCTAATCGCTTCCCGCTTATCTCCCGAAGTCCTCGTGAAACGACTAGCGCGCCTAAAAGAGCAAGTCCGTTTAGATCAACATCCCCTTTCTCAAGCGCAAGTCGATTTACAAGAATGGACCATTTATCTGACCAATATTCCTAATTTGACGTTTGAACAAGCTTTTACCCTTGCCCGTGTCCGTTGGCAAATTGAATTGTTGTTCAAACTTTGGAAATCACACGGTAAAATCATTATTTCTCGCTCGGCTGACCCGATCCGTCAACAATGTGAGGGCTATGCCAAATTAATCGGGGTTCTCGTCGCGCACTGGACCCTCTTGACCGCAGGTTGGAACCATGACCGTTTAAGTCCGGTCGATGCTCTGCACATTATCCGAGATTATGCCTTGTCTTTACGTCAGGCATTGTTTCGCCCCTTCTGTAAAAATCTCTTTGAAGAGATCCTTTATGCCCTGCAGAATGCGTTAACACATGCCCCGCGCCATTCCCGGCGAAAAAAGGTGCCTCTCGCTTTTCAGCAGTGGTATGATTTTGAAGAGTCATTCTCTTTGTCGGTTTAATCTGGAGTCCATCCTTGGACAGACTGTTGGCTTCCCTCACCATATCTTTTCTTCACCCTGCATCTCATCTTTAGATGAGATGCAGGGGCTTAAGTTGGTGCATATGGGACGTGCCGTTGCGTGTCCCTACTAAATCGAATACCTTCGGTTATTTTCTTGCTTGTACTTAGCGTGGAGTGATTCGCCGTGTCTCGATTGTCTCATGTCTCGAAATTCGCTTTTATCCCTTTGGTGGGTCTCACGCTCTTGCCACTGCTGTTGGTGATCGGCTATGTGGCAACTTATGGCAATCCCGTCCCCGTCGGCGATCAATGGTGGGATGTCGGCTATATCGCGGTGAAAACGCGCGCTGGCTTGCTGACGCTGGATGACTTATTCATGTATTTTTCAGGACATCGCCCGCTGCTTATCCGGTTGCACACCGTTTTGATGACCCTGCTCACGAATTACGATGCGCGCCTATTGAACTATATGGCAATCGTCAATGCCTTGCTCAATGTCGGGCTGGCGACCTTGCTTTTGCGCGGGCAGCGCCGTGCCCTTGCGCTGTTCGCCTTGCCGGTGTTCGCGCTCGTCATCCTCACTTTGTATCACCCCGATAGTTGGCTCGATTATTATTTTGCCGTTTGGCAGCAACCTCTTTTTTTCTTGCTGGTGGCATTGCTGATCTTGCAGCGGGCGCGTCCGGGTTTCATGGCGCTGGCGGGCATGATTTTATGCGCCGTCGCCACTACCTTCACGCTTGGCTTGGGATTGGCGGCGTGGGTCAGCGTGCCCATCGCTATTTTCGCAGATCGCCGTTATCGTCGTCCCCAATTTTTGTTGGCGTGGGGTGTTGCCGCCGGGTTGTGCTTGGGTTTTTATTTTTCGGGCAACGCGCGTGACCCCAACGAAGTCGCGGGGAGCGCCTTCTCGCTGGCGACACTGCGCCAACTTGACCCGCTGCAAACCAGCGCTTACCTGATTCAGTTTCAGTCGAACCGTTTCGAGACCGGCTCACTCAACGCCGTCGCTATGATCTTGGCGGTGGCGTGTATTGTCACCTTATGCGCTAATGCGTGGCTGGTGATGCGCCAAGAGGGAAATGCGAAAACCGTCGCTATTTGGCTGTCGCTGGCAGCGTTCGCATTGGGTGGTGCCATTTTAACGGCGCTCGGGCGCGGGCTTAGTTTTCCGGCGGCACCGCGTTACAGCCCCGGCGCGGATGGCTTCTGGATCGCGTTTGTAGCGTTGGCGGTGTTGGCGTTGATGCTGCGCCCCAAGCCTATGCGGGTGGCGATCAATGGGGTGCTGTTATGCGCCATCGTCGTACTGACGATTCAAAAAAATGTCTGGAGCGTCACACAACCCGATGATTCGTTTCCACCAAGCTGCGATCAATGCGTGCTGGATGCGCCGTTGGCTGTCGATGGTTGTGTCCGCGCTTGCTTCGTATGGAGCGAAGACCAGAGCGTCTATCATTTTGCGGCATTGCGCCTATCGGTCTTTGGCGACGTTACGCCGATCAGCATTGTGCCGGACAATGACTCCCCGGTTTTGATCACCATGCCGCACCGTTGGTTGAGCGTTTATGTGCGCGATTATGTGTTGGCGGGCATCCCCGCCACGCTGCAAACCCATATCGCCCCGCTTCAAGGGGACTGGCAACTGCCGAAGGAACCGTACAGCCCTTACTATCGCGGGGAGTGGGACCCTGCGACGTTCCCCAATCCCTTGAGCGGCATCTATGAATCGGCTGATCCGGTGATCGCGACCTTGCCGACACTGCTTGCCGATCACAGCCATGTGTGGGTGCTGTCGATGCCCGACTCTGCCGTCAGTGCTGATAGCTTGGCAATCGCACTGGGCGATCTTGGATTGGAAAACCGCCCCATCCCCGTGACGCTGCCGGGACGGTTACAGATGACCTGTTTTGAACGGCAAGCGACGGGGGCGTGTGATCAATCGTGGTGATGATCATCGCTTTTGTGGGCGAGTAGGGGGGGGTTCCTCTATGTTCTTCTTTGACGCCAAAGGGTGCATTTCACTTTGGTGCATCGCTATGATTTCATAACAGGTAAACGGGCGGATATTCGGCGCGGCGACGCTTGGGGTTGGGGATTTTTCCACGCGCGCCTAATCCGCCCCTACATTTACGTTGATGAGACGATAGGGGTTGGCAACAAAAAACAAACCCGCCCTATTGTAGTTAGGTGCCCGCAACGGAGATCGTTGGTGGGGCGGATTAGGCGCTTGTCAAATGTTATCAACTC
>JBBRTY010000372.1:0-3673 GCA_038248285.1 Aggregatilineales bacterium
AGAGGATACTCGATATTCACAAAGGGTCACAAAAACACACAATGGGTTTATCCTCGGTAGGGGCATGATATATCATGCCCTTACACGCCCATCCTGACCTGTTATCATCCGTCTGACAGGTTTCATGCGTAAGCCCTAGGGGGAGGGGGCTGGGGATAATCACTGAAATTAAACCGTGTTCTCTCCTCAAACCCTCTGGTGTGTGCCCTGCACGCCGAGGGTTTTTGTGCATCGTGTACAGCGGGCGGCGGGCGTCTGCGGTACAATGCAAGCACGAATGAACTATAAAAAGAAAATAATCGCGATGACATGGATGGATCGCTTTAACGATATGCTGCGCCCGCTGACCGGCTTAAACGGACTTGGAACGGGGCGGAGCGCTCTCGACAACGCCTTGCTGGATGCGCGGCAAGCGCTGGGTGCCGAAGAATTCGACAGCGCGCTCACCCACGCGGATCGTGCCGCTGCGTTGAAAGGCTACGTCGAACAAGCGGCGGATGCGCAATTTGAACGGGCGCGCGCTTTGATCGGGTTGGGACGATTTGACGTGGCGCGTACCGTGCTCGAAAAATTGCAACGCGACGCCCCCGGCACGCGCGGACGGGCACAGGCGTTGATCGGCTTGGGGGAACTGGCAGCCGCCGAGGGCGACGGTGCCACCCAACGGGCGAGCTATGAAGCGGCGAATCGCCTTTTGAATGAGGTCACCACCAGCAAAGCCACCACTGGGGATGTCGGGGCGTTGGTGCGGGGGTGGCTGAGCGAGATTTCGATAGCGGATGGCAGCCCGAAGTTTTCCGAACGGCTCTTAAAAGAGGCGTTGGCGCTGTTGCCCGACGGTCTGCCCGGCTTGCGGGCGTGGTTGATCGGACTTAGCGGGTTGGCGGCGTTGGAGTATGGTCAAAATCAAGAGGGCGTCGCCTTGTTGGAACAGGCGATTGCCTTGAGCGGTGCGGCTGGCTATCGGGCGGATGTGCGCCGTTGGTCGCTGCGCTTGGGGAGTCATGCGTTGATCGACGGGCGCGCCGATGATGCGCAAGTGGCGTATACGCGGGCGCTGAGTTTGTTCCGCACGGACGGTGCGGCTGGTAAAACCGACGCCTATATCGATGCGCTATTGGGCATGAGCCGCGCCTTGTTTGAGGGCGGCAAGCACAATGAAGGGTTGATCACTGCCCAAAGCGCGCTCGAGACGGCGCAAGGTCGTAATGATGGGCAGCGCGTTGCCCAAGCGCGGGGGATTTTAGGCGAGACTTTGCGCGCTTTGGGACGCCAAGCCGAGGCGATTCCGTTGTTGCAAGCGGCAACGGCAGATGCCGCCAATGCCCCCGTGCCGGCATTGCGAGCGCTGGCGGCGGCACAATACGAAGCGGCTGATGTCGACAATGCCCTGCTCACTTATGACCGCGCTCTGCGCCGTGCCGATGCCACCCTGAATATCTTGGAGGGCGCGAATACCCGCCGCGATTTAGGCTTGATGCTGGTGCATCAGGGCGACCCGAACGCCGCGATCCCCTTGTGGACGGCGGCGATTCCCAAATATACCGAACTGCACGCCACCGCCCAAGTAGCGCGCTTGTATATCGACCTCGCCAATGCCCGCCGCACCTTGCACCAACGAGGGCGCTCGATCAAGGACATCGAAGAGGCGTTGATGCTGATCAACTCGCTGCATCGCGAAGATTACGACACCCGCGGCTTGGTGCTGGCGAGTGCGGCGTTGATCTATGCCGATGGCGCAGATGCAGAGTCGGCGGATGCCTTCTTCAAAGAGTCGATTGAACTAGCCGACTCGGCGAAAGACCCAGCGGCAAAGGCGACGCGGTTGGGCAATTACGGGTGGTTCTTGCTGTTGATCGGGCGTCCCCGCCGTGCCCAAACGATGCTCGATCAGGCGATCACGATGAGTCGCGAACAGGGCTTGAAGATGCAAGAGGCGGTGCAGATCGACAACTTGGGCTTGGTGCATGATGGCTTGGGCGAATACCCGCGCGCGCTAGAATTGCATAAAGAGGCGTCGGCGCTTATGAATGAGGTGCGCGATCCGTATTGGGGGCTGACCTTCCGCGTCAATACCGCCAATACCTTGACGGCGCTGGGTCGTCAAGCCGAAGCATTGGGGATGGCAGAGGGCGTGATTCAACGGGCGGCGCGCGAGGTCAAATTTCAGGATGTGTTGTGCGCGGCACAGATCGCCCGAGCGCGGGCGCTGGTGATGGCGGGCGACTTTGAAGCGGCGGCGGCGGTTATTGAGGAAGCGTTGGTGTTGGCGCGCAAGTTGGAACTACGTCGTTTGGTGGCAGAAACGCTCGGCGAGCGCAGCCGGATTGCGGCACGGCGCGGGGACTTGGCACTGGCAGAATCCGCATGGGCGGATGCGCAAAAGCAATATCTGATCCTGCACATGCCGCAAGGCAAGATCACGCCGGAATGGTTGGCGGCGAAGGGGTAGCGGGTGACGATGGGGGTGTTCCCTCAAAGGGGCGGCTCCCACGCGGAGCCGCCCCTGACGTGATGCTTATGGGATCGTCACCATGAGCGGCGCGCCCGTCACGGCAGCGGTAGCGCCCTGATAGGTGAGCAGGGTCGGGGTTGCCCCATTGGATGAAGTGCTAATCACGGTGGGGGTGCCGCCCGTGCTGGCAAGCGCCCGGAAGGTGACGGTGAACACCGTGAACACATTGTTGGCAGTGCCGCTGAGCCGTCCGTAGGCGACATCGAGCGTCCCGGCAGTGTTATTGAAAGTTTGTTGCAGGGCGGTGGTCAACCCGGTACCACTTGTGATCGATTCCACGCGCAATTTTGCCGGGTCGAAGGTGAGATGCACCTCAGCGGCGTCAATGCTGCTGGCGGTGATGCCATTCGCCGCCGACCCCGCATTGCCGGCGCGCACCGTGACCGTAAAGGTGCTGTTGACGGCGAGTCCGCGATTGCTGCCTGCGGCAAGCGTCAACGCTGCGTTTGCCAGTTGCGGCGGCAGGACGACGGGCGCGCTCAAGCCGCTTTGCAGCGGTGCGGGATTGTTCGGACCGCTTTGACCGAAGTTGGTCGCCAGTAACGAGAAGTCGCTGATATTGACGAGGTTGTCGGCGTTAAAATCGGCACGGGAGTCAAAGCCGGTATCGGTGCTGATTTTTCCAAACGAGGTGGCGAGGATGGAAAAATCGCTCACGTTGACGAGGTTGCTGTTATCGGCGTCGCCCGCTCGCAACGCGGGGATGCTGGCATTGACGCTGGGGGCGTTCAAGAGGATTGAGCTTGTGACATTGGCGAGATAGCTCGGATGCCTGATCCACACGGTATAGGTGCCATAGGGCAAGTTGGGGATGGGGAGGATATGCGCCGTTGTGCCATCGGCGACTGCCATGATAAGGGTGTTGAGGACAACAGTCTCCCCTTGTCTGACGACGACGCTGAAGTTTTTCATGAAACCCATCACACAGGTGATAACGGGTCAGGATGGGTATGTAGGGGCATGATATATCATGCCCCTACCGAGGATAAACCCATTCCCCTGCCCCTTACGGCAAATTCCCTTCGCCATCGGGATCGGGGAAGGCGTTGCCCGACGTGCCGGGGAGCGGCGTCGCCGTCGGCGGTGCGGGCGGCAGCGGCGCATTCCAATCAATGGGCAGCGCCTCCAAAAAGGCTTGCGTCTCTAGCGTGAACAGCG
>JBBRTY010000373.1:0-3623 GCA_038248285.1 Aggregatilineales bacterium
GGGCTTCGATACTCGGTTTTCATAGGTGCCCCGTGATCATGACGGTGAGACCTTTATTGTACTGGGTTTCTGCGTTCAAACGTTTGACCAATGCGTGCCAAGATGTGCCTAGTGCATTGGCTCTATGCTCTCGTTTACCCCCCCAATACAAAAGAGATGCTCACGGAGGAGCATCTCTTTCACAACTAAACCCCACTAGCCCTCATCACCCTGTCTCAGGATGCGCGCCCCATGAGGGCAACACATCCCGAAGCCAGCGGAAACGATTTATTGACCGCTAGCAGCAATTGCAGCGTTCACTTCTGCCAAAACGTCAACCGGTAGGTTGGAGGCCAAAGGCAACGCTTGACCGTCCCAAGGACCATCGAACGTCGGACTCATCCATTCGGCGGGGACCCACAGGTATTGGCAAGAGAGATAGATTTGGTACCAGTCATTGCCGTCTTCATCGCGGAAGGCATCAACGACCCAATAAGTGCCCGGATTGATGTAGACCTCAGGCGTAATCTTGCCCGGTGCCCAATATGCGCGTCCGCCCAAAGGCAGATCGCCCACGACTGAGCCTACTGGAATGACCGCTGTCTGGGAGCAGGCATTTTGCGCATCCGCCAATGCTTGAGTGCAGCTCTGGGTGGTATAAAGCACTGCGCTGTCGAGGGCAACGATGGCACCATTCTTGTAAACATTGACCGCCACGCCGGGGGCACCGGGGGCGGCTGGAAGTTGGCTGTTGTACGAAACCACAAAGGTGCCCGGTAGGGTACGGACAAAAGTCTGGCTCTGCTTCAAGACACCATCATCGAAAATGTCCACACGATAGGTCGCCGAATCAGTGGTCTTAATGACAATCTCAAGATTACAGGCAACCGTTTGGTAACTCACAACGGCGGTATTGCCGCCATCAAACGAGAAGATAGCACCCAATACGGGCAGTACAAGCACAAGCATGGCGAGTACAGCAATGAACTTGATCGATTTCTTGCGTTGTTGAATCACTAGTATGTCCTCCATAGGTAATTCGTCATCTACTGACAGGTATAACATAGCGCATTGGTACTGTTACAAAGTATACCTGTCTTTTTGAATTAGAGAATTACAACTTTTGCGTCAACACGCATGTTTCGGCACTAGATTCGTTTGAAAATCCTATCAACTGAATTTGGAAAAATGTAAATCAGAGGCACAATAACATTGATTATCAGTGCTACACCGGGTGACCACAAGCAAATGAAAATATCAAAGGCATAAAGCGCTGGCGGAATCAAGATGCGGATCGTCACCAAACGGCGGACATGCGGCTCTACCGCTTGATTTAACAAATGGTTGTCGCGGGTGGCATACCACCAGTGATAAAACAACAACAGACCGGCGGAGATTAAATTGATGTCATACAATATGATCGATATCGGGTTGGTGTTATAACGCGCCAAGACCGCCGCCGAAAACGGCACCAACGCGATGCACATCATGAAAAAGATGTTGATCCAGAGCAGCGTGCGGTCAGCGCGCTTGATGTAGAAGAACTGGTTATGATGCCCTACCCACAACACGCCCAAGATCAAGAAACTGAGGAAATAGCTGAACAAGTTGGGGACGAGTGTGAACAGGGACGACAACAGCCCGATCTCTTGGACGAAATCGGTGGTCGGCACGCGAATATCAAATACCAATAAAGTCATGACAATGGCAAAGACACCGTCCGCCAACGTTTCGATGCGCGACGTGGTGATCGCCGAAAAACGACGCTGAGCGCTTTCGTTGCCCTCGGGAACGTTCATCAAGTCTGTATGCACGCCAGGTTTCTTTTCCATGATGTTGAGGGGGACTCCTTATATATCAATGGGGCGCTGCGCCTCAATGACCACCCAATCCCCCTGTTGGCGGCGCGCCGTCGGTTGCAACCCAACGGTCCGCAATGCCGCTTCGACATCATCAGCTTGATCAGCGATGATCCCGCTGAAAATGCCGACACCACCGGGGCGGATGACATCCCCCAAGGGCTGCTTGCACATTTCGATGATCACGCGCGCCAAGATGTTTGCCAGCAAAATATCAAAGCGCCGTGCCGAGGTCAAAACACTCTCCAAACTGCCTTCTTGGATGGTGATTTTATCGGCGACGCCATTGGCGGCAATATTTTCGAGGGCGACCGTCACCGCTACCGTATCAATATCGACCCCCAAAACCGATGCTGCCCCCAATTTCGCCGCCGCAATCGATAAGATGCCGGAGCCACAACCGAGATCAAAGACCTGCATCCCCGGTTTCACGTAGTCTTCCAGCGCTTCGAGGCAAAGTTGCGTCGTCGGGTGGGTGCCCGTGCCAAATGCCATCCCCGGATCGAGCGAGATGACGACATCTTCGGGAGTCGTCTCCATCTCCACCCAAATGGGGCGGATGAGGATGTGCCTGCCCAAGCGGATCGGATGGTAATGGACTTTCCACGCTTCTGCCCAGTCGGCTTCTTCGACGATCTTGTAAATCGGCTCCGGGAACGGATACATCATCCGCATGTAGCCCAAAGCCTGCTCCAAACTGAGCTTGGCTTCTTCGGCACGGTCGTCCGCCGGGAAATAGGCGCGTACTGCCAGTGTGGTGGGCGGGGGGATTTGATCTTCGTCCAATTTGTCGGGCGGGATACCTTCATATTCGACCGCGACACCTTGATACCCATAACGGTTGAGTAATTCGGCAGCCGCTTCTGCCGCTTCGCCATCAACGCGAAGGGTGACTTCAATCCAAGGGGTGGTCATACGCTTGTTCTCATGTTTGTGAAATTAAACCATATCCCTATTGTAACGTGTCGTTGCCCCAACCCCTAACCCCGAAATCCAAACTCAGTGAATCACTGAAGCTTCTGGGGTGCCCCCAAATGACGGGCGAGGATGCGGCGATAGCCGCGCATGAGCAACATATCCGCCAAGCTGGAGGACACGCTGTTGAGGCGTGCAAAAAAGCGCGTGCCTACTCCCATAATGGCAATGCGATCATGGCGTTGGACTGCCCGCAGCAATGCCGCCGCCACCGCATCGGGCGAGGCAATCGCCATGCCCATCTCACGCCAAATCGGATGATAGGGACGTTCGGCGTCGGTATCACCAGGGGCGGAGCAAAAATACGAAACTGTGACATTGGCACCTTCGATCTCGCGATTGAGCGCATCCACAAAGCCACGTACCCCCGCGCGTGTTGCCGAATCGCCGGTGTAAAAAGGAAATGCCAATCTGCCGTCCGCAAAGCCCCCAAGGTGGACGATCGTGCCGTTTTGTTGGCGCAGCAGCAGCGGCAAAAAGGCGCGGGTAGTCCAGATCGCGCCCAGCAGATTGGTCGCCATCAGCGCCTCAATTTCTTCCGGCGTGCGATTAAGGAAGGGCTTGCGCACATCATAGCCCACCGCATTGATGACCACATTGACCGGGTGCATTTCACTTTAGTGCAAAATATGCTCGTCATGGTACCGGGGGAAATGTGGGGTTTCAAAAGGCGGATATTCGGCGCGGGGACAATGTGAGTTGATAACATTTGACAAGCGCCTAATCCGCCCCACCAACGATCTCCGTTGCGGGCACCTAACCACAATAGGGCGGGTTTGTTTTTTGTTGCCAACCCCTATCGTCTCATCA
>JBBRTY010000374.1:0-3602 GCA_038248285.1 Aggregatilineales bacterium
CCAACCCAGAGAGGTAGTAATGGCAGTGCATGACATCGTAAGTCACGCCGTGTTTTTGGACAAAGGCTTGGTAGTTGCGGACGAATTCCGGCAAATGTTGGATCAGTTGTTTTTTAGGCACTGGGGCTTCGGGTCCGGCGGGGAGATGGATGACGCGGAAGAGCGGGTCTACCTGTACGATATGCGGCTGGTGATCATCTTGGCTGCGGGTGAACACATCGACCGCGATCCCTTGACGGGACAATTGTTTGGAGAGTTCCAACACATAGACATTCATGCCACCCGTCTCTTTGCCCTCTTGAGAAGCCAACGGACAGGTGTGAAACGAAATCATCGAGACACGTTGCAAAGACATGGAGCCTCGTTTCAATTTAAGTTTCCATCTAAACGGATGCCCACTATTGTAACGTAGAGGGGATGAAAAACTGGTGAGGAAAAGGGGTCGCAACTTCACGACAATTATGTTTCGGAATCGGATTCTGGAGAAATTTCGACCTCACTCGGCGGGATTTGAGGGGTCGTCTTGCTCATGATCCCCAAAATCAAGACAGGGGTATCAATATCCGCAACCCCACGATTCTCCAAGTCCCAGACAAATTGTTCAAAATAAGATACCCCAGTAGACATGGAAGCCGCAAATGCTTTAATTGGGACGATCTCGACACCGACATCAATCACGCCGAGTTTACGGAAGATGGTCATCTTGGCGGCAACGTTGTACACCATAAATGAATATTTGCCGAATTGAACTTCGACACCTACCTTATTTTTCACTTGATCCATTTCGCGGAATGCGTCGGGTTTTCGCGGACTAGGGATCGGCGGTTGATACTCAGCGGTGTAATATTGGGTGGGGTAGATACACGCTTCACGATGGGATCCCCATCCAGTGGCATTGAATGCTTGTTTAAAAGCCTTATTCAAACTCGGCGGACTGTAAATGAGCTTGCCCATCATTGTTTTTTCATTGCTGATTTTAGTGCGATGCTGTTCGCTATCGATGCTGGCAATAACTTCATAAATTTCTGCCAACTCAGCACTATAAGTCGCTTCTAAAATCTCTCGCCCTTTATTAAATGAATAGACTCCAGCGATGATCATGACTCGTCAAGCCATTCATCTGGGATTTGGGATACTTTTTCACGCCCAGTTGGCTTAAAAATAGGGGTGCCAATTTCACGGGTTTTCAAGATGCCCTGATGCCATTTTTCAATGCGTTCTTGCGCAAGCGCAACATAAGCAGGTTCTTTTTCGCTTCCCAATGCGACTCGATTATGTTTCAAAGCTGCGATCAAAGATGAGCCAACGCCTGCGTAAGGATCAAAAACGCGATCTTGTTCATTAGTGAGCGATAAAACGCAACGCTCTACCAGTTCGACAGGAAACTGACACGGATGTGCGGTTTTTTCGGGGTGATTTGATTTCACATTGGGGATGTCCCAATACCCATCCTCCCATTCTTGGCAAATGATCTCCCAAACATCAGAAGGGTTCTTTCCTTTAGGATTGCCTGAAGGTTGCCCCTTTTTTGCACCTTTGTAATGAAGCTTGCCCGGATATTTGGACGGCACCCGCACAGGGTCAAGATTGAAGGTATAGCTATCACTTTTGGTAAACCACAGCATGGTTTCATAGCGCCCCGAAAAGCGCTTGGTGGTGTGGAGTCCATGCCCAAAGTGCCAAACAATACGATTGCGCAGTCGAAAGCCTAATTTTTTGAAGATCGGGTAATAATAAATATCGAGGGGGAAAACTTCGCCATCATCAACAAAATTCCCGACTTGCCAACACATACTGCCGTCAGATTTGAGAATGCGGGTGAGCGCCTCGATCATTTTCGTTTGCTGGTCGAGATAGCTCTCCACATTGGTGCGCTTTTCATAATCTTTCCCCAAGTTGTAAGGCGGAGAAGTGATGATAAGCGTCACCGATTCGTCAGGGATGGTTTTGATAAATTCGTGAGTATCCCCCGGATACAACACAATTTGGGCATCCGCTTGATAGGTTGTTTGAATCATCGGCTTGGCAAACAAGGGCAGGTTTTGCATCTCATTTCCATTCTCGCGCTGTGCGCGGGGTTATTCGTCGGGCAGCAAGCGGCGGATGAACCCCGACAGCAAGTTGCCGATGCGCAAGGGGGCGCTGGTGCCGTTGGTGGGCGTCGTGGAGGCGGTGTCCATTTGCAACCCCAGCCGCAACAAGCCGACCGCCGTGCTATACGCCGGACTGCGCAAGGCGTCCGCCATACCCGTGAGTTTTTCTGGCTTGGCGATGCGCACCGGACACCCCAAGACTTCCGCCGCTAGTTCACCGATCCCCGGCAACAGCGCACAGCCGCCCGTCAAGACCACACCCGCGCGCAACAAGCCGTCGTAGCCACTGCGTTTCATTTCCGCGTGAACCATCTCGAACAATTCGGTGGTGCGCGCTTCGATGACCATCGCCAGTTCGCTCAGCTTATACTCGGTGGGCAAGCCATCCCCAAACGGCTGCACCATGAAGGTCTCTAAGCTGCTGACATTCTTTTCTTGGGCGTTGCCATGCCGCAATTTGACTTCTTCCGCGACTTCATTGGGCGACCGCATCCAATAGGTGATGTCGCTGGTGATCAAATCCCCCCCCACCGAGATCACCGCCGAATGCCAGACTGTGCCTTCGATGAAGATGGCAATATCCGTCGTGCCACCGCCGATATCAACCAACACCGCGCCCATCTCGCGCTCTTGTGCCGTCAGCACGACATCGCCGCTCGCTAGTGGGTTGAGGATGAAACGGTCGGGGATGACGCCCGCTGCGCGCACCGCTTGTTCAAGGTTGGCGATGCTCGTGGTTGCCGCCGTGATAATGTGGACTTCGACTTCCAAACGAAAGCCGTGCATCCCAATCGGGCTGCGGACATTGTGGTGATCATCCAGCGCATAGGTGCGGGGGATGATGTGCAGCACTTCACGGTTGTGGGGGATGGCAATCGTGCGGGCAGCGTCCAGCGCCTTATCAAGGTCTTCTTGGCGGACACCGCGCGTCCCCGGTAGCCCCGTGGTGCCACGACTGTTGACCGAGGCAATATGCCCCCCGGCAATGCTGAGGAATGCCTGTTTGACCTCATAGCCACTAGTGCGTTCTGCCTTATGCACCGAAGCCGCAATCGACTGGGTTAACCCGTTGATGTCGGTCACGACGCCCTTTTTCATGCCTCGGCTCGGCTCGATCCCCATCCCGACGACGAAAATTTCATCGGGGCGAACTTCGCCCACAATGGTGCAGACTTTGGTGGTTCCTACATCAATACCGACGACCAAATCGTTCATCGAAATTGGCGCGAGATACCCCCGCCTTTAGGCATGGGCAGGGATAGCGCCTTGTCCTTTCTTATAAGTGTAGCCGTCGGCGTGATGGGTAGTCTGGATAGTTCTATGCGATACGGTCACTTTTCCGGTTGCTGTTGTGATGTCGAAACTGCCTGTCGCACGGCAAGCCACGCGACCCATATGGGTTCCCAGATACTTTCCAGCGGGGACGATGGCTTTAACCATGTCGCCCGTTTGAAAACCGCAATGGCGCTTCTGACGCAGACGGTAACGCGACGGGAAACCATATTTGTC
>JBBRTY010000375.1:0-3576 GCA_038248285.1 Aggregatilineales bacterium
ACTACACACCCCTCACCCAAAGCGAAGCGGCAATCCCTCTCCATAAGCGAAGCGGCGGGGCGAGGGACTTTCTACTGCGTTTCTCCCCTTCTCCTCTTGTGGGAGAAGGGGTCGGGGGATGAGGGGTAGCTGTGTAGTTACAATTTATTGTAAGGGTATGAAGGGAGGGTCGTGATGACCCTCCCTTGTGAAGCTAAACGCTCTTTGCAATTGTAGAGGCGCGTGTCCTTGCGCCAGGCGCAGATCCCTAAACGTTTAGGACGCGGGTTGCCAGTTTTCGATTTGGTTGAACCAGTTGATCGACAGCGTGCCGAGGCTCGATTGTACCGAGGCGACATCGACCACGCTGGCATTGAGTGCCCACCATGTCGCGCGCAAACGCAGCCCGTTCCAGAAGTTCGCTTCGGTGAACAGGGTGACGGCTTCTTCGACGAGGGCGTCACGTTCCGGTCCGTTCAAGGTGCCGGCGATCAAGGTGTCCACTTCGTCATAACGCGCGTCGCAGAACTGCCAAGGATTGAAACCATCCGGGTTTTCGGCGGACGGGATGCCGGAGCAGTAGTACGAGCTGGCATCACTGACGGGGGCAAGCGCTTGGGCGCTGTTGGCGAAAATTGCCAAGTCCCATGCGTAGGTGGTCAAGGTACCGCGATCCGCAAATGACCCGAACAACGTGGTCGCGGGGATGATCTGGATTTCGGTGCCGATACCAACGGCGGACAGGTATTCTTGGATCACGAGCTGATAGTTATTGCGCAGTTCGTTTTCGGTCGAGACCAAACGCAGGTTTGCCAGTTCCATCCCCTCTTTATCGACGGTGCCGTCGCCATTGCTGTCTGTCCAACCGGCTTCGGTCAACAGCGCGACTGCGCCTTCGACATTGTATTCTAAGAATTGCAGGTCTTCGGGCCACAATTGCGAGGGATACCATGTCTTGGGGACAATGATGCCGGGTCCGACCAGTTGTTCCGCAAGGGTGATACGGTCAATGGCATGGACGATGGCTTGGCGCACGAGCGGGTCTTGCAGGGCAGTGCCGCCATTTTCGTCACTGTTGCCGTTTTCGCCCATGCGGATCCACAAGGCGTCGGCGAACACTGCCGGCACGTTGAAGGTTTCAACGCCCTCGATAGCGGCGTAATCGGATTGAAGGTTATCGCTCCAGTTGTGGGCGATGTCGATTTCGCCCGCTTCGAGCGCATTGCGCATTTGGGTGCTGTCGGGGATCAAGCGGGTGATGACGCGGCTGAACGCCGGGGCAGTGCCTTGCCAATTGGGGTTGGCTTCAAAGGTCATGCCTTCGCCGATGCGCCATTCCGCCAAGCGGTAGGGACCATAACCGACAATTTCTTGTCCGCCGGTGAAGTAGGTGCTGTCTTCCAGCTTGCCCCCGTTTTCCAAAATCGGTTCCCAAATATGGGCAGGATAACGGCATTCCGGTTTTTCGTTGACGACCAGATAGTCGGGGTAGGAACCGATATAGGTCACGGTGAAGGTGCGATCATCGACGATGTCAAAGCTCTTGACGACATCGGGATAGCTGCCGCGTGCTACGCTGTCGGAGGTGGTCACATCGGTGCGGACGCGGTGCCACAGGGCGCAGTCGGCGGTGGTGATGGGGGTGCCGTCCGACCACAGCAAGCCTTCGGCGAGTGTGACGGTGACAGCGGTATCGCCATCGGCGGTCAAGACCGCGCCGCCATTGTCAAAGGTCGGGATCGATTCTGCCATAATCGGGAAGATTTCGCGATTGACATCCCAGTCCCACAGGTCACGGGCATATAGCCCTTCGGGCAGCCCACCAAACACCAAGTTATTGAGCGGGCGCAGGTTCGGCGCTTCTTGTTCCATACCGATCACCAAGACGGTTTCGTCTTGTGCGACGGTGATGCCCACCATCAGCGTGAGCATCAAGCTCAATGCCAGTGTGGATAGGAGTAAACGACCAAAACGACTCATGAGTGTTCCCTTCCTTTAATTGTCAACAAATACTACTCAATGGGATACAAAGCTATTCTGAACGCTGAAACGAGAGTACGTTATAAAGAATAACACACTCATGAGGTCTAAGCAAGTACGCTAGACTCTTAGGGTAACTCTATGATCTTCATACGGTTTTGCCCTTGACAGGCAGGACAAGATATCTGATGGTGTAACGTGGGTAAAGGGGGGCGTTGTCGGCTTGCCCGCACAATGCGCCCGTTGTCCCGACCGCCGTCGTCGTGGTACACTTGGCGGCATCATGTTCACCGGACTATGCACCTCTGGAGGCAACCATGTCCACCGATTCGCGCACTTGGTTTTACACCACCCCCGAAGCGCGCCCGTATTTTATTGAAGAACGGGTGAACCATACCCTGTGGAAGCACCGCCTCGCCAACATTCATATGATCTGCACCCAACCCGAAGCGCCGATCCAGATGGAAGGACGCTGGCAGGGGGAAATGCCGGTCACTTTTGAATGGCAACCGGGCAAATATTTCATTTTGCGCACGGGGCAAGAAAGCAAAGAATTCATCGGCGTGATGCGCCAAATTTTGATGATGCGTCCGGCGCTGGCATACCAAGACAGCAACGGCATGTCGGTGGTGGAGTTCCACACCGACGGCGGCGAAGCGCGCTGGCACGATATTCAAGGCAAGCCGCAATACCAAGCGGTGCGCCGCTTGCGCAAAGCGTAAGGATTGCCCGCACGGGGGCGTCAACACAGTTATGATGCCCCATTTTATGAAGGACTGAAGACCGTGTCCACCGCACATATCTCCCTGAAACAGGGGTTAACCACGACCATCACTATCCGTGATCTGATGATCATCGCCGATGAGCCGCTTCATGATGGCGGTGCCAATTTAGGACCGACGCCGGTAGAACTCATGCTGGGGGCGTTGGGCAGTTGTGCTGCCATCACTGCGCGCTTATATGCCCAGCGCAAAGGCTGGGACTTGCAAGCGGTCGAGATCGATCTGAGTACCGAGCGCTATCGCAAGGACGACTATCCAGCCTATACGGGCGAGGAAGCCTATGTGCGGGAATTTAAGCAACGGATCACGTTTATCGGCGACTTGACCGACGAGCAGCGGGCGCGCCTGTTGGAGATCGCCGGAAAGTGCCCGGTGCATCGCGCGTTGACCGACGCCAAGATGATGATCGAACAATTGGTCGATGCCGTGATCGCTGAGGAAAACGGGGGGTAAGGATACGTTGAAGCGGGGCGGCGCACTGGTGCGCTTAACCTGATAATTTCCGGACATGCAGCACATCATGGCGTCCGGCAAATCCGCGATCAAGACCGCGCGTTCATGTTCTCCGATCATCGGGTTGCTCCATTATAACGGATACGCGGCACGGCGACTCTCTTGTTCGTGTCGCAAGTTCTGCTAACCCCTAATCCCCAATCCCGTCTTATCAGGTGCATTTCACTTTGGTGCAAAATATGCTCGTCATGGTACCGGGGGAAATGTGGGGTTTCAACGGGCGGATATTCGGCGCGGGGACAATGTGAGTTGATAACATTTGACAAGCGCCTAATCCGCCCCACCAACGATCTCCGTTGCGGGCACCTAACCACAATAGGGC
>JBBRTY010000376.1:0-3555 GCA_038248285.1 Aggregatilineales bacterium
ACGATGGTGCCGTTCTTGCCGGACGACACGCTAGAGGCATTTTCGGCACGCTTGCACGCGGCAGAGCATCGGCTGTTGGTGGCGTGCGTGGGGCAGGTGGTAGGAGTCTAGCAGGTCGCATCACCCAAAATTGTCTATATAATGGGGCGCATCATTTCCACCTAGACCTTCAAAGGAATGATTATGTCGATGGATAACAATAGCGGCGGGTGCCTCTCCCCATTGTTGACGCTCCTCATCGCAGTATTCGGTGGGATCGCGTTTCTGTTCACCACTGGGCAACCGATCACCGGCGGCACCATGATAGAATCCACGCTGGCTATGCCCACTTACACCATCGTCCTCGCCCCTCAGCAAGGCACCCCCTCCGCCGCGCAAGGGCAGCAAATGACGGCAGTCCTCGATCAACGCTTAGCCGAGTTCACTCAGGTGGGGCTGGTCGCTCGTGTTCAACAAAACACCCTCGACGCCTCCACCAGTGCATGGACGATCACGCTCAGCACGCCCCCCACGACTGATATCAATGCCCTGCTGGGGCACCTGATCATGCCGGGGGTGGTCGAACTGGTCGATCTATCGTCGTTGTCGTCGGCAGATGCGACCGCATTCCTTTAGCAACAGATCGGCACCACCTACCCGACGCTGCTTTCGGATGCCGATTTTCTGGCGGCGGCAGTGACGCCCGATGGGGCGGAACGACTGGCGGCGTTTAACGCGCAAAACGGCTTCGTAGCTGTCGGCTTGGTGCTGGACGGGGTGGGTCTTGTCGGTGCCCTTCCTTCTAGGGCTAGAGCAGCCCATCCCCTCTATGATCCTCAGTGGCTTCACGGATGCCCTCCAACTTCAAAATCTCACCTCCGCCATCAACAGCGATTCTTTGCCGTTCCCGTTGGTGATCGTCAGCATGTCGTAAGCGCTGGAAGTTCGCGTCCCAAACCATCCGAATCTGCCCTACAATAAAGGCGCAAGTTTAGGCACCACACGATTTACGCCTTTTTTGGTTGCACTACTTTTCGTCTATCCTCATGAGGCACAACCCACATGGCAAAACAATCGAATTACGAGACCGAAGTCAAGCTGTATGTGCATGACCTGAATGCCGTCGCCCGCCAACTGGAAGCGGTCGGCGCAGTGTTGACCGCCCCGCGCGTGCTGGAGACCAACGTCCGCTATGACAATGCCGCTGGTGGCTTTAACGAATCGGGCACCGTGCTGCGCCTCCGCCAAGACTCGCGCGCTCGTTTGACCTACAAAGATGGCGAGCGCGTCGCGGGTGAATTTGGCTCCACCCGTTTTGAAGCCGAAGTCGAAGTCAGCGATTTTGAGACTATGGAGATCATTCTCAGTTGTTTGGGCTACTATCCGGCGTGGCGTTATGAAAAATTCCGCACCACTTACGAACTCGACGATTGCGAGATCGTATTGGACGAGCTGCCGTTCGGGGATTTTATCGAGATCGAAGGCGAAGACGCCGCTATCGGGCAGATGATCGCTAAGTTGGAACTGGGCTATGCGCCCCGTTTCACCTCCAGCTATTCGACGCTGTTTAAAACGGTGCGTTCTCGGCTCGATTTGCCTTTTGACGATCTGACATTCATCAATTTTGAAGGGCTGGAAGTGCCGTTCTCGGCACTGCAAACACGCTAACGGGCTTAGGGTGCGCCCGTGCCTTTCCTCATACGCCGAAGTCCGGTACTGGTGATACACTATAAGAAAAAGGCGCTCTGGGCGCGGCACCATAGCGCTCATGGGGTTGCCCCTCATTTTTAAGGTGTAGGACTTTTGGAGAACATAATGGCTCAATCACCCGCTGCCGAACCCCAGTTTCAGACCTCGTCTGGCATTCCGCTCAAAGCGGTCTATACCCCCGAAAACGCCCCCAGCGCTTACGAAGAGGCATTGGGCGCGCCGGGGGAGTTTCCCTTCACACGCGGTATTCACCCGACGATGTATCGCGGGCGCTTGTGGACGATGCGCCAATATGCCGGCTATGCCAGCGCTGATGAGTCGAATGCCCGTTATCGCTTTTTGCTGGCACAAGGGCAAAGTGGCTTATCCGTTGCCTTTGACTTGCCCACCCAAATTGGCTACGACGCCGATGACCCGATGGCGCTGGGCGAGGTCGGCAAGGTCGGCGTCAGCATCAGCACGCTGGACGATATGGCGCGCTTGTTCGACCAAATCCCCCTCGATAAAGTCTCCACCAGCATGACCATCAACGCCCCGGCGACGGTCTTGTTGGCGATGTATATCGCTGTCGGCAAGCGGCAGGGCATCCCCCCCAAGCAGTTGCGCGGCACTGTGCAAAACGATATCCTCAAGGAATACATCGCGCGCGGCACCTACATCTTCCCGCCCCAACCGTCCATGCGCTTGATCACCGACCTGTTCGCCTATTGTCAAACCGAAGTCCCGCTTTGGAACACGATCAGCATCAGCGGCTATCACATCCGCGAGGCGGGCAGCACCGCTGTGCAAGAAGTCGCCTTCACGCTTGCCAACGGTATTGCCTATGTCGAGGCAGCGCTGGCGGCGGGCTTGGCGGTCGATGATTTCGCGCCGCAACTGTCGTTCTTCTTCAATGCCCATAATCAATTTTTGGAAGAAGTCGCCAAGTATCGGGCGGCGCGCCGCTTGTGGAGCCACATCATGCGCGACCGTTTCCATGCCCACAGCGAAAAAAGCCAACAGTTGCGTTTCCATACCCAAACGGGCGGCAGCACTTTGACGGCGCAACAGCCCGAAAACAACATCGTGCGCGTGGCGCTGCAAGCGTTAGCGGCGGTCATGGGCGGCACCCAATCGCTGCACACCAACAGCATGGATGAGGCGTTGGCATTGCCCACCCAAGCCTCCGTGCAGATCGCGCTGCGCACGCAACAGATCATCGCCCACGAGACGGGCATCACCGGCACCGTCGATCCATTCGCGGGCAGCTATGCCGTCGAGTCGCTGACGGACGCCATCGAAGCGGGGGCACGCGCCTACATCGACCAGATTGATGCGCTCGGCGGGGCACAGGCGGCGATTGAAGCCGGCTTCATCCAGCTAGAGATTCAACAGGCGGCATATGACTATCAACGCGCGGTCGAGACGGGCGAACAGGTGATCGTGGGCGTCAACAAATATACACTGAAGGATGAAGTGCAACCCGACTTGCTGCGCGTCGATCCGGCAGTCGAACAGGCGCAGCGGGATCGCTTGGCGGCATTGCGGGCGCGGCGTGACAATGACCGCGTGAACATGCTGCGGGATCGGCTGGATAGCGCCGCCCGCACCAGTGAAAACCTGATGCCGCTATTCATCGAATGCGTGGAAAATGACCTGACGCTCGGCGAGATTTGCGGCACGTTGCGCGGCGTGTTTGGGGAATACCGCCCCGAAGTCACGATTTAAGGATGTGAAGCCGGCGAAAGAAAAATAGATGAATGACACAACAGCACCTCAAGATAAGCACAGCCTCGCCAGTACGGGTAGCGCCCAGAGTATTTCGAGTACGGGCAGCGCCCAGAGTATCGCCAGCACCGGCAGTCTGTTGAGCCTCGCCAGCGTCGG
>JBBRTY010000377.1:0-3554 GCA_038248285.1 Aggregatilineales bacterium
TGCGACGGTCAACGCCCAGAACAGCCTGATCGAAGCGAACTTGACCTGCGTAAATGGCACGAATACCAGCAATCTAACGGGCGATCCCAACCTCGGCGCGTTGACCGGCAGCCCGGCTTATTTCCCGCTCAATGTGGGCAGCAGCGCCATCAATACGGGTAGCAATGCCCTCGCCGCTGGTATCACACTGGATCAAGCGGGCAATCCGCGCATCAGTGGGGGTACGGTCGATAGGGGTGCATTTGAGTTCGCGACCACCGCAACAACACTCACGCTGCAATTGACGTTGCAAAGCCGCCCCGCGCCACCCACGACTCAACATGTGGCGACTGTCCATGTGCAACTGCGCCCAACAGCGGGTGGCGTGGCGGTATGGAGCGGCGATGCGACCTCGAACACCAGCGGACAAGTCACGCTCAGCGGCTTGCCGACGGGCACCTATACGCTGTGGGTGAAGGGCACGCATACCCTCGCCCGCACACAAGCGATCACGCTGGGGGCAAGTGCGAACACCGGCACCACCGCCGCCCTGTTAGAGGGTGATACCAATGATAGCAACCTCATCAACGTCACCGACTTCTCGCTGCTGGCGACGGCGTTCGGCAAGACGACGGGGCAGGTCGGCTTCAATTCACAAGCCGATTTTAACGGCGACGGCATCGTCAATGTGACGGATTTTTCGCTGCTGGCGACGAATTTCGATCAGAGCGGTGCGCTATAACCTTATTGTTGAGTGATTGTCCCGCGCGGCAAAATGCCGCGCGGCATCATCACCACCGCCACTGTCGCCAACACCAGCATGAACGACCCACCCAACAAAAACGGGATCGAGGCACCGTAGACTTGAAACAGCACCCCCGCGACCAGTGGGGCGGCGGCGTTGGCGAGGCTGACAAAGGACGCGCTCACCCCCAAAATCGCGCCCGATTCCTGCGTGCCCACCTGCCCGATCATCAGGCTGTTCAACGATGGGCGGATCAAGCCCGCGCCCAGCGTGAGCGGGATCAACGCCAGCGCGAACCAGATCACCCCGCCAAAGCCGCGATTCGCATCCAGCGGCAGCGGCACCGTCATATCACCGAGCATCGCCTCGGTGGAGGTCGGTTGCAATTCGCGTAGTTCTAAGATGACCCGCCCGCGTAGATAAAGCGGGTGCGGTTGATCGGGCGTGAGCGCCACCAATAGCAAGCCGGCTCCCACCGCCGCCAGCGCGATCAAGGCGACGCGCCGTTCGCCATAGCGCGTTGTCAGCCGTCCGATCAACCGGACTTGCCCGTAAATCAAGATCGCCCCGACATAAATAAAGACGAGGGCGCTACTTTGCCCCAACAATCCCAAGCGGCTGAGGATGAACAAGCCGAGCAAACTCTCGAAGGCGAAAAACACAAACTGCTGCGCGAACATCAGCACCAGCAGCACATTCACGCCCGGACGTCGTATCATACGCACGCTGGCGAACAGCACCGCCCCGATCCCCCGCTGGCTTGCCCCCCGTTTTTCCGGCGAGAGCGTCTCTTTGAAGGCGAACAAGGTCAGTAGAATCGACATGAACGAGTATGCCGCTGCGATCCACGCGGGCAGCGCCAAGCTCGGCGAGACTTCGAGCGCCGCCAAGGAGATGGCGGGACCGATCAAGAAGCCGAACCCGAAGGCGGCTCCAGTCAAACCCAAGCCCCGTGCGCGCGTCGATTCGTCGGTCAAGTCGGTGATGGCGGCTTGAGCGGTGGCGAGGTTCGCGCCGAACAAGCCGTCGAAGATGCGCGACAAAATGATCATTTCGAGCGAACCCGCCAACGCCAGCATGATAAAGCTGAGACAAGTCGTCACTTGGCTGATCAGCAACAAGGGCTTGCGCCCATAACGGTCGGAGAGCGCCCCCATGACGGGCACGCCGATCAACTGTGCCAGCGGGAACGCCGCCGCCACCAAGCCGATCTGCGCAGGGGTGGCGCTATATTGCAAGGCGTAGAGGTGCAACAACGGCAAGATGATCGTTAAGCCGAGGACATCGACAAAGGTCAGGGCGATGACGGGTAACGCCCGCTGAAACAGGCTCATGCTGGCACCAATCCGGGGATCACCCGCCACAAGATGAAGAGGTTCAACGGCAGCAACCACAACATCATCAGGGGCGTGACCAGACGCCAGCGATCCTTAAGCACCGCCTGTCGCCACGCCTCGACACCCATGCCCACGAACAGCGCAAAGGGGATCAAGCCCGGGTAGATATAGCGCCCCTGAAATTGCAAGAACTCGGTGTTGTAGTAGACAAACTGTGCCAGCGCCAAGACCAGCGTCAAGCCGATGAGCGCCCACGCCCCGCTTTGCCCGTCTTGTTTCGGCTTGGTGTCCCCCCGCCGGACAAATGCGAGTCCGATGCCCGCCAATGCCGCCAGCAAGAACGCCCCGATCAATTGATATGCCCATGTCGGCAGAGGCAGTTCCATCCAGCCGAATTGCCCCCAAAAACTTTGAAACGTGGTTTGTACGGCTTGGCGCAGATACGCCCCCATGCCGATTTGGGCGATCAAGTCCGCCGTGCGCGGCTGCCCAACGACGACGGTATTGTGCGCCGCCAAGCCGAGAAAATCGGGGAACCCATAGACCGTCAGGTTGCGCACCCACCACACGCCGCTGATCAGCAGCAGGGGCAGCGCGAACGCCCCCAACCGCAGTGCCAACGCGCGCGGGGAGCGATCCCGCTGGTGCAGCCATGCCCAGATCATGCCGAGCGGCACCAGCCCGATCAAGAAGAGGGTACTGACTTTGGTCAGCATCCCCAAGCCGACCAGCACACCCAGTAGCCATGCCCAACTAAGGATGGGATCGCCTTTTTTCACATACAGAATCAAACGCCACAAGGTCACGCCGACGATCATTTCCGCCAGCCCATCATTGTTGACCGCCGCCATCATCGCCAGATGTTGCGGCACCAACGCCACCAGCAAGGCGACCGCCAGCGCGATCTGGGGGCGGGCGGGCAGTATAGCACGGGCGACGGCATAGGCGGCAAGGATTACCCCCGCGCCGATGCCGACCGAGAGCAACCGCAGCAGCAGCAGATTTCCCCCGCCGATCTGGTAGACGAGCGCCGCCGCGCCATAATACAGGGGCGGTTGGTGATCTTCGTATTGCAGCGTCGCCAGTCGATCCAGCAAGTCGGGCGCAAAATCGGCACTGGTCAGTTGGCTGAGGTACACTTGATCCCAATCGCCCGCCTCGATCACAGGGCAGCACCCCACCTGCGCGACTTGGGCAGCATAGTTGAAATGGGCGGGTTCATCGGGCGCTAACCATGCCGGAATGCGGACGGCATAGGCAGTCGCAAGGATCATGTACAACAACACGACGCCGATCAGCAAAAGCACACGGGGCGACGACGATACCGGGACACGGGTGGGTGTTTCGTTTGGGTGTGGGATCATGCCATTATTGTAGCAGGGGGGTAGGGCGGGGGTTAGGGGGTAGGAGTCGTGTGTGTTTGTAAACAAGTGGATTGTGTTTTTATTTTAATAATTAGCATTATAGTAAAAAAAGAAAAAAATAAAAAAAAA
>JBBRTY010000378.1:0-3538 GCA_038248285.1 Aggregatilineales bacterium
ATAGCGTTGTGTGGCAGGTGCTATCGGATCGATCCCTTGCGGCAATGGAGTGGGTGCCCGCCCCGTGAGGTTATTTCCCTGTTGTCCCGGAGCCGTTGGGTTTTGAATCGGGCTACCAGCTTGGCTCCATGCCGAGTTAGAACCATATGCCGATGGTGGCAACGGGATCGCTGAGTTCGGCGTGGGTGTCCCTTGCCGTGATGCCGACTCGACAGGGTTCGTCGACGCAGATGCGACTGGCGGGCGCGACAGCACAACCACCGGCAACTCATTGACGAAACCGCGCTTTTGATATTCCTTCAAAATATTCATGAGCTGATCTGCCATACGATAGCGCTCTTCGGGCACTTTGCTCATGGTCTTATAAATAATTTTGGTGAGCGTATCAGGTGCGGCTGGGACATATTGGGTGATCAGCGGGATTGGGTCGCGGATATGCGCCAGCGCCAAATCTTGTTGGCTTTGTCCCGTAAACGGCAATTGCCCTGTGACCATCTCGAACAACACGATCCCTATCGAATACACATCAGATGCCGGCGACGGGCGTTCACCCCGCGCTTGTTCCGGCGCAAAATAATGCGGGCTACCCCACACCACGCTCTGCCGTTCTCCCGGCTGCGTATTGGTCAATGCCTGTGCGATCCCAAAATCCGTCACCTTGACCATGTCCTCATGCGTGACGAGAATATTTTGAGGCTTCACATCCGCATGAACCAGCATCGAACGATGGGCAAAGCCGATCCCCGCACACAATTGAATTCCAAGTTCTAGTACGCGCGCCAGCGGCAACGGCGCGCCTGTCTTGATTATTTTTTTCAGATCGGTGCCATCTACAAATTCCATAACGATATATTGTGTGGGCCCATCTTGCCCGACATCAAAAACCGTCACAATATTCGGATGCTGCAAGTTGGCAACGCTACGCGCTTCGGCACGAAAACGCGCCAGAAAAGACTGATCTGTCGTCAAACTGGGGCGCAATATCTTCACCGCAACCGTTCGCCCTAGCAGTTGATCAATCGCTTTATAGATCACCGCCATGCCCCCACTGCCATGTTGGGACAGCAGTCGATAACGGTTATTAAGAATGGTTTCACTAGCCATAACGTCACCCCATCTACCGCTTACGGACGAGTCATTGGGTCGAACAATCGTTGGTATTCTAACAGTGCGCTGCGATCCGTCATACTGGCAATATAATCCGCTACACTCCGCTCAAGACTACGTGCCCCTAGTTCCGCCCGCACCTCTGGCGGCAGTTGGCGCGGCTCTTTGACAAAAGCCCCAAACATTGCCTCAATAAACCGTTGCGCTCGGCTTTTCATGCGCACGACCCGAAAGCTATAATACATGTTTTCGTATAGGAAGGCTTTTAGGGAGGCAGCCATCGCTCCGATTTCGTCAGTATACGCCACGACATCACTACTCTGCTGCTGGATCACCAGCGGCGTCGCGTGTTGAAGACCCTCTAAACGCGCCGCCGTCGTCTCAATCATATTATTCACCAGCAACCCCACCAGTTCCCGAATCAGCGCATGGCGCAGCACTTCCGGAAAGGGTGTGCCCGGCTTGACCACACTACTCGTCACCCGTTCCCAAATCGGCAACCCGCGCAACATCCCCGGCAAGATCAACCCAGCGCTCATCCCGTCATCCAAATCATGCGCGCTATAGGCAAGCTCATCAGCAGCATTCGCGATTTGAGCCTCCAAGCTACCATGCAACGCGGGATCCAATCCCGCCATCGCGCTCAACTGATAATCCGTCTGATGCTTCGCAATGCCAAACAGCGTCTCCCGAGTCAAATTCAAACCGGGGAACTCCGCATACCGACGTTCAAGCTCAGTCACCACCCGATAACTCTGATGGTTGTGGTTGTACCCCCCCTTCCCTTGCATCAACTCATTCAGGATTTCTTCCCCTGCATGACCAAACGGCGGATGCCCCAAGTCGTGCGCCAAACAAATCGCCTCGACCAAATCTTCGTTGGCACCCAACGCCCGCGCCACTGTCCGCCCAATCTGCGCGACTTCAAGCGTATGCGTCAAGCGCGTGCGGAAATAATCCCCCTCGTCGTTGACGAACACTTGCGTTTTATATTCCAAGCGTCGGAATGCCGCCGAATGAACAATGCGATCTCGATCCCGCTGAAACGCGGTGCGATAACCCGCTTCCGGCTGTGGATACTGCCGTCCTTGCGACTGACTGCTTTTCAAAGCATACGGTGCCAACAGGTGATTTTCGGCAGCTTCATAATCTTCACGCCGTCTTAAGAATGCCATACCTTAGCCTCCACCCTGACCACGACCCCGTCCTTGCCCACCATCATCATCGTCGTCGTCGGCTTCTTCAGTCACCACGGGCGGGGCAACTTCTTGGGTAGCAACAGGGGGCGACACAATCACTTCCTCGGTCACAACCACCGGGATCAAGGGCATAACCGCTTCTTCGGTGACAACCACAGGAACGCGCGTCCGAATCACAAATTGCAACCCTGTGCCTGAACCAGATTCAGCGGTTTCCAGTGGCGGCACCTCCTCGGTCACGACTGGGGCACGCTCCGTAACAATCACCTCTCCCGTCCCATCAGGAACTGCTTCCTCGGTTTGCATCGGATCATCAACTGCCTCAGTCATAACCGGCAACACCGATACCCCTTGCTGGGGTGAACTCGGCAAAACATCGTAACGGATAAGGTATGTCAAGATGCCGAGTGCCGCCGTCGCAAGCCATAATCCGAAAGCGATCTGCATGATCAGTTTTGCTTGTTTCCACCAATATTGATTAAACTTGGTCTCGCCACGTCGTTTTGCCGCTGCCACCGCACGATCTTCGATCAACATGCGCACAATGATAAAGGTCGCCAATACCTGTGCTGGCAATCCCAATAAACCATGTAAAGTCGGCAAGAGATACCGCACATTACCCGGTTGCGTCGCCATATTGTCAACAACATCAAAGTTGTAAGCGACGAGCATCAAAAAGATGATAAAAAACCAGTTAATCGCCGTCACAAAAGTCATGGCGATTTGATGTTGTGGGCGATGTTTTCCCTGCCGCGCAAAAACATAGCCAATGATCATCGAAGGGACAATCAACAAAATATACGCAAGCAATGCGATATCGGCAAGCAAACTCGCGCCCGTCCCCAAAAATCCTGTTGGTTCAAGATAAGAGTTCATGATTTTCTCCTCAATCATGTGTAACAGTATAAATAGGGAGATTAAATAGGGCGACTGAGCCATATTCGTTATATCATGAATATTTTAGGTTTAATCGCGGTTATGGGCAAGCTACCGAAGATTGAGGATTTTTGGGCATGGATCGGCACAACTCTTTTTACCTCAACTGGTTTCAATAAATTTCCTTCGGCGCAAAGGAATAATTTGCGGCATACTCAGTGAATCACGAAAGTACATCCCCACCCCGTCCGACCGAAGGTCGGCATCCCCTCCCCACTTCGTAGAGAGGGGACTTTTAAGAACTGTTGTGAGCCGTTCTCTCCCCCTCTACATAAGCGAAGCGACCAATGGGGAGG
>JBBRTY010000379.1:0-3527 GCA_038248285.1 Aggregatilineales bacterium
AACAGTTCGGTAGCTCATATTTTCGAGTATACGGTCTTTTAAGTTTTTTGTCGATGTTCATCTTTTGAATTCAACTCGGAAATTCCCGGAGAATTTACACTCACTTGAAATGCACCCCGCTGAGACGCTGAGATGGCGGCTAAAGCCGTAAGGCGCTTCATCTACAGCCGCTGAAGCGGCGTAGCTTTCGCGGGCTAAAGCCCTACTTCTGTAAGGCTCACCCCGATCAATACAGCCTAAAGGATGTGATGTGATGACGGTCACAAGACAAGAATCATTGGAAAAGATTAGCGAGCTGATCAAAGGCATTAAAGTCGCTATGTTGACGACAGTCAATGCCGAGGGCGATTTTCATAGCCGACCCATGTATACCCAAGAAAACGAATTCGACGGCGATGTCTGGTTTTTCTCCGAAAAATCGTCGAGCAAAGTCACAGACATTGAGCGTAACCCGCGAGCGAATGCCAGTTATGCCAAAGGGAGCAGTTATGTTTCCTTGGCGGGCAATGCTTTGATTGTGACCGATGTCGCCAAGAAACAAGCGTTGTGGAACGAGGCACTCAAAGTCTGGTTCAAGAACGGACCGACCGACCCCAACGTCGTCCTTATCAAGATCAGCAGCATCTCAGCAGAATATTGGGATGAAAATGCGCCCGGTGGTCTCTTGGGCACGGTGATCTCTTATGCGACTGCGTTGATTACCGGCAATCCCGATGCTGTGGGGGTAAACGAGACCGTCCAACTAAAATAAAACCAATAAAGCCGCTAGATCGATCAAAAAAGACGCCTGAAAGGGCATCTTTTTTGATTGCCCCCGCGACCTGCCATTGTGAAATCGTTCTCAGAGTGTTGGCAATTGCGCCAAGTGCTGTACATTTGTTATAATCATCACAAGAAAAGATGTTGTTTTACCTTGCGCTCCCCAAAAAAGCATAAAAACTTTCCTCGCGGCATTAATGCCTGACTTGAGACCGATGATGTTTTGAGGCGACCGTTTACTTATAGCAAGACGGCGCACCCTATTTGGATGGCTAAATGGCAGCATATTTAATTGTTGATGTAGACGATCTGCTAGAGCATTTTCGCAGTCAAGGAATAATGATCGACCTCCAAGAATTGGCGGTTGGGTTGCGGGGTGGTGCCGCATTAGCGGCGGGGCTGATCAGCAAAGACCAACTGAAAGCAGTTGCCGTCGCTGATTGGTCACGCTATACGGGGCAAAAGCCTCGTAACGGGGTGGATACCCAATATGTGTTTAAGGCAGCAGGCTTCGATACCTTTGATGTCGCGCGGCGCGAAAACCTCGCCGATGCCTTGATCATGCACTATTTTCAATATGACCCCGAACCGGTGGACGAGCTGATCTTGGCGACGACTGACTCCGGTTTGGTGCCGCTGATTCGGCGCGTCAAGACGACACGCGGGGCGCGTATCCGTATGTGGGGTGTCACCGATGTGTTGGCGGGGACGGAGTTTGCCGATCAGGTGATCTTCCAACCGTTGGAGACGCTGCTCGGCATCCAGCAAACCAAGAATGTCGCCGTCTACATCGATTTTGAAAACATCTCGATCAGCTTGGCGGAACAGGGCTATGTCGTCAACCTTGAACAGTTGATCGACAGTTTCTTACGGCAAGGCAAGGCGCATGGGGCGGTCACAAAACTGGCTGCTTATGCTCCTTGGGGCACACGGGGCAGTTTGCCGCCGATGGTCGATTATTCGGGACGCGAAGTCACCGATGACGCCCCCAACCGCCTGATGATGCGCAATATCGATCCCGTTTACAGCTTGGCGGGCAAGAACAGCGCCGACATGCGCATCGCCCGCGACATCATCACCGATAGCGGGCATGGGGACTCGGCGGATATTTATGTCGTCGCCAGCGGGGATCGCGACTTCAAAGATGTGATCAACACCCTGCGCAGTCGCAACAAGGTCGTGATCTTGTGGTCGGTGCAGGGCACGCTCAGCCGTCAATTGGGCAACAATCCCGATATCACCATCGAGTATGTCGAAGACTTCGCCAATCTCGAAACCCATCAGTCGCTCAATCTCGCGGCGATGAATGCCGTTGATGACAGCGCGATCACCGGCTTCACGCCCTCGCAGTGGTCAAGCGTGATCATCCAGTTTGACCGGTACGCCCAAGAAAACGAAGTCGAGTCGATGACGCGCAAGAAGTTAATCGATTTGTTAATCGAAGTCGGCGCGGTGGTCAGCCGTCCGCGCGGCGAAGACTTGGTGGCACAGGCGGTCTCCATCGGTATTTTGCGGCGGGCAGGGGGTCGGGATCGGTTGGCGTTGAACGAAGTCCACCCGATTGTCGAAAAATCGCAGCTCATCCGGGATCGCGTGGTCGTGCGTGTGCAGAATACGCTCTCGGTGCGGAGTTGGGAATATGTCAACTACGGCTTCTTGCTCAAGGGCTTGGCGATGGATCGCGATCTGGAGCGCCCCGGCATGAACTACAGCGATCAGTGGCGTTCGGACTGGATCGATTGCCTTGTGCGCGAAAAAGTCTTGATCCGCGAGATCGTGCCGCACCGCCACAACCCTGATGATGTGGTACCGGTGATCAAACTGAATCCCGAATATCAATTGCCCGCCAGCCAAGTGGTGCAGATTCCGTCACAGGATGATGAAAATCCGAGTTGGAGCGGCATCACCCTCAAGGATTTGTTGCTGGCAGAGCCAGAGACCGCCAACATGTGCCGCCGCATCATCGTGAGTGTGGAGCAGTTCACCAGTTTTCGCAGCTTCACATGGTGCCCGCTGGGGAGCTTACACAAGCGCTTGCGGCAATATGACGGCAGCATGAATTTTCAGCGCGCGGTCGAGTACTTGCTGGAAAACGGCGCGGCGGAAGTCAAAGAGTATCCCAATCCGCAAAATGATTTCTTCACCAAAGGTATCTCGTTGACGATGACTTCCGAGATCGTGCAGGTGGTGTTGGATGAACGCAACACCTTTATCCTGATGCTGTTGCAACTCTACGAACGCAACATCGCCATCATGGACCAAAGCTTGCACACTTATGATCCGCTCAACCAATTTGACTTGACGTTGTGGACATCGATCATGGAGACGGAAAACGTCTTGAACGCCGTCCCCGGTCGCCCCGGTCAATTTGGGTTGTTCCGCACGCATCACACGGTGACGATTGTGGCGGATACCGAGAAAGGTGTGTAAAGGGTAGGGGTTAGGGGTCAGACGGACGTGGAAACGTCACTGCTATTTACCAATGTCAGCACTCGTCAACAGAGTACGACGATGGAAGCAGAGAAGTTGATATGGGCGGCGCTATCCTAGGATGCGCCGCTCGCCCCCTGCCCCCAGCGTCAACGCACGAAAGGGTACTCGATATTCACAAAGGGTCACAAAAATACACAATGGGTTTATCCTCGGTAGGGGGCATGATATATCATGCCCCTACACGTCCATCCTGACCCGTTATCATCCGCCTGACAGGGGTTTCATGCGTAAGCCCTACCCCCTGCCCCCTAGAGCATATCGTCCAGTGTCCAGTG
>JBBRTY010000380.1:0-3520 GCA_038248285.1 Aggregatilineales bacterium
GATTAGGCGCTTGTCAATCGTTCGTTAACATGAAGGTTCGCGCGCCGAATATCCACCCATTTGCCGCCAACGGTCATTTCTCCCTTTATTACCGACCGTTTTTCAGCCTGAGCAGTTACAATTTCTGATGCGTAAAGGGGTAACTCCACGACTGAGTGATATCTTAGCCATCACCTTTCGTGCTGAGCTGGGTACCGTTCCCGTGGACTCGGGCAATTATCGACAACAGCGCCGGCACGATTGATTATGCCGCTGGCGCGCTCGAAGAGATACCCGCCGGACGCTTCAACACGGTGACGATTCGCTTTCGAGCACTGTTGCCGTCCGAAGGCGTGGTGCCACCTTTGGTGACATTGGCGGTCAACGACGCCAATGTCACGTTTGGCGGCGTGTCGGTGTATGGCGGCGTGACGGTCACACCATTCACGATTCGCTAACGGATAGGGGGCGGCGCGACGTGCGGAGTCACCCCCACCTTCCCGAAACCCCCTTGCGTTGATGCGCCTTTGCGATAGCATTGTCCTTATCCGCAAGAGGAGCCTCTACACATGGATTTTATCGATCTGCGCAGTGATACCGTTACCCACCCCACGCCTGAAATGCGCGAGGCAATGGCGACCGCCCCCGTCGGCGATGACGTTTACGGGGAAGACCCCACCATCAACGCCCTGCAAGATGAAGCGGCGGCGCTATTCGGCAAAGAAGCCGGTTTGTTCGTCACCAGCGGCTCGATGGGCAACCTCTGCTCATTGTTGGCGCATTGTGGGCGCGGCGACGAGATCATCGTTGGCAAACAAGCCCACATCTTCCAATACGAAGCGGGCGGCTCGGCAGCGCTCGGCGGCATCCACGCCAATACGCTAGACGTACAGCCTGACGGCACGCTTGACCTTAACGCCATCCGCCGCGCCATCCGTGCCGACAATATTCATTTCCCGCCCACCCGTCTCATCTGCCTCGAAAACACGCATGGCGGAGCCAGTGGTGCCCCCGTGCGCGCTTCCTATATCGCCCAAGTCGCCGAGATCGCACGGGCGAACAATCTCAAGCTCCATATCGACGGCGCGCGCATCTTCAACGCAGCAGCGGCGCTCAACACCACTGTGCAAGCCTTATGTGCCGATGCCGATAGCGTCACTTTCTGCTTGTCGAAAGGCTTAAGCGCCCCCGTCGGGTCGGTCATCGTCGGCTCGCGCGCGTTTATCACCCGCGCCCACCGGATGCGCAAACTCGTCGGTGGTGCGATGCGGCAAGGCGGCATCTTGGCGGCGGCGGGCATCGTCGCCCTGCGCACCATGCCCCAACGCCTGTACGAAGACCATGCCAACGCCCGCGCACTGGCAGAAGGCTTGGCAAGCTTGCCGTATATCGAGATTGACCTCGCAACCGTCAAGACCAATATGATCTTCTTCCGTCTCAGCGAAGATGCGCCCATGTCCGTGGAAGAACTTTCGGCGCAGTTGAAGACCGATTACAAAATCTTGGCGCGCCCGTACAACTCAGCAGATCGCAAATTCCGCATGGTGACGCATTATTGGTTCAAAGCGCATCATGTCCCGCTGGTCATCGACGCCTTGCGCACCCTGCTTACAGGCGTGGCGCTCACCCCTGAAGCCGCAGCCTTGCACACGGCATCGGATTAGCCCCTATGGTGGACCCGACCCCGCGCCCTTCGTGGCAGCCGCGCGATCCGGCGGATCCTGCGAGTATACCGCCGCCGCCAGTCCCGCCAACGGGGGCAGATTTTGAACCGGAGCCGCTCGATATCGGTGCCAGCTTTGACTCGGCAGCGGCGTTCATGCCCGGCATTGTCGTGCCCGGCGTCAGCGCTCAACCGACGACGCCCGCGCTCGATACCCCTGCCCTCGTGGATGACGGCGAGGAGCTTGACGACGAAGACGATCAAGGCGACGAAGATATCGCGCGCTCACGCGGGGCAAACAGCGACCCGATTTTCGGCTATTTGATCGCGCTGGCGTTGGCAATTGGCTTGACGCCCCTCATCCCCGACAGCGCCGATTTGCGTTATGCGCTGGTGTGGAGCCTGATGGCACTTTTCGGCGTGATGGCATGGTTGTTGGGCACGACCACCCACATCGAGCGCGAATCGCTCGAAAATCTATCGTGGGGTGTCGTCTTTGGGTTGATGATCGGCACGCCCCTGCTGTTGTTCGGCAGTGCGCCCTTGTCCACCACCGCCCAATTATTGTTCAGTGTCGGGCGGGGCAACAGCTTGATCTTGTTGCCGCCGGGGGTCGTCCTCAGCTTTTTGATCTTCACACAACCACTGGCGGAAACGCTCTTTTTTCGCGGGTTGCTGCAACGCAATCGTGCCTTTTGGCTGGTCAGCGCGCTGAGTACCGTTTGGTCAATCGTACTCTTCGTGCCCATGATCGACCTCGGTCGTTTCCCCGTCGTCGCTGTGATCATCAGTGTGATGTTGTTGATGGTCAATGTCATCTATAGTTATGTGCGCCAGCGCAACGGTTTGGCGGCGGCATGGTTATGTCAGATCGTGGTAAACTTCGTGATCTTCTTTTTGCCATATCTGGGGGGCTAATCCACCATGAGCGAAATATTTCTGATCGTCGGGTTAGGCAACCCCGGCGCACGGTATGACAATACCCGCCACAACATCGGTTTCATGGCGGTGGATCGCTTGGCGAAACGGCACGGGCTGACCTTGGCGAAAGTCGAACACAAAGCGCACACCGCCAGCGGCACCATCGCCGGACGCAAGGTCATGCTTGCCAAACCCATGACCTTCATGAACTTGAGCGGCGAGTCCGTCGCGCCGCTCGCACGTTTTTACAAGATTCCGCCAGAAAACATCATCGTCTTGCATGATGATCTCGACATCGCCTTCGGCACCCTACGCATCCGCAAAACGGGGAGTTCCGGCGGGCAAAATGGCTTGAAAAGCATCATCGAACGACTAGGCACCCAAGACATCCCGCGCATCCGCATCGGCATCGGGCGACCGCCGGGGCGAATGAATCCTGCTGATTATGTCTTGCAAGCATTCAAAGGGGATGATGCCATCATCGCGATGGAAGTGGGCGACCGCGCGGCGGATGCGGTCGAAGCATGGTTACGCACAGATTTAGAAACGGCGATGAATCGTTATAACGGGACGGGCGAAAAAACCACCCAAACACCCGCTGCCCCAGAAGAAAAATAGGCGCATTATCGATCTTATCCGGGCATCTGTAGGGGCTTCTGTTGAAAAATGGGGGCGACCCCATTGGGGCGTCCACCGACTCAAGCCCTTTTACAGAAGTAGGGCTTTAGCCCGCGAAAGCTACGCCGCTTCAGCGGCTGTAGATGAAGCGCCTTACGGCTTTAGCCGCCGTCTGAGCGTGTCAGCGGGGTGCATTTCAAGTGAATGTAAATTCTCTCGGAATTTCCGAGTTGAGTTCAAAACTCGAACATGATTGCACCAAAGTGAAATGCACCCGTCTTATGATGAACATCGACAAAAAACTTAAAAGACCGTATACTCGAAAATATGAGCTATCGA
>JBBRTY010000381.1:0-3504 GCA_038248285.1 Aggregatilineales bacterium
CCTTGAACGCGATGGGCTGTGTATCGCCGCCCTCGCGTTCTTTCAGGATGATGGTGAAAGGAAAAGTACGGTAGACCGCCGCTTTCCCCTTATGGAGCAGTTCCCGCGCCCTTGCCGGATGGCACGGCATGAGCGGTTTCTTGTTTTTGTCGATCACGAATACACGTTGCATTTGAGTTACCTCAACTTTTCTTCCCTTGCGGGTGTAATGTTGCCTAGACAAAGTTATACGACGGTTTGGTGCGAACGACACTGTTTGCTCCCAAGCATTCTTTTTAATCGTTCACCGCAGAGTTCGGAACTGGCGTAGCATTCCGAAGTGCCTATATTTTCGCCGCTAACGTAGCCTCTTGCGAGGCTGAGTCGGGTAAGCATTGGGGCTAAAAGCCCCCGCCTTTAGGCGTGGGGATGCTTACTATGACTCTGAAATCGGAGGATGATCATAAAAATCCACTCAAAAACATCGCTACTTACAGACTCTAACGCAAAACAGGGGGCAAATGCGAATCTTGAATGGTGTTTTTTACGTGATTTAGGCATGACGAGACTGCTCAATGATGTTTACCTTAATCCAGAAAGTGATAGGCGGTCATCACATCCCCGGCGAAGGGCTTAAAGGTGCTGATAAAGCCCAACCTATCATTGATCACTACACCGTCCAGATCGACCCAAGCGTGTGCTTCTAGCCCTGTGCCGCCTTTACGAACCCCGATTCGCAATTGACTATCGAGATGATAACGGCGCAAAATCCACCACAGCAGTAGCGACCGTTTTAGGCAGTTGGCTTTGTAAAGGCTGCGGCGAGCGGCGAGGTTGACCATGCCAGCGATTGCCGTTGCTTGTGTGGGCGTCACTGCGGGCGCTGCGGCAGGGAGAAGAGGGGTCCACTTTTCGAGTTGGGCGCGCACCCGCTTGAAACCAAACAACCGCAGTGCCAACGCCAGTAAGGGCAGGGCGATAAGAGACCCGAACAATGCCGAACGCTCTGCCCTAGGGCGTGCCCATAAGCGTTTTAGTTTTTGAAAGATCATCGCGATCATAGTGAAATCAGCTTCGTGTTTAGGTTCTCAATGATTTGGGTGATCGTACAACGCGCCTGCCAACACTTCAAGGCAATTGACGATTTTCGGGCGGTGTGGACAATGGTGATACAACTCCGCATCCGATGACAAGAGATACTTTGCGGATATGCTGTTGCTGTACCGATATCGTTCCCGATCATTTTAGCCGGAGAAACCGACAATGCCCGATCTTCGTTTTGACCAATATTATCGTTATGAACAATTGACCACACTCCTTCATGAATTTGCTGAGACTTATCCCCATTTAGTCCGGATTGACTCTATCGGGAAAAGTTTTGAAGGGCGGGATATTTGGTTGGCAGTGGTTACCCAATTTGAGTCCGGCGATGACCGCGAAAAACCAGCGTTGTGGGTCGATGGCAATATTCATGCTTCGGAAGTTTCACCGTCTAGCGCGTGCCTGTATTTGCTCAATTCCTTAGTGACACGCTATGGACAAGATGAAGGCGTCACCCAATGTCTAAAGACGCGCGTCTTTTACATTTGCCCGCGCGTGAATCCCGATGGGGCTGAATTAGCATTGGCGGATAAACCCCGCGTTATTCGCTCTAGCACCCGTCCTTATCCTTTTGATGAGGAACCGCTGGGCGGACTGGTGACTCAAGATATTGATGGCGATGGACGGATGTTGATGATGCGCGTCCCCGATGCGCAAGGGGAATGGAAAGCGCACCCAACAGAATCGCGCTTGCTCGTGCGCCGTGATCCAGTTGAGCAGGGGGGTACTTATTATCGCGTCTACTTTGAGGGCATGATTGATAACTATGATGGCATGTTGATCGAACCCAAACCGAATAAAGAGGGTCTCGATCTCAATCGTAATTTCCCGTCGCAGTGGCGTCAAGAACACGAACAAACGGGTGCAGGTCCCTATCCAACCTCGGAACCAGAAGTGCGCACGATGGTGCAATTCATCAGTGCCCATCCCAATATCACTGGAGCGACGACGTTTCACACATGGAGCGGGGTGATTTTGCGTCCCTATGGCACCCAGAGTGATGATAACTTCCCAGCCGAAGACTTATGGACGTATCAAAAGATCGGGGTTAAGGCGACCGAACTGACGGGCTATCCCATTGTTTCGGTGTTCCATGATTTCAAATACCATCCCAAAGAGGTGATTACGGGTGTGTTCGATGATTGGATGTATGATCATCTCGGCGTTTTTGCGTGGACGGTCGAGTTGTGGTCGCCACAACGACAAGCGGGGATTACAGACTACAAGTATATCGACTGGTATCGTGAGCATTCGTTAGAGGATGATCTTAAGATGTTGCGTTGGAGTGATGAGCAGCTTGACGGTCAAGGCTATATAGATTGGTACCCGTTTCAGCACCCCCAACTGGGGGCAATCGAATTGGGGGGATGGAATTATCTCTATGCGTGGCGGAATCCTCCCGTGAAGTTTTTAGAGGCTGAAATTGCGCCCTTTGCCGATTGGCTCATCTGGCATTTACAGATTTCGCCACGTTTGGAGATCGCCGATGTCATGGTTGAATCTTTGGGGGAGGCGCACTATAAAGTGATAGCACTTTTGCATAATGTGGGCTGGTTGCCAACTTATGTCTCTAAAAAAGCACTGGAGAAGAAGGTTGTGCGTGGCGTGATTGCGGAGCTTAATCTGGCGGAAGGCATGTCGTTGCGGTCAGGCAAAATGCGCGAGGAATTGAAACAATTGGAAGGGCGCGCTTATACCGCCAGCGCTGCCACGCCCTGGAGCGTGTTTGGCGCAAGCACCAGCGACCGCGCAAAAGCGGAATGGGTCATTCATGCCCCGGCGGGCGGGTCCTTCACGCTGGTGGCGCGTCATGAGCGGGCAGGTGTCGCCCGACGAACGATCCAGCTAGGCGACTGAATTCCGTTTTCAACAAAAAAAGCCGAAGCTCACTAGCGAACTTGGGCGGGGGGTTGTGCTATACTAGCGCGATTAATTAGATCATCAGGATAGTCACATGGCGGCACCGAAAAGCAAGAAGCTCAAGGAAATTCTACAAACAGCATTGAAAGAACTTCATCGTCGTTCTATTGTCCCGACCGAAGAACAATGGTATACCCGTGCTGATATTGCTCGTCATCTGGGTATCGACAGTGTGAACCTCAACCCGGCGCGTGTCGGTGCTTTGGAAGGTCTCGTTGCAGAGGGCGAGATTATGAAGCGTCAGAAACCAGATACTGGGCGTGATTTGCCTCAATATCGCTTGTCTTGAGGTGAGGCGTTTTTAGCGCGCTTCAGCCTGTGGGATCGCGTTTGCTACATATCTTCCTCTCTATTTTCAAAGAGCGTTGGGGGTTTTGACCCCCCCAAAAACCAAACCAAATTTTTTTATTTTTTTGGTTGTTTGTTTTAAGCAAATGGGGCGCGGGATGGATTTTAGGCGGACCCCGAGGCAACTTTGTTTATTGAAAGGCGGGAAAAAGGTCG
>JBBRTY010000382.1:0-3488 GCA_038248285.1 Aggregatilineales bacterium
CCTCACCCAAAGCGAAGCGGCAATCCCTCTCCATAAGCGAAGCGGCGGGGCGAGGGACTTTCTACTGCGTTTCTCCCCTTCTCCAAAAGCGAAGCGGCTGGGAGAAGGGGTCGGGGGATGAGGGGTAGCTGTGTAGTTACGGGGCATGATATATCATGCCCCTACATACCCATCCTGACCCGTTATCATCCAATTGACAGGTTTCATGGTAAGCCCTAGGGTGAGGGGGGCGACGCTATTGGCGGGATGGCAAACGGGAGAGATCGGCGCGCGAACATATTTGGGTTGCGGAGGTTTATCCATGCACCTAATCCGCACCCTACGACGATTAGCGTTGACGGCACACATGCCGACGCCATGCGCAATCCCCGCCAAATAAACCTCCCCGCCGCCGCCGATGAATGCTATAGTTGTTGGCGTCATATCATCCACCATCGTTTTAGCCAAAAAGGAAAACCCCCTCATGACCATTCAAGTCGATGTCTGGTCGGATTTCGTCTGTCCGTGGTGCTATGCCGCCGCGCTCAACCTGAAAGCCTTGCAAACCACGCACGAGGTCAACATCCGCTGGCACTCGTTTGAACTGCGCCCTACCGGATCGCCGCCCATGGATCCCGCCTATCTCCAACACATCGAGACCAGCGCCCGTCCTCGCTTCAACCAGATGATGCAGGAGTCCTATGGGATCGCGATCAATTCCGGCAAGTTCGGGATCAGCAGCCGTGCCGCGCTCATTGGCGAGAAGGTCGCCGCCGCCCACGGGCATGGGGACGCCTATCACGAAGCCGTCACCAAAGCCTATTGGGTGGATGCCCAAAACATCGAAGATGTGAGCGTTTTAGTGGCGCTTGCCGAGTCAGTTGGGCTGGATCGGGATAGTTTTCTGGCAGGCTTGAGCGATCCTACCTATGATGCCCAAGTGAGCGATGATGTCGAGGCGGGGGCACAAATGGGCTTAAACAGCGTGCCGTCGTTGGTTTTCGGGATGCGTTACCTGATCACCGGGGCACAACCCGCCGAGGTGTTGCGTCAAGTGGTGGATAAGCTGTTGGAAGAACAAAAGCAGGGGTTAGGGGTTGGGGAGTAGGGGTTAAAAGCTACGATGTGACCGCCCCTACCCCCAACCGAAGCGCCACGACCAGCACCACCGCCCACACCAGCGCGCCCGCCGTCATGACCGCGATCAAGCGGATGGGGCGCGCGCCCAACGACAACCCGATCACCGCGCCGATCTGCGAGCCGACGGTGATCGGTGCCAACAACGCCAGCCCGATCATGCCAAAGCGCTCCCATGCCCCATAGATGAGTCGCATCATGCGGCTAGGCTGGGGGGTGCCGTCTTCTGGTTCGGCACTCGCCGGACGCTTCGCCAGCCGCCGCTGAATCCGTTCGCGCAACGGCGCGCCGACGATGACGACCAGCGCTGCCCCGCTGCCATAACTGAGCGTCGTCGCCAGCACCACCGCCAGCGGCTCGACATTCAATGCCACGCCCGCCGGAATCGCCGACCAAAACGAGAAGAACGCCCACCCAAAGATCGTGATCAGCGCGACCAGTGGCACCGTTAGGATCGGTTCGCGCGGCGCAGTTTGCGCAGTTGGTCGGTGATCATCGCCGCCGATAGCATCGCTTGTCGTTTTTGCACCAGCGGGTAATTGGCGACCGGAAAACGGGTGATGTTCAAGGTTGCCATCAACAGGCTGACCAAAAATTCTTCATGAGTGCTGGACAGCATCCCCGTTGTGAATTCCGACACGCTGCAATACAGCGTCGGCTTTTTGGCAATCGACCGCAGGGTATACAGCAACTTATAGAGTTTTTTCTGATCGGGCAAAAAATCCTCTGGGCAATTGTAGTGTTCCATCGACAAGAGCGCCTGTTCCAGCCGGATGAACGTTTTCATGGAGTTGGTTTTGAGCAAGCGATACTTGAGGTCGGTCTCCATGATCACAAAATCACGCAGGATGTGGCTGGGGTAGGTGCGATAAAAGTCGATCATGTGGGGCACGCCGTCCTCGCCCACCATCACATTGCGCGTGGTCAGGTCGCCGTGCGTATACGCTTTGAAGACTTCTATATCATAGATGTCGGGGTGAGTACGCAACCAGTGAATCGGGTTGAGCAGGTTCACGGGGGAGCCGGGCAGTTGGAAGGTGGGGCTGTTGGGGTCGAAGTCTGGCACCGGATCGCGGATTTTTTCGCACAGGTATTCTTCGGGAGTCACTTCGGGGCGCTCATCATCTTTGAGGTCGAAGGCTTCGTAATACAGGGCGGGCAGGCTGGCATTGTCCGGTTGGCGATTCTTAAAGGAGCGCTCAAAGCGCTCAAAAATCTTCTTGAGGCATTCCGCCGCTTCGTCGTCGCTGTGGCTCAGCACATAATCCTGAAATTCAACTTTGGCGCTGCCGTTATCGCTAGCGAATTTATACAAAATCGCGCCGAGGTCGCTGGTATACGCCTTGTCGAATTGCTGGATCAAGCCAGAGAAGAAATCCCGCGCCGCGTCATAATGGACGACTTCGCGTTCGATCTTATAACGCCGCCCGATTTTGACGATGGTCGGGTATGCCAAGACGTTGTTCTTGGTGCTGGTGATCTTGAGGATCGATGCCCCGGTGTCGCCCGGCGTCAACATGCTGATGTTGAGCTTGTCCGAGTCGCGAAACAGCTTGCCGAGCAGATCATATACTTGTGGCACGAGGCGTCCCGGCAAGGGGCGGGTCTCGTTCGCCTTCCAGCGCACCCGCCGCACGACTTGCTGAATCGCTTCGGCGGTGCGGTCTTGATAGATGAGGTTAAACTTGATCTTGAGGCGGCTTTTGCCGAGCATCGTTTGTTGTAGCCCGATGGCGGGCGTGCGCCGAAACAAAATATTGACGCGCTGGATCAACGCTTGCAGGTACGTGCCCTTTTTGACGATAAAATAGACGGCGTTGTAATCCCCCAAAACCGCCAACGTGTCCGCCGCTTTATCCACGTCCGACAGGGCGATGGTGTCCATCACCGAATCCAGCTTGACGGCGTGGATGAAGTCGAACACCTCCAAGCCGCTGGCAGTGTCGTGATCATTGGGCGTGAGGTACAAATCAATCAGCGCGACATGATAATGATACGTTTGCAGCGCGATGACAGCTTGTTCTACAGTATCGGCAACATGGACGAGGTAGTGTTCCTTTTCCAGCGCACTTTTCATGGACAGCGCCACTTGGCGCTCATCTTCGACGATGAGGATATGTTGGGTGTGCGGGAAAATCGCCATGAAAGAGAACGTTACCCCCTAAGTTGCGATGCGTATTATCCATAAATCTTATCATTGTTATGCAGTCTACACAAACCAATTTCTAGTGGGAGGGTGCATTTCACTTGGGTGCATCGCTATGATTTCATAACAGGTAAACGGGCGGATATTCGGCGCGGCGACTCTTGGGGTTGGGGATTTTTCCACGAGCGCCTAATCCGCCCCTACATTTACGTTGATGAGACGATAG
>JBBRTY010000383.1:0-3443 GCA_038248285.1 Aggregatilineales bacterium
GCCGTCACCCAATTAGAGCAGTGGGAACGCATCTTGGCGACTCATCATCAAGGCTTGTATGCCGAGGTCTATCGCGGCAATGAGATCGTCAAGACTGAGCGGCTTAAAGAAGAACGTGTTCCCAGCCGCGAGGTCATCAACAATAAAACGTGGGAAGACAAAACGTATCAGCGCTACGAGGAACAGTCCAACGCCCTCTTCAATGCCATGCGCGGGATGAACTGGACGGCACAAGAAATCAAAGACAGCACCAGCACGCCCAAATTGCGAATCGGGTTCACCGTCAACAATGAACCCCTGCGCGATGAAATAAATGGCGAATGGAATCGCAAAAATGCGGATCTGTTGATGAACTTTTGCCGTGACATTTTCCGCGATGCGCGCGAGCAATTGACCATCTTACGCTATCTTGCCGAAGAAGGCTATAAAGACCGCCCAGAACAATTGGGGGCTTATTTGCACGCCAACACCGGCGCGATGTTGAGCTATGAAGGGGCAATTGCGGGCAACGTCATGCCTGCCGTTTATCTCCTTGCCCACCAAGACTCGGGGTATAGCGATGGGCAAAGATTCCTTGAGCGCGTGATGGCAGAATTGCGATCCCGCGCCGGGGTTGCTGATGATAATGCGACGGGCGCGCGCTTGCAAAATTGTGACGACCCCTATCGCTTGACAGTGGTCAGCATGACCGAACTCATCCCCTTTGATTCGGTCAGCGACTACCGCACGGGCAAAGACCCGTATATGAACAAACCGAGCAGTGAGCGCCCGTTGTTGCACATCTTCCCTGCGGAGGTGCGCGTGGTGCAATATGAAGATCGCCTGACGCGCGATTTACGGCAGGAACGGCGGCAACTCAGCAATCGTGTGGCAGTGCTGCTCGAAGATATCGATCGTTTCCGCGATTTCCTGTCGCTAATGGCACACCGCATCATCACCGAAGATCGCGATAATCTCGACAATAAGAATACGAATTTCGTCTATTATCTGGTGACGCCAAGCATCGAAAACCCCCAAGATAGCATGGTGACGAGCGAGTGGTGGTTGACCCAACCGTCCCCCAATCCATCCCTTCTCGAAGCCATGACGACCTACATCTTCCGTGAGGAAGATTGGGGTTTGCGCGCCCATAATTCTGGCTATCGCTACAGCATTGATTACCAACACATTACCAATTATCTGTTGAATGTGCGCCAAATGGACACCGATGAACGCGTTGCTGCGGGTGCCGATCAGTATGTCGGCGTCTATAATCCCATCATGCAAGGATGGTTGAACAAATACCCCTCCAATTCCCAAAAATACGGGCAAATGGCGCGCATCATCGTTGAGTATGATGTGATGAAAGAGTTTGAGGAATTCCTTAGAGGTGAACTCACCAAAGCAGATGCCAAGCGCCGTGAAGCGCCTATCGCTGCGGGTATTCAAGGACAACAACAGGATATGCGCAGTCAGGAAGCCGCACAAGACATTTACGACTTGTATTCGGTCTCCCTCATTGTCCTCAGCGAAATGATGACGGCGAAATTCAAAGATGGTGAAATTTTGGCTAGTCGCGGCTAAATGAGCGAAAGCAGCGCACACAGGAGTACAGGAATGAGATCAAGACAAACTCTATCAGGTGGACTGGTGATGCTGCTTTTACTCTTTTTAGGATGGAGCAGCCTACCTCTCAACGCCCAAAACCAAACCGTCACCGTCACAATTGACGGCGAACCGCCGACCATCGTCGTGGATGAAACCGCTTTTACCATTAATATCGCCTTATCAGGGGTAAGCACAAACTGCCCAACCCCGCCGATAACCCAACCTGTTGATGCCGCGCTGGTGATCGATGTCTCCACCAGTATGAACGAACAAGACGGCTTGCCCGATACCCGTCTGGCTTACGCCCGCCAAGCGGCGGAATTGTTCGTGCAGGCACTCACGCTTGATCTGGCTCCAGAGCGGGGCGGGGATCAAGTGGCAATTGTAACCTTCAGCAACGGTGCATCCGAATTGGTGCCCTTGTCGCAAAATCAAACGCAGTTGCTCAATAGCGTGCGTGGTTTAGCATTGCAGGGCGGCACCAACATAGCCGCCGGGCTACAACAAGGCACCGACACCCTCCTGAACTTTAACACCCAAAATACGGCTGCCAGCCGTGTGATCGTGCTTTTGTCCGATGGCGACTCCAACGCGGGTAGCGCCATTTTGGCGGCAGAGCGCGCGCGCTCGGCGGGCGTGCGGGTGATCACGGTTGCCGTCGGTACCACCGCATCGACTGATCTCCTATTGGCACTCGCCGATAGTCCGTCCGACTTCTACAATGAACCCAATGCCTCCAACTTGCCCGTGATCTTCCAACGGATTGCGGATCTCATTCAATTGAGCATCGCTGCGCGCGATCTCCAATTTACCTATACCTTTGACAATACCCGTTTTGAACTGGTGCCGGCAGGGATTACCCCCCCACCCGTCAGCACGACTGCCAATAGCGTAACTTGGTCACTGGGCGAGTTAAACAATGCCGATACCGCCGATTTTCAGATGCAATTACGATCCAATCAAATCTTTAATCAAACGTCCGTTGGTCAACTGACTGGCACTTATCTTTTATGCGATACAAATACGCAAGAGGTTTTCACTGCAACGGGACCAGTCGTCAGTATCGTCTCTCCGTCGCCCACGCCCACACCGACCCATACCTATACCCCCTTGCCATCACCGACGCCATTACCAACGGCTACGCCTACTCAGCCTTCTATCGCGATAGGATCATTCGTGCCCTCTCCGCCTTCTACTCCAGCTATTTCGACCATTCTTGATTTTTGCGTTGGGGGCTTGGGCGGGCTTGTGCCTATCCTGCTGGCGCTGTTACTGCTGGCATTGGCATTGCTGTGGGCATTCTGGCATTATCGCCGCCACCGCGCGGGTAGATGTTCGGCACTCTGTCTTGTGTTATGGACGACCTTTGGGTTTTATACAGCGCTCGCCTTATGGCTCTTTGCGCTCCCCTTCATTGGGACGCTATGCGCCCCCCAAGAAAGCGTCTATTTTTGGCGACAAGACCCCAGTAATGGCTACACCGGCATCTATGTGACGGCACCCAATGCCAGCACCAACGCCAGCTTTAATGCCCTCAATACGAACGGCTGTGTAGGTTGCCATACCGTTTCGCAAACAACCGAACGAGTCGCCGCCATCCTCGGATCGCCCCCCGGTGATCTGCTCATCTATGACTTCGATGGCACCCGATTGCCGATCCCCGTCAATATTGATGCCTTTTATGCGGCTTTCTCGCCCGATGGTCAGCGCTTGGTTTATGTGAGCGCCAACGTTGACTTACGCATTCTCGATCTGCAAACAGGCATAGACACACCACTCGCGGGTGCCAGTGACCCCACCCAAGCAGAGACCATGCCCTCGTGGGGACCTAACGGGCAGATCGCCTTTGTGCGCCC
>JBBRTY010000384.1:0-3390 GCA_038248285.1 Aggregatilineales bacterium
AAACTCGGAAATTCCGAGAGAATTTACACTCACTTGAAATGCACCCCGATGAGACGCTCAGTCGGCGGCTAAAGCCGCAAGGCGCTTCATCTACAGCCGCTGAAGCGGAGTAGCTTTAGCCGGCTAAAGCCCTACTTCTGTAAATCACTCAAAGCGGCAAGCACTCGTTCCTTATCCGAAAGAATTGTGAGTTGGATTTCTTGTCCTTCAAACAAGGTGACTGGCTCAAGTAAGCGAATCTGTCCTTCGCGATAAATTGCGCGGATCGATTGAGACATGGTATCTTCCCCTTATCACTGGGTCAGAAACCTCAGATTTGACTGAGGTTCACCCTGCTTTTGTATAAAATGAGTGTAGCACGAAAGGGTTGCCCCCGACACTGCGTCAAAAGTTTTCGTAACCATGAACGCTGGTTAAGTGATCCGCATAAAATGTTGACAATGGCGGATATCATCGGGTACACTGACCGCAGATCGAATTTTTCCCAATATTGAAAACTCAAACGTATGAAGATGGTCATCGTAGCTTCCGCATATTGTTGTTGTCCAAGAATGAGCGCAACGCGCATCTTCTGACGACGACGCTTGGGTATTGCTAGACGACCACCGCCGACGAGACAGAACAAGGCGTGGAGCGCTTCACCGGTAGATTGACCGGGACGCGCTCCACGCTTTTTGTTTTACATGCCATTTTTCAAGACGACTATACACATAATGAGGATCATTCCCATGCTGACCATGACCCCCGAACGTCAGGACATCGCCGCTGACTTGCATACGACCGTGCTGGAACAGATGATCGGCAATACGCCGCTGTTGCGCTTCAACCGGATCACCGCGCATTTGCCCGCCAATGTGCAGGTGTTGGCAAAAGCCGAATGGACGAATCCGGGGGGCAGTGTCAAAGACCGCGCCGCCGCCGCCATCATCCGCGCCGCCGAACGCGCTGGTCAGTTGCGCCCCGGCAAAATTCTGATGGATAGCACCAGCGGCAATACCGGCATCGCTTATGCCATGTTGGGCGCGGCGAAGGGCTATGGCGTTAAGCTGTTCTTGCCCGCCAACGCCAGCCCCGAACGCAAAAAAATCTTGGCGGCGTATGGTGCCGAACTGGAACTAACCGATCCGCTGGAAGGCTCGGATGGCGCGATTTTGGCGGTGCGCGAACTGGCAGCGCGGGAGCCGGAACGCTATTTCTATGCCGACCAATACAACAACCCCGCCAACGCCCATGCCCACTATATGGGGACGGGGGTCGAGATTTGGCGGCAGACCCACGGCACCGTCACCCACTTCCTCGCGGGGTTGGGTACCAGCGGCACGCTGATGGGGACGGGACGCCGCTTGAAAGACTACAATCCCGACGTGCAGATCGTCGCGTTGCAACCCGATGCCGCGTTTCATGGCTTGGAAGGCTTAAAACACATGGCGACGGCGATCAAGCCCGGCATTTATGACGCCGCCTTCCCAGATCGCCAAGTGACGGCGGGCACCGAAGAAACGTATGCGATGGCGCGGCGCTTAGCGCGCGAAGAAGGTTACTTGGTCGGCATCAGCGCGGCGTCGGCACTGGTCGCTGCCTTGCGCATCGCCGAAGAATTGGCGGACACGGGGCAAGCGGGTGTCATCGTGACGCTGTTCCCCGACAACGCCTCGAAGTATCTGAGCGATAAATTCTGGACGGCATGAGTCGCTACCCGATCACGCTGCCCTTGCCGCGCAGCACCAACTCGGTGGCTGCCCACACCAGCGCGTCGAGACGGTCAGGGGAGATGCTATCGGCGGGTGACCACTGCGCCATCTGCTCCTCCAAATGCGGGAATACGCCGACATGATAGGCGCGCCCCTGTTCGTAGAGCGCCGCGACTGGCTCCGCCCGCAACATTTTGCCGCGGGTGGCGCTGACGCGGCGAATGCGGACGGCAGGGTCGATAGTGCGCAAGGTGTGTTCGACCATATCCCCGCCCTGATTTGTCTCGACCACGAGGGCATCGGCTTGCAACTGATGATACAGCGCGACGGCAGCACGCGCCCACGCATCGGGCGTGCCGCGCAGACTGACATCCGCCAACACATACAACACCCCGATGCGCTGATCAGTCATGCTGACGCCCGCGCCGATGATCCCCGCTTCGGCTCCGGTGGCGCTGGCGGGGGGATCGACCGCGACGACCACGCGGTGCAGTTCGGGCGCGCTCACCGCCCGTTTGATCCACCCCGCGCGGAACAGCGCCCCTTCGTGGAACAGCGGGCGTTGCTGATAGAGCGCGGCGAAGGCGTGACTGCCGATGCTGGCGCGCGTCTTTTCTAGCTTGGCGACCGAGTAGCGCGCCGTCCACAACGCCTCGCCGACCGCACGCCCCAGCGGATCGTCCGGCTCGGCGAGGGCGGGCAAGCGAATCACCGTCCAATTTTCAGGTTCTCGCGCCAACAACCGCCCGCCCAAGTCGTCGGGGTGCCAGCGCGTCATGATCAGCACGACCGCCCCGCCCGGTTCTAAACGGGTGTAGAGGTCGCTGGCATAGCTTTCCCAAACGCGCTCACGCATCACGGCGGACTCGGCTTCTTGGCGATTTTTCACCGGATCATCGATGAGCAGCAGATCAGCACCCTTGCCCGTGATGGCTCCGCCGATGCCCGCCGCGTCCATGCCGCCCGTGTGATCGGCGACATCCCAAGCGGCACGGGCGGCGCTGTCGGTCGCCACGCGCGTCTTGGGAAAGATGCCCCCGTAGGCGTCGGTGAGCAGCAGGTTGCGGACGGCGCGCGAATGCTTATCGACGAGACTCGCGCCATACCCAGTGAGGATGACGCGCTTATCGGGGTTGCGCCCCAAAAACCATGCTGGAAACAGACGGGCGACAGTTTGTGATTTGCCGTGCCGAGGCGGGATGAAAATGGCGAGGTGTCCAATGCCGTCCGCGCCGTTGGTCTCGATGTGGGTGGCGATGTCGGTAAGCGCACTGTCGATCACGGCGAGGTGCGGCGCGTGTTGATAGGCGCGCCAAAGCAAGCGCTTGAAAGCGGTGAAATCCGGCATAGGCGGGGTCCTCGGACTCGATGACAAGGGCAAGCAGGGCGAACGAAAAGTGATGGGGACGCACGGATGCACAATATCAATATAGCATAGCACGGATGTTCTAACCGTCAAGTAGTATGCCAATGTCACATTAGATAGGCGTTCTAAAAATGTCGAAAATCCCCGTAAACAACGGGCAAATGGTGGGACGCGCAACGGGGCGTCCGCGCATTTATGCCTACAAACGGACGCCCCGTTGGAGTCTGTTGCAAAAAGGTTTGAATCGGCGGGCAACCCCATTGGGTCTTGTGTGTCAAGTTAAGCCTTAATGAAAGCATCCCCACCCCGTCTGACCTTCGGTCAGCGCCCCCT
>JBBRTY010000385.1:0-3290 GCA_038248285.1 Aggregatilineales bacterium
GCTGTCCCATTTTCGTGCTAACCACCCTAACTCGCCGGCAAATACCATTGTCTTTGGCTTTGTTACCCCTGATGGCGAAGCGCTCTCAGTAACAGTCAATCGCGAGCGAGCGCTCATCACCGACGGCATTCGCGATGCCGAATTGCCAAAAATTGCTCGCTATAGCGGGCGCAATTGGTAATGATGAATTCAACAGCGAGCTTACAGATGAATTTGAGCATCTCAAACACTATGTCAATGCGTATTTGTGGGATGAAGCCAGCGGTTTTTATTATAATCGCTCCCGTGATGGGCAGTTGAGTACCGTCAAAAGTATTGGCGTTTATTGGGGGTTACTTAAGCGAACGACATGGGGTTCGCAATTATCCCTTAGGGCAATCACATGAAATTGATTTGCTCTGCGAACGGGATCCTCACTTTCCCCCAAGGTTGACCATCAAGACGCCAACTTCTTTCACCCTGTACTTGCAGTGGGAATCTCATTCTCGAGAGATTCGGCTGGCAGCAGGAGAACATCAATTTTCACTATTCGATCCACTATAAATAAAGGTGAGTCATGACCACACTTTCGTTTGAGGCACGCGCACGGCAACTTGTCAGTCAAATGACCCTTGAGGAAAAGATCAACCAAATGTCGCACGCCGCCCCCGCCATTGAGCGACTCGGCGTCCCTGCCTATAACTGGTGGAATGAATGTCTGCATGGGGTGGGACGAGCAGGGATTGCGACCGTCTTCCCGCAAGCGATGGGGTTAGCGGCAACGTGGAACGTCGCGCTTGTCCATCAGGTCGCTTCGGTCACAGCGGATGAAGCCCGCGCTAAACATCATGAAGCCGTCCGCAACGGAATCTTTGATATGTATACGGGGCTGACCTTTTGGGCACCGAACATCAATATCTTCCGCGATCCCCGTTGGGGACGGGGACAAGAAACATATGGTGAAGACCCAGTTTTGACAGCACGCATGGGGGTTGCCTTCGTCAAAGGCTTGCAAGGGGATGACCCAACCTATCTAAAAGTCGTGGGAACGCCCAAACATTTCGCCGTTCACAGCGGTCCAGAACAAGATCGCGCTGAATTTAATGTCAACCCGACCCAACGCGATTTATGGGAAACCTATTTGCCCGCTTTTGAAGCTTGTGTGAAAGAAGGCGGTGCTGCCTCTGTCATGAGCGCCTACAACCGCCTCAATGGGGAACCCTGTTCTGCCAGTCCTGCGTTGCTCCAACATATTTTGCGAGATCAATGGGGATTCGAGGGGTATGTCGTCTCCGATTGTTGGGCGGTCTACAACATTTATCAATTTCATAAAGTTGTGGCAACCGCAGCCGAAGCATCAGCATTGGCGGTCAATGCCGGCTGTGATCTGGACTGTGGCGATAGTTATCCAACCCTAATTGACGCGGTGCCACAAGGACTGATCGATGAGGCAACGATTGATCAGGCACTCGTTCGGGTATTCACTGCCCGCTTCCGTCTCGGCATGTTTGACCCACCCGAAAAAGTGGCGTATGCGCAAATCTCGTTTAGTGTCAACGATGCCCCCGAACATCGTGCGCTGGCGTTACAAGCAGCACGCGAATCGTTGGTATTGCTGAAAAATCAGGATCACTTCCTGCCATTGGCGAAAACCCCACGCGCTATTGCTGTGATCGGTCCGAATGCCCACAACCCAGATGCCCTACTGGGAAATTATAATGGTTTCCCGTCCAGCAGTGTTACCCCTTTAGAGGGTCTTCAAGCAAAAGCAACTGCGGGCATAACCGTCACGTATGCACGGGGATGTGGTATTTATGGAAGCGATACGAGCGGCTTTAATGACGCGCTGACGCTTGCCAAAAATGCTGATATCGTCGTGTTTGTCGGCGGTTTATCGCAAGCCCTAGAAGGGGAAACTGGGCAAAAAGATGGGCTAGAAGAAGGGATGGTCAGCCAAGGGGATCGCATCCGCATCGACTTGCCAGATGTTCAAGAGCAACTACTCCAAACGCTTTATGCAACCGGTACGCCCATCATCCTTGTGCTGCTGAATGGGAGTGCGCTCGCGATCAACTGGGCGCATGAGCATGTGCCCGCCATCCTTGAGGCATGGTATCCCGGCGAAGAAGGGGGCACGGCGATTGCGGACGTATTGTTCGGTGATTACAATCCAGGCGGAAAGTTACCGGTGACATTTTATAAGTCGGTGGCTGATTTGCCCTCATTTGAGGATTACCATATGGCGGGGCGCACTTATCGCTACTTCACCGGTGAACCTTTATATCCCTTTGGATACGGCTTAAGCTACACCCAGTTTGCTTACAGCGATCTCGACACCAGCGCGACCCCATTGTCCGAAAACACACCACTCACGCTTTCGGTTAATGTGACGAACATTGGCGACGTTGCAGGCGACGAAGTGATTCAGGTGTATGTAAGTGCCGAGCGCGCAGGTTATCCGCTACGACAGCTTGCGGCTTTTCAGCGTATTCATTTGGCACCGAAAGCTTCCCAACGTATGAATTTCTCATTCACTCCACAAGTATTTACCCGCGTTGATGATGATGGCTTACGCCTTTTGGAGCCGGGCAGATTCACTGTTTCAGTGGGTGGCGGGCAACCCAATGGGTCAACGGGTGTACAAACTCAGGTAGAAGTTATCACCCCTTAAACTTGTCGCACATCTAGGTTTTATGACGCGCGGCGGTATGGCAAACGGGAACCGTTGATAATTGACTGACACAGAAATGGTGGACACAGAAATTGTCCGCTAGACTGAATGAAAGAGGGGATCAGGAAGATGAAGAGACGGTAGTAGTACAGAGAGGAGTTTCGGCATGAAGTGCTGAGGATGGCGGAGAACACGGAAAAGCCGATCTGGGAACTGGAAAAGGATCTCGCTTTATCGCAGGGACTGATCCGTCAACCGCAGCAGCGCTATCGTGCCGACGAAGCCAAAGCGACGCTACAACCGAGCAGTGAACGGGAGATCGTCAAGCAGGAGCGGGACATCCTAAAAAAAGCACTCCAGTCTTCGCACGGGGCAGCGCCCATGAAGTACCGGTTTATCGACACCCATCGCGCTGTGTACCCGGTGGGTCGGACGTGTCAGGTACTGGACGAGTTGCGTACCGTTCCGTATTTCGTCGTCACTGTCGAGCAGCGTCAGCGTGAGGATGGTCGGCGGCGTAACCTGTCTGGTGTTTTGTTTCTTGTCGGGTAACTGCTCAGGTGGGATCAAGGCGATTAAGTGAAAACAACAAAAGTGGTGCAAAAAGCAAAAATCAGGTAAAATAGAGGCATGTCAAAAC
>JBBRTY010000386.1:0-3288 GCA_038248285.1 Aggregatilineales bacterium
AGCGCGGTAGCGATGGATTTGCCGAGCGAGGTCTTGCCGACGCCGGGCGGTCCAACGAAGCACAAGATCGGGCTGCTAGAGGTGTCGGGCGCAAGTTTGCGCACAGCGATGTACTCCAAGATCCGATCTTTAATCTTTGGCAAACCGTAATGTTCACGATCCAGCGTTTGCTGTGCAAACTGCACATCCAGTTGATCTTCGCTGACGGCAGCCCAGGGCAGTGCCGTGAGCCAATCAATATAGGTGCGCACCATGCCGACTTCGGGGGCAAGGGGAGCCATCATCGACAAGCGCAGTAATTCTTTCATGGCTTTGTCGTGAACTTCGGGGGGCATGTTCGCTTTAGCGATTTGTTCGCGAACCTCGGTGAGTTCTTGCTGGAAGATGTCCTCTTCACCGAGTTCGGATTGGATCACGCGCATTTGTTCGCGCAGATAGATTTCGCGTTGCGAACGATCCATCTCTTGGTTGACTTGGCTGGTGATCTCGTCTTTTAGCTCCAGCATATTGAGTTCTTGATTGAGCAGATCTGCCACTTGGTCAAGACGGGTTTCAATATCCATCGTTTCGAGGAGAACTTGGCGTTCCTCCAGCGAGACCGTTAAGGTGGAGGCGATTAAATCTGCCAACCAACCGGCGTTATGGGCATTTAAGACGTAGAGTAAGACCTCTTCGGGGATATTTTCATTTAACTCGACCGCACGCCGAAACAAATTGGTGACCACTTGCATCGTGGCGTTAGTGCGGGATGTTTGGCGATTTTCTTCGGTCAGTATGCGCACTTTGGCGATCAGGTAAGGGGTATGCTGCGTGATCTCCACCAATTCCACACGGCGTCGCCCCTGTAACAAGGCACCGCGTGTTTCATCTGGCATCCGCAAGATGCGTCCTACGGCGACTTCGACCCCCACGCTGTACAGCTCTGGGGTGTCACTGTCCGACTTGGCATTGCTTTTTTCTAACAACACCACCGCCGTGCGGCGGGCATCATGACTGGCTTCGGCAGCGGCAACTGAACGTTTGCTCAGTAGTGTGACCGGTGAGACTACATTTGGGAATAGAACTTGGTCGCGCAACGGTACGACTGGGCATTCAAAATAGCCGCTGTCGTCAGCAAGGGAATTAGCGATGTCAAAAAACTCACTGACAGTATTCAGGTCAGTCAAAATCTATCCTCAAGATGGATTCGTCTTAATTCTGGGGTTAGGCGATTATACATCATTGATGAGACAGCGTAAAGATGAGCGCATTTGGGCACCTTGCGCCTAAAGATCATTCTAGCAATTCCGATCTCGTTTGATAGACTGATTAAATTGTGGTTGCTAGGAGCATAGCAAACAGCTTATGAGAATCCCTCTCGTTCTGACTTTGGCGGGTGCTTTGGCGGGTGTTATTCTAATTGTCGTGGTTGCACAGGCACTCATTGCGCCTGATCTTCCGCTCATTACCGAAGCGGTATTCTCACATGAGGTCATTTCGCCCAATGCCGATGGCATGGAGGATATTGCTGTGTTTTCCTACACGGTTTCTAAAACAGTGACTGTGTCTTTCACTTTTGAGGGCAGTACCGGTGCGGTGTTTGCGTTTCGTGAGCGCGCATTACGCGCGCCCAATGACTATCAAGTTGCCTTTAGTGGGGTGGTTGATGGCTTCAGTCTTCCCGACGACTCTTTTCCCGATCAAGTGATTTTGCGGCGCGTGATCCCGGATGATATTTATACATGGCGACTTGTCGCCATTGATGCGGCATCGGGCGCTCAAGATGAGCGGACGGGGACATTGGTGATTGAAGGGGGGGATGTACCCCTACCTAATATTTCGGAGTTCACTGTTTCCCCAACAGACTTTACACCTAATCAAGACGGTATTAACGACCGCACCCAGATTAATCTGTTTCTCGAACAAGATGCCGATTTGTCGGTATACCTGTTGCCGCCAAACGGCGGACAACCGCTTTATCTTGCCGAACGTGACGAAGAGACGCTCCCGCATGAACGAGGTCGCCACTTATACGACTATGATGGTGGGGTTGATTTGAATGCCGATCCGCCGCCGGATGGTGAGTATACGTTGATGGCGGAAGCGCAAGACGCGGTTGGGCAGCAAGTACGCCGTTCCGCTGTCGTGACGATTCGTAATGGCGGCAAACCGTTTGCAGAGATTGTGTCGCAAACTGCCGGGGTCAGTGTGATTTTTGAAACTAGACCGTGGGAAGAACGTTTTTTTGCCAGCCGTGACCTGCCGGGGGACTTGATCGTTCGCCCGACCGATCCCGATATTTTGTCGAGAACAACGATTACCATGCCCGTTGGTGATTTGTTGGTGTTTATGTTGACGGTGGAGAATTACAGCGATGTGCCTATCCGCACGACTGGTCCTCAGCCGGGGACGGTTTATGAATGGGATCAACGCGATTCGACACTAGGGGCGACCGAAGAGCCGGGGGCGTGGCGTGTTGGCATTGATTGCACGACCGCGACCATCGATTATCCATGGCGCTGGTCATTGGGGAGTGACGATACGCTGGATGTCGTGACTGATCCCGATACTGGTATCGTTTATCGTTACCTGCCACCGGGGGAACGGGCTGTCGTTTGGGGAGCAATCCGCATGACACGGGTCGAAGTCCGTAACCCGCAAACTTGTTGGGCGGGTTTAATCCACGAGGAAGTGGAAGTGAGCTTGCGCAATAGCCGTGTCGGTCCTCGTGAGATTCGCCTAGTGGATGCCAATAGTTAAAATGAAGTGCTAGGCGAAAAACGGGATTATGGATACGATCTAAGCATGGGCTACTGTGCCTCCTCAATGCACTGAGATGGATGGTTTTATATGATGATAAGACTTCGATTTGTGAATAAGCCGGTGCTTTTGTTGCTGATTTGGGTAGGTGTGCTGATGGTTTTGTCGGGTTGCCGAGGGGCTGGGTCAAACGCGACACCGCAGCGCCCGTCGCTGACCCCTACCCCTCGTTCCACCCATTTGCCTTCGGTACCGACCCCGGTACCGGTGGGGGCACCGAACAATCCGATCCGGATCGTTTTCCCGTTGTTGGCATCGGGGCGTTCGGAAAGCGCTGCCCGTAGTGCCGCCAATGCCCTAGAGACGCAATTGACCAGTGATACAGGCTTGTCGATCACGGTTGAGGTTGTCGCCAACAATGCCGAGGCATTGTCGGCATTGTGCGCTTCAACGTCCCAAAATGCGGTCGCAACGTGGTTGTCGGGTATTCCCTATGCGGCTGCGGCTGTGGATGGGTGGGGAGAGGCCGCGTGGCTCGTAGAGCCCGTC
>JBBRTY010000387.1:0-3277 GCA_038248285.1 Aggregatilineales bacterium
ATGGAGAGGGATTGCCGCTTCGCTTTGGGTGAGGGGTGTGTAGTTACCGTTAAGGATAGCATTAACAGCGGGATGCGTGCTATCTGGCAAAAGGGGTAGTAGGGGTAGGGTGCAAGTCGTCGTCCCCAAGCGCCAACCCCACCCCCACCCACCAGCACAGCAGCACCCGCAGCCGCTCGTCCCCCCACCAGTAGTAATCGACCATGCTGATCACCGCGATGGCGACCATGCCCAGCAAAAACAGGCGCATCCGCCGCACCCGCCATGCCCCCTGTAGGAACAGCCCCCCCACGAGGCACACCCCCACCAGCCCAATCTCGCCCCAAATCATGAGTAGGGCATTGTGCGCCGGAAACATCGGGATCGTCAAACTGGGCACCGGCAAATGTTCCATCATCGCGATGAACAAGTTGCCCGCCCCCGCACCCGTCCACGGGCGATCCCCGATCACCGTCAAGGTGTCCTCTAAAAAGAAGGGACGCTCGGCAAAGACACGGGCGAACACGCGGTTATATGCCCCGTTCAAGGACAACACCCCCACGATACCAAGCCCCACGCCCAGCGCGATCCACAGGCGATAGGGGCGCAAACGCGGCAACTGCTGTACTCCTTTCAGCGCGCGCGGCGACAGGATCAGCCCGACCATGCCCGCCACCGCCAGCCCCAACCACGCCCCGCGCAATCCGGTCGCCAAGAGTCCCGCCCCGATGATCGCCAAGAGTCCCGCCCCGATGATCGCCAGCGACGCCGCCAAGAGCGCCCAGCGTCGTCCCCACAAAATCACCGCCGCCACCCCACCCAAGACCAGCAAGCCCGCCAAGTTGTTGGGGTTCACGGTCAAGCCCGTGCCTCGGTAGTAAGTGCCACCTTGATCGATATAAATTTCGCCCAAGCTCCCTAAGCCGATGATGCCCATGTTCAAGCTTTGCACGATGGCGATGATGCTCTGCAAGATCGCGATGCCCACCAAACCGATCAGCAGTGCCCGCCCGCCCAGTGCCCGCGATGCCGCCCATGCCACCCCCAATGCCAACACCAGTTTGTTGGCAGCATTGATCGCGAGCGGTGCGGACGGCGACCAGATCACGCTCACCAGCATCCAGCCGATTAACGCCAATGCCAGACCCGCTTTTGCCCCGATGAGGTTCTCGCCCCGCACACTCGCGCGCAGTACCGCGAGGGCGATCAGCGCGCAGGCGATAGCATCTGGCAGAAAATAAACGATCCCCTGAAATTCGGGGAAGACATCGAGGCGTGCCGTCGCCGTCCACGCGATCAAGCGGGGCGAGGTGCCCACCGTCATCGGCAGTGCGATCACGAGCAGGGTTTGCAACAGGTCAAGCGGGTCGAATCGTTTAGGGGTCATGCTGGGATTATCCTTGTCGTAGGGACGACAAAAACCGAAGGTGGTGTCCATTTGGGGGGCATAAATTCGCGGACGCGCCGTTGCGTGTCCCACCATTTGCCCGTTGCCTACGGGAATGTTCGACATTTTTAGAACAGCAACGATCAAAACAAAAAGGGACACCCTGTACCATACAGGGTGTCCCTTTTTTACGCTAGAAAAAGCGTCTTATTGGGTGATCGCGAGAGGGGCGACGACGACATTGCCGCCGACCACAACAGGCAGATCAGCCCCTTCGACGGTGCCGAATTCGTAAGCGCCCACCACGCCCGTGTCATAATGCAACATCGGGAACACTTGCGCGCCAGCAGCGGCGCTATCGGTCAAAGTAATGACGACATTGCGGTTCAAACCAGCGTTCAGCGGCGCGTAGCCCAAAACCGGACCGGGCGCGCCGGCATTATCGGCGTGAATGACGAGCCAACCAGCCGAGTCAATCACGGCGCTGGCGATGGTGACGGTGCCGCCCTCGCCGAGCGCTTGCGCGTCGAAGGTCATCGCGGCGGTAGCGTTGATCGGGAAGGTGACGACCGCATCACCGACCCTCACGGGGCTGTCTGCGCCTTCGACCATGCCAAATTCATAGGTACCCACCACGCCGGTATCGACATGGAGCATGGGCCACACGACGGGGGTCAACGCGACGGCGGCATCAAGCGGCACTTCTAAGTTGCTGCTATAGCCCGCTGGCACGGCGAGGAAACCCGCGACGGGACCCGGCGCGCCATTGTTATCGATGTGGATGACGACGAAACCGGGTCCATCCGACAAGACGGAGGCGATGTAGACGCTCGCCGCTTCCATCATCGCCGGGGCATTGTCGGAGCTGGTGACGACCTGCGAAGTCGCGTTGATGTTGGCGACGGTGTTGACGGGCAACGTGGCGACCGCGCCATTGACGACGACGGGACTATCTGCGCCTTCGACGGTGCCAAATTCATAAGTGCCGACGGTGCCGGTATCGACATGCAGCATGGGCCACAGGTAGGCGGTGCGTCCTTCGGCAGCGATTTCGACCACGACATTGGTAGTCGTGCCGGCGCTGATCGGCGTCACACCCAAGACGGGACCAAAGCTGGCGGCGTCGCCGGAGTGAATGACCACGAAGCCATCTTGGGCAGCCGTGACAGACCCAATGGTGACGGTGTTGTCTACGAGGAATTGATCATTGGTCACAATAATGGCAGCGTTAAAGGCAGGAGTCACGACAGCACCATCGACGCTCACGGGACCATCTGCGCCCTCGACCGTGCCAAATTCATAGACACCTTCGGTGCCTGTGTCCGTGTGCAGCATCGCGAACAAAACGGGTGTGGCGATGGTGGGGTCAATGGTGATGGTCACATTAGTGTTGACGCCATCATAGACCTGCGCATAGCCCGCGACGGGGCCCGGCGAACCTGCGTTGTCGATATGAATGACTACCCAACCCAGCCCCGCACTGACAACTTCATCAAGGGTCACGGTGTTGCCAGCCACAAACTGATCCGCGACGGTGACCGAAGGGGTCATGTCTTGGGCAGCAAGGGCGCTCAACGGAAGCAGAGCCAGGAGGCAAACAAAAACAAATATCATTTTACGCATAGCATTTTCTCCTCAAGGATAAAACGTGGAAAGTCAGTGTCCCACTTTTTTAGTATATGCACAGATAGCACCGCTCTCGCTGAGCATTTGATGTGTAGATGGGTAGGGACGAAATTCGCCAGATTCACTGAGATTGCTTCGATCCAGGGGTGCATTTCACTTTAGTGCAAAATATGCTCGTCATGGTACTGGGGGAAATGTGGGGTTTCAAAGGGCGGATATTCGGCGCGGGGACAATGTGAGTTGATAACATTTGACAAGCGCCTAATCCGCCCCACCAACGATCTC
>JBBRTY010000388.1:0-3261 GCA_038248285.1 Aggregatilineales bacterium
ATTTTTCCACGAGCGCCTAATCCGCCCCTACATTTACGTTGATGAGACGATAGGGGTTGGCAACAAAAAACAAACCCGCCCTATTGTGGTTAGGTGCCCGCAACGGAGATCGTTGTAGGGGCCCGCAACGGAGATCGTTGTAGGGGCGGATGAGGCGCTTGTCAAATGTTATCAACTCACATTGTCCCCGCGCCGAATATCCGCCCTTTGAAACCCCACATTTCCCCCGGTACCATGACGAGCATATTTTGCACTAAAGTGAAATGCACCCTGGGCAACCACATTGGGTTGCCCCTACGAGACCCGCTGTTGTAGGGGCGGTCGCCCGCCGATTCAAGCCCTTTTTCAACAGCTTCCAACGGGGTGTCCGATTAGGTCGGACGCCCAACGGCGCGTCCCTAGAATTTCACAGGGATAACCCCTAACCCCCCTAACCTCTAATCTCTGCCTTTGACAGGGACTCGCGCAGGGCATCGAGGGTGACGCCTTCCAAACTTGGCAGCGCGACATGCGCTTTCTCCACCCGTGCCGACCCCAAGCCGATGACATGGAACCCCCCCAAGAGCGCGGCTTCTACCCCGTCTTGGGCGTCTTCAAAGACAAGCGCTGTATCGGGTGTGACGCCCAAACTGCCCGCTGCCCACACGAATAAATCAGGTTCGGGCTTGGTGCGGCGGATCATGTTGGCGTCTACGATGCTGTCGAAGCGGTGGATCAATTCCAATTTGTGCAGCACGATGTGGACGTTGCGGCTGGACGACGCGACCGCCTTCTTGATCCCTTTGGCGTCCGCCTCGTCCAGCAGGTCAACCACTCCCGGCAGGATATCGGCGGGTGTCAGCGAGGCGATATACGCCAGATAGTGCATATTCTTGCGCCGCATCCAATCCTGTTTGGTCTCTGGCGAGATGACGAGACCGTTAAGGAGGCGGTGCAAGCTTTCCTCGCGCGAGACGCCCCGGAACTGATCGCGGTGTTCCGGCGTGATTTCGAGTCCGACTTCGTGCGCTAGTTGTTTCCATGACTGAAAATGACGGTCTACGGTGTCGGTGATGACACCATCCATGTCAAAAATGAGTGCCTGAATGGTGAGCAGCATAGGTTCTTCCCCAGTCGGTTAGTCTGAAGGTGTGTCGTTTGCATCATCCAGATCGCGCGTGACTTTCGCGCCGTTGAGCCGCCGATAGGTGGCTTGGAAGGTGAGGGCGTCGGCAACATGAAAGGGCATGGGCGCTTCGACGGCGGCGGTGCCACCGACGTTGAAATCGACGAACGCTTGCAGCAGTTCCCGATAACGGATATCGGCTTCATTGAGGGGGAGATGTTCTTTTTCCCCTTTGGCGGTGTAGGCGATACCGCTGAGGTGAAAATGCAGTTTGCTCATGCCGTCTTCGCCGAGCGCGGCGCGCACGCGGGTGAGGGCATCGGCGAACTCGGCATAACTGTTGAACGACCCATCACCGGGGCGGGCGTGCAAATGCGCCCAATCGATGCAGGGCATGACGCCGGGCACATCACGGCTCAGTTGCAGCACTTCGTCTAGCGTGCCAAACATGGCGCTTTTGCCCATCGTTTCGGGGCGGATAGTGATATGGCTTAAGCCTTCGGCACGGACGATGGCGGTGATCTCCAGTAACTTTTCTTTGGCGCGTTCGTATACCTGTTCAGGAGGCTGACTGTGATAGCTGCCCGGATGAAAGATGATGTCGCGTGCGCCCGCTTGGGCACCGCGCCGAATCGCCGCCAATAACCGCGCATCGCTTTTGATCATCAGTTCTTCGGTTTGGCTGTTCAGATTGATATAATAGGGCGCATGGACGCTCAGGCTGATCTGCGCTTTTTCGGAGGCGGCTTTGATGGCGGCGCACGTTTCATCGCTGACCCGCACACTTTGCACCCACGCGATTTCGAGATGATCCATCCCCAATTCGCGGGTATGATGAATAGCGGCGACGGTGCCGCTTTCAGGCGATGTTTGCGGTGATCCGACAGTGCCAAATCGTAAACGATCGTGTTCGCGCGGCAATCCGGCAATCCTTATTTTAGAGATGAAGCAGTGGCTCTATTGTAACAGACAGAAATGGACGAGACCACAGGTGACCTGTTATTCTCGCATGATAAATCATTTGAGGGGATAGGTGGCATGGGGGTCGAGTCCCCCTACTCCCTGATTCCTAATCCCTGTTTTTCGAGGAGGGTGGCAATGCTCACACATTTGGCGTTGTTTCGCCAACGGGCTTTCGTGATCGCGCTGTTAGCGGCGGCGGTTGTTTTCATTTTGTGGAATATCCCCGCCTTGAGCGTGGTGCTCTACCCTTTTCGGTTATTCGTCACCTTTGTCCACGAGACGGGTCACGGCTTAGCGGCGTTGGTCAGTGGCGGACAGTTTGAGCAGTTCCGGATTGATGAGAACGGTAGCGGCGTGGCGCTGACGGCGGGGGGCAGTCGTTTCTTGATTTTGCCCGCCGGTTACTTGGGCGCGGCGTTGTTCGGTGCCGCCCTGTTTTACTTGACCAACCGTTTCCCTTATCCGCGCACAATTGCCGCTGGCTTGGCGGTGGTCTTGGCGCTGATCACGGTGTTATACACCGATTTTCTGTCGCTGGCGTTCATCGTCGGCTTGGTCATGGCGGCGGCATTAGGGCTGTTGTGGCGCTTTGCGGATCGCAGCTTGACGATGTTAGCGTTGAATATCCTCGCCATCATCACCGGACTTAATGCTGTCCTTGATCTCATCAGCCTCACGCGCAATACCAACATCATCGTAGGGGCGCTGCGCAACGACGCGGCGGCGTTCTCGCTGGAGGTTGCGCCATTGGTGCCGCCAGTGGTCTGGGCGTTTTTGTGGGCGGGGATCGCGATTGCGTTGTTGGCGGCGGCGGTCTATTTTAGTTTGATCCGTAGGAAATAGGGGTAAAAGCAGGGATTAGGCTATGATTCTGTTGCAAAAGTCGGACACCCCGTTGGGTGTCGTGTACACTTCGTGTCCCTACAAACCACGCCATTGTAGGGACGCGCAACGGCACGTCCGCTGCACGCAGAACCCTTTTTCAACAGCATCCTGTGGGTCATGCCGACACCGAGAAGCGCGGTCGTGCGCGCTGATCTGGTTAAAGACTGGAACGGGTTTTTGATGTAACATTGGCGTAGATGCTGTTGGCGAATTGATTTTATCTAGGGTCGGCGTGTCTTTTTTGTGGAGGCGCAAGGCATTGCGCCCCTACGGATCATCTCCTATTTTGATTCGCCAACAGCATCGGC
>JBBRTY010000389.1:0-3258 GCA_038248285.1 Aggregatilineales bacterium
CGGCGCGCGAACCTTCATGTTAACGAACGATTGACAAGCGCCTAATCCACCCCTACATCCACGTTTCGAGGGGTATTTTCTTGTTTTTCTTCATGTTTTCATGCCTCCCTATTTATTTTATTCTGTTTCTATACCTAAGTAGTCACCTTTTCTTTTGCTAATCCCTGTTCTACCTCTAGTCCCTGTCCTTATCCAAACACCCCCAACGGGCGTGGCGTGTGATTCGGGAAAATGTCGGCGGTGCGTGGGTTGCCCAAACGCATCGTGATCAGTTCCGACAGCACATCACGGTAATCGGTGGTCACGGCAAGGTCTTCCCGTTGGTCCAGCGCCGCCGGTTCCAGCCCGCGCCAATCCGCCAACACGCCCCCCCGCGCCAGCCCGCCACTCATGACCAGCATCGCCCCGCCATGCCCATGATCGGTGCCGCCGCCGGCGTTTTCCTGCAAGCGCCGCCCAAATTCGGACATGACCACCACCGAAATGCGGCGCATCTCGTCCCCCATATCGGCGTGGAATGCCGCCAAGCCCTCCGCCAGTTCAGTCATGAGGCGCGCTTGTGCCCCTTCGACACCCCCCTGATTGACATGGGTATCCCACCCACCGAGGTCGATACACGCCGCCTCTAGTCCGACGTCGGCGCGCACCAGCGCGGCGGTTTGGCGCAGCGCCAGCGCAAAATCATCGCCTCCATAGGCGGCATTGTGTTGGGGCGTGTACTGTTGATAACTGACGCTCGCCAAGACATCAATGGCGCTCATGGTCGCTTGTGCCGATTGCACCAGTGCGCCCGTGTCCAGCGCATACAGGCGGTTGAGCGCCTCCGACATGCGACTGGCGACGGTGGCGTCCCCGGCAAGGTGATAATCCACAATGGACTTGAGCGCCACGGGCGAGACTGGTCCGCGTAGGGCGGATTGCGTCGCCGTGCCAAAGCCGATGGCGCGCACGGGCGACAGGTTGCCATTAGCAAGCGTCTGCAAATGCCGCCCGATCCAGCCCGTCGTGACATCGTAATCGCCGGGGGTGCCGCGTTCCATGAAGTCCATCGCTTCAAAATGCGAGCGCGTCTCGTGGGGGGAACCCGCCGCGTGGACTGCCAACATCTGCCCCCCCTGCATGATCGGCAGCAGTGAGGCGAGCGCGGGGTGCAGCCCGAAGAACCCGTCGATATCGACCGTCTTGGCGGGGGCGGCGGTGTCGTCGGGGCGGGGGATGGCGATTTGCGGGCGGGCGGCATAATACGAGTCTTCGCCGTGGGGCACGATCATATTGAGGGTATCGGCACCACCGCGCAGGAAGATCGACACCAGCACATCCCCCCGCGCCCCTTGTTGATAGGGGGCGAAGGCGAAACGGGGCATCCACGCGGGCAGGGCAGTTTGCGCCGCCAGCGATCCGGCAAAGGCGGCACCGCCGCGCAAGAGCGAACGTCGGGAGAGCGTTTTAGTCGTCATAACAGCAGCATCCTTGGGTTAACGATATTGGAAAGCGGGCGAAGCGAGCAAAAGCGCGATCCCGAAAGCGATCTGTTCTTGCGGGGTAGTACCCGTGCGGGCAAATGCCAACATGACGGGGCGCTCATCGGCAGTCAGCGGACGCCCCAACAAATAGCCCGCCATGAAGTCGATCACGGGGTCGGCTTCAAGCGGCACGCCGTTGCTGGTCCATAAATCGATCAAGCCCTCGCCGTTCAAACGGGCACCGGGCACTTGATCGGTGACGGCGGCAAGCGCGATATTCCAGCGGGTGATGAGCGACCCCGACCACAGCCCGGCGACATCAGGGAAACCGTTGGGGGCGGGCCACATAAACGGCGTATTGCCCATCGCTTCCAAAACATCGCCGAGACCACGCATAAAGCGGGTGGTGTTGATGATCTCGAAGCCCAATGCCCGCAAGACGCTCATCGTGTATTCAAAGGGTGTTTTCAGTTTGGGCGCGGCGTTCCAAAATTCATCAGCGGCAAATAACGTGGTCAGCAAGGGGAGGATAGCGCCCGCGTTGCTCTGATACACCTCGCTGAGACGGGTGACGAGCGCGTCGGGGGGGGCATCCGCCACAAAACGCCGCACCAGTTTGGTGCTGATAAACCGCGCCGTCGAAGGGTGCGCCGCCAACAGGTCATACACCCGTTCGCCCTCGTTTTGACCATCGGGCTGGATCAGCGTGCCCAAAATCGTCTTGGCATCGCGGTCGTGGAAGGCACGCCGGAAGAGGTGTTCAAAAGCGGTGCCCTCGCCTTCACGCGGGAACCGCACCGACCACCCCGTAAAGGCGCGGGCGACTTCTTTCACATCGGTTTCGGTGTAGCCGCCATGCACGCCCAGCGTGTGCAGTTCCAGCAGTTCGCGCGCATAATTTTCGTTCGGGGCGCGGCGGTTGTTTTGGGCATTGTCGAGATAGAGCAGCATCGATGGGCTGATGCCCGAATAACCGAGCATCGTCCGAAAATTGCTGAAGGCATATGGGCGCAAATAGTCCCGCTCATCTCGGATGAGCAACGGCGCGGTGAACGGTCCCTTATAAAGGTAGACATAAAAATGGTTGGAGAAAAACTGCGTCACTTTTTCCAACAGTTGCCGCTCCGAGTACAGCGCCCGCAAGACCCAATTGCCGATCAACGCCACCGCCGCCTGTTGGGGACGCTCTGCAAATTGTTCGACCAGTTGGGCGAGATCCGCCTCCAAGATGTGGGCATACGGTTCGAGATGGGCAGTCATGCCGTCGTCGTTGATCCGGTCGGGTGCGAGTTGTTCGGCGATGAACGCTTCGGCACCGATTTGGCGTAGGTGACTATGTAAGGCGGGCGTGATGCCAAAGGTCAAGCGGCTGATGGCATGGCTCCCCCGATCCCGCATGGGGTCTTGCCGGACGGACAAAGCAGCCGCTGGCAAATTTGCCAGTGCCGCCCCGACGGTGGATAGGCTGACGGTTGCCACTGTGGCAGCGCCAAACCCCTGCAAAAATTGTCGTCGATCCATCGATCATCCCTCGTTTCGCTATCCCGTGCGTTCCGGTGTGCGGTCGCATCGGGATCGTTCGGTACTCTACTACCCTATACGCAATATGTTTTGCAGATGTAACACGGATGCTGGCTTTGCGTAAATTTAGGTAACTGCTCAGGCTGAAAAACGGTCGGTAATAAAGGGAGAAATGACCGTTGGCGGCAAATGGGTGGATATTCGGCGCGCGAACCTTCATGTTAACGAACGATTGACAAGCGCCTAATCCACCCCACCATTTGCGTTGATGAGA
>JBBRTY010000390.1:0-3219 GCA_038248285.1 Aggregatilineales bacterium
CTTCGATTATGACCGCGCTGTGTCCGGTTTGCGTATGGTATTGTGGGGTGCCTTCAAGAAGATCGTGATCGCCGACCGTTTGGCGGCGTATGTCAACACGGTTTATAACAATGCTCACGATTACACAGGGATACATTTAATCCTCGCCACGTTCTTCTTTGCGGTCCAAATTTACTGTGATTTTTCGGGGTATTCGGATATCGCGATTGGCGTGGCGCGGATCATCGGCTTCGACATGATGATCAACTTCAAGCAGCCCTATTTCTCGCGGTCGATTCGCGAATTTTGGCGGCGGTGGCATATCTCGCTATCGACGTGGTTCCGCGATTATGTCTACTTCCCAATGGGCGGAAACCGTGTCCCGTTCTTGCGCAACTTGTTCAACCTCTTCTTCGTGTTTTTGATCAGCGGGTTGTGGCATGGTGCCAGTTGGACGTTCGTCATTTGGGGGGCACTGCATGGCGGCATCATCATTGCTGAGGAACTAATCGAACGCATTTTTCGGCGGGGCAAACCGGTTGCTCCCGTGTGGTGGCGTCAAGTCCTATCGACGGCGATCACCTTCGGTTTGGTGATGTTCGCATGGATTTTCTTCCGCGCCAATTCCCTTGATGATGCGCTTTATGTGGTGCGGCATCTGTTCGATTTCTCGGCAGGGTTCAGTAATTTTGCCGAACCCTTCAGCAGTATTGCCCCGCTGGATATGTACCGACTGGAGTTTATGATGGCTATCATGAGCATCGCTATCCTGTTTGTTTATGATGGCTGGTCGTTTTTCGCGTCACAACAAAAAGAGGGGCAAGTCGTGCCGATGCCACGGGTACCAACAGCGGTGCGCTGGTTGACGTATTATGCGATGATCGCCCTCGTGCTGTATTCCGCCAGCACGTCACAACCGAATTTTATCTACTTCCAGTTTTAGGGAGTCGTGATGATCCGTCGCTTTTTACTACGCTTGAGCTTGTTTTTATTGCCCGTGTTCATTGCCATCTTGATGGTCATGGCAGGAGGTTTGTTCTTGGGGGATGCCTTGCCGATTTCGGTCATCCTTCAAAGGCAGGATAGCCCCTTGCCGGTGGTGTTTGGCGGCGTCGAAATGGATAGTCGAGGAGCGTATAAGGCAAATGCAATTCAACATCGTCTCCCCGAATTCCTGATCATGGGTTCATCACGAGTCCATATGATGACGCCCGCATTGGTTGATGATGCGAATCTGTTTTATAACGGCTGGATCCCCGGCTTTAACAGTGCGCTCGCTTTAGAACTGTTGCAAAGTATCCCACCGGAACACCTGCCTAAAGTGTTGCTTTGGAGTATTGATCACCGCTATTTTTTAGCGGGCGAAAGAGGCTCTCCTTCTGACTTCTATATGCCCAACATTGATTTTCAACCCATGCTAAGCCATTCGATTATATCTGAACTGAACGCCTTAAACGCCTTTCGACAACGGTCTACGGCGGTGGGAAATTTGTTTGATGGTACCGAACCGCTTCTTGGGTGGTCGGCTATCGCTAGTAATGCGCGCTTGGGATTGACTGGGTTTCTGAATCATGGTGAATTGTTTTCGGGGAAAAGTCAAATAGGTGCCTTTTATGACATGTCTGCCGAAGAACGGCACAATGGATATCGCGAATCGTTTGATCGACGAGAAGTACAATTTGCTATCGGGGATGGTATCAGCAGTGAAAAACTTGATGTGCTACGGCAAGTCCTCGATTTCGCGCATCAACATAACATCATGGTTGTGGGGATGTTGTCTCCCTTTTCGCCGATGAGCTACGCTTGGTTGCAAGAAAGCGACGACTTCGACTACATGGCTCAAATTGCTAGTGTCGTCACCCCGATCTTTGGCGAGTATGGTTTTAGCTTTTTTGACTTCACCAATCCTGCCAGCATCCCGCTGGCGGATAGTGATTTTCTCGATGCCTATCACATTACTCCCTATGGTAACCTGACCCTGTATCGCCAACTGCTGATTGCACTGCCGGAAGTATTTGCTCCCTATAGCAGTTTGGAACGGATCGATCAGTTGTTGGAAAACACCGACGATCCGTTTTTGTTGAACTACTATGCCAATGCCGAAGGGTCATAAGCGCAAGGTTTTTTACGAGGCGGATGCCAGTGCTGCGCTTTCGCCGATTTGAAAATGGGATGGCTACGTGCCCCCAACGTATCACGCTGTGCAGATGAACGCATAATCGTGGGGACGAATTTGCAAACGGGGATCGGTACCTTGGTGCATATCGACGGCTTCGACCTGCTTAAAATGTCGCTGCATTTTGTCAATCACATCCATCCCATAATGCCGATGGTGTCCGTTATCATCCGGGTGGGCGAAGGGGACGGTTTCTCGCTTCGGGTAATCGCCCGGAATCGTAAAGACGGCTATCCCGCCCGCTACCAAGACCCTTGCACACTCAGCCAGCGCGCGGTCATCATCGGGGACATGTTCGAGGACATGGTTGCACAGGATCATCGCATAGCTGTGATCCGCAAAGGAGAGGTTTTGAATGTCTTCATTTGGGAAATCGACTGCAAAATCGGCATAGTCAGTGGTCACGATGCGATCTTGTGTCCATGAGGGGAGTAATTTCAATATGATTTGTTCGGGCGCAAAAAAGAGGATATCCCCCAGTGGCTTCCGTGCGATCACAGTGGGTAGCAACACTGCCAAACCCCGATGGCGGGAACGCGAATCGCAGTGTGGGCATTTTGCCTGAAACGAAACATCCCGCCAGTTAGAGGAGGCAACAAACGCCGCGCCTTGCCGACCACAGGTCGAACACAGGACGGCGGATTTGTTCTTCGCCGCCAGATAAAAATTCCATAGGTTGGCATTGGACGCTCGGATATGATTGAGCGCGGTGGAGAACTGCCGATCTCGCACGTTCCGCAAGATCGGGCGCACCTGCCCAAGCGAAGACTGATATAAACTTGGGATGCCGTGCCCCTGTACCCCCGGATTGCCATCCCAATTTTGTTTGCCAGCACTGCTATTTACCATCATCGCTATCCCTTTAGATGAATGATCCGCATCTATTTTACAATAATTTTGCTTTCTTTTTATTTTGCCATCCAGCAAGGGTGCATTTCACTTTGGTGCATCGCTATGATTTCATAACAGGTAAACGGGCGGATATTCGGCGCGGCGACTCTTGGGGTTGGGGATTTTTCCACGAGCGCCTAATCCGCCCCTACATTTACGTTGATGAGACGATA
>JBBRTY010000391.1:0-3204 GCA_038248285.1 Aggregatilineales bacterium
ACCCCTCATCCCCCGACCCCTGCTCCCAGTCGCTTCGCTTTTGGAGAAGGGGAGAAACGCAGTAGAAAGTCCCTCGCCCCGCCGCTTCGCTTATGGAGAGGGATTGCCGCTTCGCTTTGGGTGAGGGGTGTGTAGTTACGTAAAAACAAGGTGGGGCAACAATATGCCCCCCACCCCCCCTACCACCTTACGACGACTTCAACCGTTCGATCAGCACCGCGCCCACCGCCAAGCCCGACAACGCCGCCCCTTCAACGCGCGGTGCGCCAAAGGCGTCCCCCGCAAAGAAGACCATACGCCCATCATTGGAAGCGAGGAAGTGCTCTGGATGCACCGAGATCGGGCGGGAATAGCGCCACTTCTTCAACTGAAGCTCGACGATCTGCGCCTGCCCCAATAACGGCAACAAATCGGTGCGGAAGACATTCAAAATCGTCTCATCCGGTTGATCCCACAAGTTGCGGCTATACATCCCCGCCGCTTGCATTGTCACGACCGCGCTGTTGCCAGAAATCCCCTTGCGTTGATTATCCGCCACCCAATGAATGTTCGCGCCTTCACGCTGAATACCACCGGGCACGGGCAGATTGAGGGGGCGATCTAGCAAAGCGATTGCCGTCAAGCACGGTTCGTAATGAATCGCTTGCAACGCCGCTTCGTCGTCCGCCGTCAAGAGGACTGCGCCCGCTTCTAGCAGCGCCAGCGATTGCGGGACGGGTGCCGTCAATAGCAGCGACCGTGCCGAAAACAAAGTGCCGTCTTCAAGTTCGGCTTGCCAGCCATTCAAATATTGGCGCACCGCCGTGACTTTGGCATTGACACGAATATCGAGTCCCTCGGCGAGGTGTTTGGCAAGTTGGTTCATGCCGCCTTTGACCGCATAGCGCGGATGCCCGTCGCGCGTCGTCGCCAAGCTGCCATCTGCCCACCCGCGTGACCATTCAAATACGAGACCATCCGCCAACCAACGCTCCACGAACGCGCCGAACACCGGATCGCGCACCGTGAAGAATTGCGCGCCGTGATCGGCAAGCCCAGTCCCAATGCGGCGGGTCGCCAACCGACCGCCGACGCTTGTGCCTTTATCAAGGAGGAGGACCGTCTTGCCCGCGTCTTGAAGCGTGTGCGCCGCCATCAACCCGGATAATCCGGCACCGACAATGAGGACATCCGTCGCGAAATTCTGCGTCATGTATTTATTCAATCCCTGAATTCAAAAATGTAGCCTTCATTGTAACGCAAAAGAGGGGCGGCGTGTGTCACCACCCCCGTGATAAAGCTCACCCAATCCGTTGCCGAATGGAACCTACCTGCCGTCGTGTACGGGTATCTTTAACGGAACAATTCGCGCACGATGACGTTGCGCTGAATTTCGCTGGTGCCTTCGTAAATCTGGAACACCTTGACATCGCGCATCAGTTTTTCGACCGGGTATTCGCGCATATAGCCATAGCCGCCGAACACCTGCACGGCGTCCACCGTGATCTTCATCGCCATATCCGCCGCAAAAGCTTTGGCGATAGCGATCTGCTTGGGGTTGTCGATGCCGTGATCGACCATCCACGCGGCTTGATACACCAGCAAACGGGCGGCTTCGATGTTGATCGCCATATCGGCAATTTTGTGCCCAATCGCTTGATGCTGCCAAATCGGTTGCCCAAACGTCTCGCGCTCTTTGGCATATTTGACGCATTCTTCCAGCGCTCGTCGCGCCACACCGACCGCGCCCGCTGCCACACCGGGGCGGCTGTGATCGAATACCTTCATCGCCAGCATGAAGCCCATGCCTTCGGCACCGATGCGGTTGGCTTCGGGCACTTCGACATTCTCAAAGGTGATCTCGGCGGTATCGGCAGCACGTTGCCCCAGTTTGTCGAAATGGCGACTGACCTGAATGCCGGGGGTGTCACGCTCGATCACAAAACACGAGATGCCGCGATGACGGGCGGTGGGGTCGGTGACGGCGAACACGGTGTAATAGTTGGCGTAGTTCACGTTGCTGATGAAAATTTTCGAGCCGTTGATGATGTACTTGTCGCCCACTTTTTCGGCGCGTGTCTGCATCCCCACGACGTTTGAGCCGGCGGCGGGTTCGGTCACACAATATGCCGCCAAGTTGCCTTGTTCGACGAGGCGTTCACCGAGCCAATAGGTTTTTTGTTCAGCGGTGCCGCCGATCAGCACAGGGAGTGACGACAAGTTATTGACGCTCATTGCCGTGCTGATGCCCGAACAGCCATAGGCGAGTTCTTCGGCGACGATACATTCTTCCAAAACGCTGGCACCGGGGCCACCGTATTCGAGGGGAATGTTCAGATTCACCAAGCCGATCTCCCGCCCTTTTTTGATAATCTCGAGGGGGAACTCTGCCGTTTTGTCAAAGTGTTCCGCAACGGGCGTGATCTCGCGAGCGGTGAAGTCCCGCGCCATCTTTTGAAGTTGCTTCTGTTCTTCGTTTAGCTCAAAGGAAACGCCGGTAGAAGTCATATCTAAAGTAGTCATTGGTGGATTATTCCTCAAAAAAAGAATCGAATGCCGATTAGATTATTGTAGCAGAGGCACGCGCGAAGTCCAAAAAAATTGGCGTCACACAAATTTCTCGAACCCCTGCCGGATGAATTCTTTGCCCAGTGCTTCGGCGCGAACTTGGTGAATGCTGCCCTCTCGATCCAGATACACGAACGACTCCGCAGCGGGCAGATAGCTGATTTCGAGGATGTCGGGTACCGAGTCGGCGGGCAAGTCTTTGAGTTTTTCGTAAAAAAACGGATAGACCTCGGTCGCCACATGCAGCGACACCTGATCTGCACCAGCGTGCCCCACCATTTACGGGCTGGCACCCCTAAAAAAGAAGACATAGGGGACAGGGGTGGGTTTATTTCGTTGATAAAACGTCAGCCGCATGAACCTATGTCTTTTTGGCAGACTGCACCAAGCGGATACTTTGATATTGCTCGAACTATGGATAGGGTCATCTCGATTCGCCAGTGTCTCGAAGAAATCGAGCGCCTTTGCCAAATTCTGGGCTTCAATTGTGTCTCGCAACGGTTTGCCGGTGATGGTGAACCCCTGTTGAATCACCATTTTGGTCTCGCCCAACGTGAGGGTGTTGCCCTCGATAGCGTTCGAATTATAAATATTTTTCAGCTGAAAATAATCCTGCAACGTAACTGCTCAGGTTGAAAAACGGTCGGTAATAAAGGG
>JBBRTY010000392.1:0-3178 GCA_038248285.1 Aggregatilineales bacterium
CCTATCGTCTCATCAACGTAAATGTAGGGGCGGATTAGGCGCTCGTGGAAAAATCCCCAACCCCAAGAGTCGCCGCGCCGAATATCCGCCCGTTTACCTGTTATGAAATCATAGCGATGCACCAAAGTGAAATGCACCCTAGCGCATGGCGCGTCCATACAACCGCCGCTGCCTATGCTACAATCTCGGTATATGCGGAGGATGCTTCATGCCCCGCTATTTTATTCACCCATTAAATTCTTGTTGATGAAATGAAGGCTATCATGACTGACTCACGTGAAGTCCGCGACCGTCTTTCCGTCCTCAATGCCCGCAGCCGCACCCTTGTCGAGGGCGTGGATCGCGCTGCCGCCCGTTCCATGTTCAAAGCCATTGGCTTGACCGACGAAGACCTGAATAAACCGATCATCGGCATCGCCAATACGTGGACGGAGATCGGTCCGTGTAATTTTCACCTGCGTCGTTTGTCGGCAAAAGTGCATGAGGGCATCCGCCGTGCAGGAGGCACCCCGCTGGAATTCAACACCATCACCATCAGCGACGGCATCACGATGGGCACCGAAGGCATGAAAACCTCGCTCATCAGCCGCGAAGTGATCGCCGACTCAATTGAATTGGTGGCGCGCGGCAATTATTTTGACGGCATTATCGCCTTGTCGTCGTGCGACAAAACCATCCCCGGCACGATCATGGCGCTCATCCGCATGGATGTGCCCGCCTTGATGTTGTACGGCGGCACCATCGCCCCCGGCAGGTATCAAGGCAATGATGTGACCATTCAATCGGTCTTCGAGGCGATGGGTGCCTATGCCGCCGGACGCATCACCCGTGAAGAATTGACCGAAATCGAAAATGTCGCCTGCCCCGGACCGGGCGCGTGCGGCGGGCAGTTCACCGCCAACACATTGGCGATGGTGAGCGAAATCATGGGCATTTGCCCGATGGGGATGGCGGATGTGCCGGCGATGGACGAGGAAAAAGATCGCGTTTCGGTGGATGCAGGTGCCCTCATCTTGCAGATGATCGAAGCCGACCTGCGCCCTAGCAAAGTGGTCACCCGTCGCTCGCTTGAAAATGCTATCGCCGGCATTGCCGCCAGTGGAGGCAGCACCAACGGCGTGTTGCACCTGTTGGCATTCGCGCGCGAGGCGGGCATCCCCCTGACGCTGGACGATATCGAGGCGATCAGCAAGCATACGCCGCTGTTGTGCGATTTGACGCCGACGGGCAAATTCAACGCCACCGATCTTTATCGGGCGGGCGGAGTGCGCTTGTTCACCCAACGCATGATCGAGGGCGGCTATATTGACGGTAGCGAGATGACCGTGACCGGCAAGACGCTGGGCGAAGAAGCCGCCAGCGCCGTCGAAACCCCCGGTCAGCAGGTGATCCGCCCTTTGAGCGATCCGATCTCGGAAAGCGGCGGGTTGCACATTTTGAAGGGCAACCTTGCCCTCAACGGCGGCGTGGTCAAGTTGAAAGGCACCGAACCGCGCCAGTTTCGCGGGGTGGCGCGCGTCTTTGAGCGGGAAGAAGACGCCTTCCACGCCGTGCAAGAACGCCGCATCAACGCGGGCGATGTCGTCGTCATCCGCTACGAAGGACCGATAGGGGGACCGGGGATGCGCGAAATGTTGCAAGTGACCGCCGCCATCGTTGGGCAAGGCTTGGGCGAACAGGTGATGTTGATCACCGACGGGCGCTTCAGCGGCGCGACGCGCGGCTTGATGATCGGGCACATTGCCCCCGAAGCGATGGTCGGCGGGGCGATTGGCTTGCTCCAAGAGGGCGACATGATCGCTGTTGATATCGATGCCCGCACGCTCAATGTTGAACTGAGCGATGCCGAGCTAGAGGCACGCCGCCAAGCATGGGTCGCGCCTGCCCCGCATTACACCAGCGGTGTGATGGCGAAATATGCCCGCCTTGTGGCGCAAGCCGACGAGGGTGCGGTGACGAATACCGCGACGGGCTTACCGCGTTAGGGCAGGGGTTAACTTCCTCAGCAACATCTGGCTGTGTGGTTTTTTGACCGCGCGAGCGTTGGGCATGTTGCATACTGCCGATCCGCTTGCCGTGCGTCTGATCTGGATCGCCACCTGTGGGCTTGGGGTGACGATTGTTAGCGGGGCGGTGGCGCGGTTGACGCTCGTGCCCCCCCGTTATGTGTGATCGGACTCCACGCCTTCATGGGCTTGCTGATTTTCGTCCCGCCCAAGTCACCCCAGCACAACCCATTACCCGCACGACCTTGCCCGCCTATATGTTGCTGGCGGGGGTCTGCCTCCTGTTTATCGGGATCGGCTGGGAGCGCAATCACCTGCGCTTCGATGGCTATGAAGATCAAACCTTGCTGGTTTCGCTCACCGACTGGTGGGCGAACAAAGTCCCGCCCGAAAACTTGGTCAGCCGCAACATTGGCGAGGTCAATGCCCTCACCTATTGGAGTACCGACGGCATGACCTATGTGCTGGCGACATGGGTCTGGAGCGGCGGCTTCAGCGCGGTGCAATTGATTTGGTATGCCCTCACGCCTTTGTTCGTGTGGTTGGTGTCGTTGGCGCATTTTGCGCTGGCGCTCCAAGTCACCAAGCGCGAGGATACCGCCGCCGCCGCGCTCGGCATGACGCTGATTTTGGCGCTCACGACGAGCAATTCGATCAGCGGCGGGAGTGGTTCTCTGGCGTTGGGGCAAGAGGCGGCATTTCAACTCAACACCCTGCGCACCTTCTCCAATGCCTTGATATTGCCGCTGGCGTTGTCCGCCTTTTTCGCCTTGTTGCGCACCCAAGAGCGGCGCTGTCTCGTCGCGACGGCGCTCATCCTGCTGGCGCTGGCGTTGGTGCATCCCCCCGCCCCTACATCCACGTTTCGAGGGGTATTTTCCTTTTTTTCTTCACGTCTTCATGCCTCTCTGTTTATTTTATTCTGTTTCTATACGTGAGTAGTCACCCGCAGTCTTATGATGAATATCGACAAAAGAATTCAGAAATAGTATACTAGAAAATATGAGCTACCGAACCGCAGAATTTTGCTGGCTGCCCGATAGCAAACCGCAGTGGGAAGTATGGACCCATTCACGGTTAGAAGCGGCACGCCTATGGACAGATTTGGTGGTGCGCCATGCGCGGATTCGGCGTTTGCAGTGGAATTGGCCCCCCAAAGGACGATGGGAACA
>JBBRTY010000393.1:0-3173 GCA_038248285.1 Aggregatilineales bacterium
CGGAAATTCCCGGAGAATTTACACTCACTTGAAATGCACCCCGCTGAGACGCTGAGACGACGGCTAAAGCCGTAAGGCGCTTCATCTACAGCCGCTGAAGCGGCGTAGCTTTCGCGGGCTAAAGCCCTACTTCTGTAAAGGTGCGCTCATAACCCGGGTGATAGTAGGACTTGGAAAATTGCTCGTCGGTGAGTGACGCCAACAGGTGCGTGAAGCGGACATGCAGATTCTGCAAGATCGACAGTGATAGGTCAATCGGTAGGGCGAGGGTGTCGGGCAACGCTGCCCATGCGTCTTGATCGTAAGGCGCGATGGTGGGGTGGGTTTCGGTGAGCGCCAATTTTGTGCGGATGAAGGCGTTCATATGCGAATCGGCGACATGATGGACGATTTGGCGGGCGCTCCATTGCATCGGAGCGGGGATGGTATCGAGTTGTTCATCCGTCCATCCGGCGACGGTGGCGGTGAGGGCATCGGGCAGGGCGCGGATGATGGCGATTAAGGCTTGGCGTTCTTCGGGCGTGTGCATGAGCGTTAGTCTCCAGTTGGTGAGAAGCTACTTGTGCAAGTGTACTAGGTGGGGGGGGATTGTCGATAACCACAGCGGTACATCATGGCGACTCGTGGTTATGATGTCCGTACACGTAAGGCTTGGGATTTATCACACGGCAGATCGCGCTATAATGGGCACTATCTAGCCAGCCAATGATGAATATCTCACCTTATGCGACGTTTATTGCTGATTTTGACCGTACTGCTCGCCAGCACGATATTTACCCTTGCCCGCGCACAAGAGGCACCGCCACCCACCACCGCCACCCCCTTGCAAGATATCAATTTGCGACAGGGACCGGGCACCACCTATCCGGGCATCACCCGCTTGTACACGACGGCGACCGTCAATATTGTTGAACGCAATAGCATCGGCACCTGGGTGCGTGTGCAACAGATGCGTCCCGATGGCAGCGTCGGCTTGGATGGCTGGGTTGTCAGCGGTTATTTGAACCTCAATCCCGAACTGCGTTTTAGCACGATCCCCGTCAGCCCATTGGTGGATGCCATCCCTGAACGTGCCGAGTCGTTGTCGTTGCGTCCCCTCTATGCCGCACCGGTGATCTCGGTCATCAACCCTGCAATGCGCGATGTCTATCAGCGCGGCTTGGAAATGCGCCATTACACGCATGTGATCACCAAAATTGGCGATAGCGTCAGCGCCGACTCGTTGTATTTGAATGTCATGAGCCGCCCTAGTGCCAACCTTGGACCGTATGATTACTTAAGCGATGCCCTTCACTATTTTGCCGCTTCCACCCAACAGGGCAGTGTCGCCGCGCGCGTGGGGCTGAACACGTTCGCCGTCTTTGACCCGACATGGGCACCGTCGGATCAGTGTGAACCCAACGAGACGCCGCTGCATTGTGAACTGCGCCTAAAACGACCGAGCATCGCCCTCATTATGTTTGGGGGGAATGATGTCAAAAACTTCAACCTTGCTGAATACGAACAACAGATGCGCCGGATCGTCGAAGAAACATTGGCGCAAGGGGTGATTCCGGTGCTTTCGACCTTTAGCGCTGACCCTAATTTTGACACTTGGGCGGACTCGATCAGCTTCAACACCCGCATCATTCAGATCGCGACCGATTATCAGGTGCCGCTGATTAATTTGTGGCTGGCGGCGCGCAGTCTGCCCGAATTTGGCTTAGAGGGCGATGGCATTCACATGAATCACTGGGGCACCGATACCCTCCGTTTTGACAGCGGTTTTCCGGCGTTTTCGGGTGCTAACTTGCGCAATCTCTTGGCATTGCGTATGGTGGACGAAATTCGACGCACCATTTTCATTGACCCGAACGCCCTAGGATGAGGAATTAAGCGAAATGATCAATCGATGGAAAGTATGCCTGCTGATCGCGCTGTTGACGTTGGCGGGATGCGGGGGCGGGGTGGCGACCGAAGCCCCTACCGTTGTCGCGAGTCCCGAAGCCGTCGTAGCGCCCCCGACCCTGACCGGTGCGGATCCGGCGGTCGAGATGGTCATGCGCTATCTGACCGCAAAAGTGAACAGCGACAGTGCCACCCTCGCCGAGGTATTGTGTAGCGAACGGGAGGCGCAACTGCCGAACGAGGTGAATTCGTTTGCGTCGGTGCAAGCGCGCCTCGAAAATGTCGAGTGTACCCGCGTGGAGGGTGCCGATATCGTGGCGTGTACGGGCAGCATCATGGCGCTATATGACGCCGAAAATCGCGAGTTTCCCCTGTCGTCCTACCGCGTACTCCAAGAAGATGGCGATTGGAAGTGGTGCGGTGAGAGCGAATAGCGCCCTGCTGAAGGCTTGGCGACGAGCGAAGCGATCATGAGGCGACGCTTTTTCACGCGCGAGAACGGGATTGCGCTGGCGTTGTGCCTCCTCGTAATTGTGTTGATCATCGTCACGACGGACTCTGCCCCGACATGGATTTATCAAGGCTTCTAGTCATTGATCTGCTATGGGATTTGACCTCAGCGCCATCGCGTGCTTCATCATTGCCGCCTGTGTGGTCGCGTTCCTGCCGGGGCGTTGGCGTGGGTGGGCGTTGCTGATCGGCGCAAGCGCGGCGGTGTATCTATTGCAACCCCGCTTGCCTATCCGTTTTAGCGACTTCATCTTGCCAACGGCGGCGCTTGCCTTCACGGTCATGGCGTGGTGGTGGACGCGCGCCCCAGATCAGCGTTTACAGCCGGAAGATGGCATAGCGGCGTTGCTCATCATCGCCGTGATCTTGTCCTTGTCCATCAACCGTGCCTTGCCCCCCGAAGCGCGCTTTATGCCCGCCCGCCCGCCAGAACTGTTGGCGTTGGTCGTGGGTATCCTCGTCTGTTTGCTGATCGGGGCGGCGCTATGGGGCATCATGCGCGGGCAAGCGGTGGCGGAGCGTATGGGGGGCTTGATCGCCCTGTTGACGCTGATTTTCATCGTGCTGAAAACGGAGCCATGGGCGCGCGCGCTCAGCGGGGCATGGCGAGGAGCGACCGGTCAAGATGTCGCGCTTGCCAGCGCCTTGGATTTGAACTGGCTTGGCTTTAGTTATTTGGCATTTCGGCTCATTCACACCTTGATCGACCGTCGTACCGGAGTGCTGCCCGCCTTGACTTTGCGCGAATACGTCACTTATGCGCTCTTCCCGCCCGC
>JBBRTY010000394.1:0-3164 GCA_038248285.1 Aggregatilineales bacterium
GCGGACTTTCATGTTAACGAACGATTGACAAGCGCCTAATCCGCCCCTACATCCACGTTTCGAGGGGTATTTTCCTTTTTTTCTTCACGTCTTCATGCCTCTCTGTTTATTTTATTCTGTTTCTATACCTGAGTAGTCACGTACAAAGGCATTTTTCACACAAGGAGCGTCCGTTATGGCACCGTTTATGGGCAACGAATTGTTGCGGGGCGAACATGTGTATCTTGCTTTTCCTGAGAAAGAGGAAGGCACGACGATCACCCGATGGGCGCAGGACATCTTGTTTCAACGAATGCTACGGCGCGGGCAGGTTTACCCCACCGGGAACGGGGACGATTTTTCTGAATGGTTTCATGGCATGATCGACAAAGAAACGGGTTATCCGTTTGCGGTGCGTCGGCGCGATGATGATCGCTTGGTGGGCTTTATCGTGGTCAACGATATTTTTTGGCAGGCGCGCCATGCCGTCGTCATTGTCGCTATTGATCCCGCCCAACAAGGGCGTGGGTATGGCACCGACGCCCTGCGTGCCCTGCTCAAATACTGTTTCTTGGAGATGAATCTGAACCGTCTGGGCTTGGATGTGCTGGCATACAACGAAGGCGCACAGCGCGTCTACGAAAAAGCCGGCTTCCGGTTAGAAGGCACCAAGCGTTCATTCGCCTATCGCGATGGCGTCTACTATGATCTGCACATCATGGGCATCTTGCGCAGCGATTGGGAAGCGCTCTATGGGTATGCCCCGGTCACTGTTTCAGCGTCAACAACCCCGCCAGCGCTGGCATAAGCACCTGTAAGGCGATCCCGCGGTGGCTGAGGCGATTTTTTTCCTCCGGCGGGATCGCGCTGAACACGATAGTGTGTCCGGTGGGGATGAACACGGCATCGTAGCCAAAGCCGTTGATGACCTCGCCCGGTGCCAACGCCACCTCCCCCGTGACAATGCCTTCGGCAGTCACAAGCGCGGGTGTTGTGCCCTCCTTCACTGGCGCGCAAGCGGCGATCACACAGACGAACTGCGCCGTCCGCTGACCGGCGGGCACGCCTTCCAGTTCACCCAACAGTTTCAGATAGCGGTCACGGTCGGTGGGTCCGCCGTACCGCGCCGAATAGACACCGGGACGCCCGCCCAAGGCATCCACCGCCAAGCCCGAATCATCCGCTAACGCCGGGACGCCACTGGCATTGGCATAGATTTGCGCCTTGTGGATGGCATTTTCAGTAAAGGTTTCATAGGGTTCTTCAACTTCGAGCGTCTCTAGCCCGGCATCGCGCAGACTCAAGACCCGAACAGCGAACGGGAGTGCGGACAACATTTGTCCATACTCCCGCAATTTTCCCGGATTAGAAGTGCCAATCAGTAAAACGGTCATGCCTTAATCATAATCCCCGTTATTAGAGGTAGCTAAGCCGAGCAGCGAGACAGATTTTTTGGAGGTGAAGCCGACTTCGTTACGCCGCTTCAAGAAATCATCCCCCGCATCGATCTGTTCCTTCAAACGCTTGTAGGACTCCACCAGCAGATCAAGAGTCAGCATTTTGCCGTCCACATACGCCAGTTGAGTCAGGGCATAAATGGCGACTTCGCGGATGAATGCTCCCGGATAGCCGATCAATTTGGGCACGAGCGCCAGATGGGTGTCATTCCACAAATCGCCCAAATAAGTGCGCAACAGCTTTTCGGCGTCTTCGTGCAAACGTGCTTCGGGGATGATGAACACGCGATCCAGCCGCCCCGGACGCTTCAAGACGCGCTCGTCAATGGCTTCGGGGTAGTTAGTGGTCGCCAAGAGCAACGTTCCCTTTTCGTTGATCGCCGATTCGCTACCGTCCAAGACATTCAAGATGAGTGCCTTGTGTTCGGGACGCAGATAGATATCCAGTTCTTCCACGATCAACAGCGTAGGCACGTCGGACTTGGCGGCGATGTTCAGGGCATGATCGATTTTCTCAAACGACGCCCCATCGCCATCGCCCCGCCGCCACCGTTGCGACGACGAGACATAGACCACCAAATAGCCCTGCTCAATCGCCCATTTGGCGAGGGCGGCGCACATCATCGTCTTGCCGGTGCCGGGCACCCCCGCCAATAACAGCTTGCGGAAGGGCTTCAGTTTCAGCCGTTGATAGACCGCGACACCTTTGTTGAAGAAGCCTTTGACATCGGTCAAAATTTCGTTTTTGAGGCTTTCCGGCAGGATGATATCATCCCAGTCAACGGTCAGCTCAAACGAGTCATCACGCCCGCCCACGACCTTAACACGATCCGACGGATCGACCGCCAACGCCAAGCGGTACACTTCTTTGGCGAAGGCGTACCATATGGGCAAAAAGGCGCGCGGCAAATTCGCCATCGCGGTCATCCAGCCCGATTCATCCGTTGCTGCGCTTACGACAATCGCTTCGACGTCGGGCATATCGGGGGCATCGGGCGCAGTAAAGCGATACATAAATGCCCCGGTGCGCGCAGTGATCACCGCACGATAATCATATTGGTTCAAGTTGGGGGTGATGTTGCAAAGCATGCGGTCGGCGCTCACAAAATGATAGCCGTTGGGAAGTGCAAACTGTCGATCAAAATTAATGAGCGCATCTTCATGAACGACTTCGCTATCTGCCCAGACCGTCACACGGTCGCTATCGGGGAAACGCGGCATCCATTCACGCGCGATCCAATCGCCGATGATCTCGGCTTTCAGACGAAAAGTCTCCGTACCTTGGGTCGGTGGGTTTGCCATAGCGTTTCACATTCGATTCGTATTGGGACACAAAAAAGGGCGCGATCTAAAGACGCTCCCCTATTCCCAAATTATACCACAAACCACATGAAACCATGAAACCCATCACATAGGTGATAACGGGTCAGGATGGGTATGCAGGGGCATGATATATCATGCCCCTACCGAAGATAAACCCATCATATGTTTTTGTGACCCTTTGTGAATATCGAGTACCATTTCATGTTTCATGCCGCCCGTCGTCGAGCGGTCGATAACGGACAACAAAGGCTCAATAAGGATCATAGTGACACTCCGCAACCGCTAAAGCGGCGCGGCTTCTTGTGGAGCCGTGTCTCTGGCGAGCCTTTCGGCTCCAAATAGCCGCGACACTGACAGCAAGCGATCACGATTCTCGCTTTCACGAGCTACTTGCCGGGTGTCCCC
>JBBRTY010000395.1:0-3094 GCA_038248285.1 Aggregatilineales bacterium
GCGGCGGCACGCACCTGTCGTAACAAAATCAAATCTTCTTGCGCCTCGGCGATCCACGTCGTCAAACGCTCCCAGCTACGAAACACCGCTTCATGCGCGACTTCGACGCGCTCGTCCGCCGTGACCAACAGGCGGGCATCGGGATCACGCCCGCGCTCACCAATGACGACTTGCCGCTGCCCGACGCCCCGATCACGAACATGATCTGTTGCTGGCTCAACCGCTTGATCAGGTCAGCCGTCTCGGTGCCGCGTCCAAAAAAGATCGGCTCGTCGTCTTCGCTAAAGGCGCGCAAACCGGGGAAGGGCGACCCTGTCCACTGGATTTTGGGGGGCGCTTCGGGGAAAGCTTCGGGCGCGGGCACGGTGTCCGGCGCGCTATAAAGTTCCAGCAATTCTTTGACCAATAAGCGGGCGTCTTGGGTGAACTGCGCTCGAAAGTCATCGGGGGAACTGTATTCGTTGACATTGGCGCGATACGCCCCTGTGACCGAATCGCGAAAGGGCTTAAAAAATGCTTGCACACGCTTGCGTTGGGTGACCCATTCGGACAACGCATCAAGGTCGTCACCCGTCGGATGGGGCGGGGTATCCGTGCGCCGATAGACCAGCACAATGGGCAGCTTGTCGGGGTGCTGCGCTGCCCCCTTGCGCGCGTCCAGATATTCCCACTCGGTGCCCGATAGGTAAGGCGTACCGTCGGGCTTTAGCCCATGCGCGGTCACATCCAGCGGGGTACCCATGCGTCCCCACAAAATCACGATCACGGCGTCGGTCTCGGACGGGCGCGCCAGTTTACGATCAATGGCTTGTTGGGGCGTCAGCGCCACAGGCATCAACACGCGCGAGGCAGGTGCCTCCCACGCAAGGGCTTCGACGGTCGCCCGACTGGTGATGAAGGGATCGTCGTTCAGTGCCGCCAAGACTTCACGCGCAATCACGCGCTCGGCGGTGACATCATTGGGGGATGAAAGAAAAATGCGGATGTGCGGGATCGTGCGCATGGGGGACACCCTAGTGGCTGGCAGTGGACGATTTTGCAGCCAATACTACCCAATGTGGGCGGTTTCCACGAGTCGCTTAAAACGGATACTGCGCGCGCGTGGCATAAACAACCAAACGCAGATTGAACGTGTCATCGACCCACGTCCCATCACAGGTGATCAAGGTGAGGTGGGCGGTCTGATCGGAAACGGGCGACAACGCTTCCCCCCCGCTCACAGCCGCTGCCCCAAAGATGCGGGCAAGCACAGCGGGATCGGCGGCTTCTTCGGCACTATAGCGTGCCGTTTCGTGGACGATGAACGGGATTTCGTGTCCAGTACGGTGATCGCGAATGAGAATGACATCGCCGACAACGACATCCGCCAGAAAAGCAAAAACGGCGGGGCGTCCGAGGACATCATTATAATGTCCTGCCAACGTTGCCGTGCCCGCGTTTCCGGGAATCCCCCCCCGCGATACCAAAACACGGAATACCAAAGCGGATCGGTCTCGCGGATGCCGCGCGGCGCAGCCATCGCATTGGTCAATGTTAAGCCCACGCCGAGGATGGGGGCGGTCAGATTGAGCGCCGGGATTTCAATTTCCAACGGCACGCTCACAGGACCCGTGTATAAGCTAAGCGCTGGATCAACCAAGGGTCCGGGGATGTCGGTTTGAGCGCTGAGGGGAACCGCCCATAGGATCGATCCGCATACCGCCCACAGCAGCAGCATGGGGATCGATCTCGCTAAACCGGATCGGGCAGGGGTCATCGTCGCGGCTCGCGCGTCCAGTAGGTGGCTTGCGGGGGTCCGCCGCCAGCGTTGGGCAAGCCACTGACAGGCTGTGCCGGGCTGGGCTGAGTCGAGCTAATAAGAACAGCCGTCGCTTGGGGCACCGATGTCGGTTGACTCGTTAGCGTGGCTGATGGCGTCAGCGTCGGGCCGCCGGGGGTGATCGTCGCCGTAAACGTATTGGTGGGCGTCAGGGTCGGGCCGCCGGGGGTGATCGTCGCCGTAAATGTGGGGGTGAAGGTTAAAGTCGGTGTCAATGTGGGGGTGAAGGTTAAAGTCGATGTCGGCGTTTCGGTGGGGATAGCGACCGGGGTGATACACGCAGGGGAACCGACAGTGTTGTTGTCCAACGTGACCGCCCCCGTAAGCGCCAATGCCCGCCCCGACACGCTTGCCCCGGTCGTCAGGGTGATGCTTGCTTGGGCGAGGATATTGCCGGCAAACTGGGTCGTCGTGCCGATAGTGGCAGAACTGCCGACTTGCCACCAAACGTTGCAGTTGTTGTTACTGTTGGTGACAACCACCGAAGAACCGCTGGCAGTCGTCAGGGTGCTATTCATTTTGAAGATGAAGACCGAACCAGCGCTGCCGCCAGCATTTAAGGTGAGCGCCCCCGTCAGTTGGGCGGATGAGTCAAAGCAATACACGCCAGAGGTGAGCGTCATGCCGCCCAAATCCTGCCCCGTCAAGTTGGCGGTACAGCCTTCGCCAGCCAGCGTATTATAAGCGGTGGTGGCATCGTTACGCGCTTGCAGCGCCGCAGCATTGGCAGCATGAATGGTACTCGGTGCGACCACTGTCCCCGGCGGAAATCCGGTGACACTATTGGAGGGGGAAACACCCAAATTGCCATTGACGACCGAGGGTCCGGTGTTGGTCACGGCGGAACTGCCGAGGACGGCGAAACTGACAGCTGTCCCCAAGAGGGGGGCAGTTTGAGCAGAAACGGGTTGTAAGAGGGTTAAACCGACCAGCATAACGAACCCTAGAACCAAAACGAATCCTGCTATTTCCTTTATGGGGATACGAGACAGTACGAACATATGCACTCATTTTCATTTGTATCCCGCTTTTGGCAGGAAGTAGAGCAGATTGCAATCTTTAATTCACATAAGATATCATATCAAGATCTCTTGAAGACTACAATGTATGCGTTGGGTGCATTTCACTTGGGTGCATCGCTATGATTTCATAACAGGTAAACGGGCGGATATTCGGCGCGGCGACTCTTGGGGTTGGGGATTTTTCCACGAGCGCCTAATCCGCCCCTACATTTACGTTGATGAGACGATAGGGGTTGGCAACAAAAAACAAACC
>JBBRTY010000396.1:0-3043 GCA_038248285.1 Aggregatilineales bacterium
CTTCACGCCCGACACATGGGAAGAGTATCAACATTACGTCTTCAACGATGAAAACGTCGATTTTAGCCTGTGGCAGATCGTTTGGGACGGGGACGAAATCGCGGGCTATAGCGTCAACCGCGCCTTGCAATTCGGCTCCTTCAAGATGGCATGGATCAACCAATTAGGGGTGCGCAAGGCATGGCGGCGACGCGGTTTGGGGACGGCATTGCTGATGTATAATTTCGCCCATTTTCGAGATCGGGGTTTCCAGAATGCCGGCTTGGGGGTGGACGCCCACAACACGACTAACGCGCTCCAACTGTACGAACGCGCCGGCATGACCATCGCCTCGGCACGTAGCGTCTACGAGAAACGGCTACGCTAAGCGTCCCCTCTCAATAAGGCGTGGGCGACTCGATTGGAGTCTTGGGCGTCAAGTTAAGCCTTAATGAAAGCATCCCCACCCCGTCTGACCGAAGGTCAGACGGGGTGGGGATTGAGGCAAAACAAGATGATGCGGGTGCCCTACTCCCTACTTTAACGGGATGACCTCGCGCGGCTTGCTGCCCTCCACCGCCGGACCGACAATGCCCCGTTCTTCCATCAAATCGATCAAGCGGGCGGCACGGGTATAGCCGATGCGCAACCGACGTTGCAACAACGACACCGAGGCTCGGTTCAAGCGGCGCACCATATCCACCGCTTGCTCGTACATCTCATCCCCCACATCGTCGTTATCTTCGACATCTTCGTTCATGGCGCTGTCGTCATCATCATCATCACGATTGCGCTTCGACGGTGTGGTGCTGGGCGACCGATCCCAGGGCATGGTGCCGCTGGTGCTGCCATTGGCTTGACGGCTGAACATGACGTTGCCCGTACCACTGGCGGCACCAGTGCCGCGTTGGGCGTCATCCGATGAGGTCAAGGTCGCGCCCATCGGCTTGCTCATGGCGAGCAGTTCCGCGTCGGTCACTTGACCGCGCCAGAAGCGCGTCACATTGCTGATCTCATCATCCGACATATACACGCCTTGGAGACGTTGCGGCGCGGGGGCGTCGCCACTCACATAGAGCATATCCCCCCGACCGAGCAAGCGTTCCGCGCCCGGTTGATCGAGGATCACGCGGCTATCGACGCTGCCCGCCACCGCAAAGGCGATACGTGCCGGGAAGTTCGCTTTGATCAACCCCGTGACGACATCGACCGAGGGACGCTGTGTGGCGATCACCAAATGGATACCCGTCGCGCGGGCAAGCGCGGCGATACGGGTGATCACCCGCTCCGTGTCATCGGGCGCAAGCATCATCAAGTCGGCGAGTTCGTCAATGATCACGACGATATACGCCATCGGTTCTTCGCTCGGGGGTAGATGCTTGTTGTAATCTTCGATATTGCGCGCCGCCGCCATGCTAAATTTACGATAGCGCTCATCCATTTCGCGCGTGACCCACTTCAACACGCTGACGATGCGCTCTAGCTCCACAACGACAGGCGCGATCAAATGCGGGATACCGTTGTACTGCGTCAATTCCACGCGCTTGGGATCGACCATGATGAACTTGAGTTGTTTGGGGGTGTTATGCAGCAACATACTGCTGATGATGGTATTCACGCAGACCGATTTACCAGACCCGGTGGTACCCGCGATCAGCAAGTGGGGCATGGACGCCAAATCGCCCACGACGGGCGTGCCGTCAACGCCTTGACCGAGCGCAATCGCCAACGGCGACTTCAGGCGCATCTTCTTGAACTGCTCTGATTCCAGCACATCGCGCATCCGCACGACTTCGGCTTTTTCATTCGGCACTTCGATACCGACATAGCCCTTGCCCGGCACCGGCGCTTCGATACGGATCGACCGCGCCCCCAATGCCAGTTGCAAATCTTTGTCCAATGCCGCAATCGCGCTCACTTTAACGCGGTTACGCTTGCCGCCACGCACTTCTAAATAATCCGGCTCAACGCCAAATTGCGTCACGACCGGACCGGTACGGACATCGACCACCCGCCCCGGTGAGGCAAAGCTGGCGAGTGTTTCTTCGATGATGCGCGCCCGTCGCAGCAGCAACTCGTGATCGACATCTTGATCCACGCCTGATACCAACAACGTCGCCAGATTGGGCGCACGCCATTCTTTGACGGTGCTGCGTGGGGCATACGCCAATTGTGCCTCTTGTTCCGGTGCCAGCGCCCCGCGCGCCGGTTGGGGCGGCGGTGGCACTTCCAACGAGTCGTGGGCACCAGCGGCGGCGACCGGTGCCGACGCCGGACGGTTCTCACGCGGGGCGGGCGCATACAAATCTGCCGTCCCCTTAAAGGAGGGCAGACGGCTTTTATCGACCGCGCTGTCGTCTTCAAGTCGGGCAGCGGGTGCCAATGGGGTCGCGGCGGGTGGCGGCGTCGTTACGGGTGGTAATGCGGCTACCGCCCCATCGCCGTCACTGCCTAGCACCGGCTTCAACCCTGCCGCCAACGGTGGACGCTGGTAGGGCGGGGGCATCGGTCGGGTCGGAGTGCCGCCTGTTCCTTGGACTGCCGGACGCTCAAACGGTTGCGACGGCAAACGCTCGGTCGTGATCGGGTCAGTGGTTTGCTGATGATGCAGCAGATCGCCCGCGCGCACATCGGGTTGACTGGCTGCCGCGCTCGTGGTTGCTGGCGGCGGCATTTGCCCCGCCCCCCCAAACGCCGGAGGCGTCGGTGCTTGCGCAGCGGGTTGCTGTTGAGCCGCAGGTGCAACGGGCGGTGATGTCGGAGCCGCAAACGGTGACGGGGTCGCCACAGGCGCACCGCCCCCAAACGGGATTGCGGGCGCACCTGTCGGTTGTTGCGCGGCGGGTTGCATCGGTACCGGGTGGGCGGGTGTCGCGGGCACTGGCATCTGGGGCGCAGACGGTGCTTGACCGTTCCCGACACCACCAACGGCACCTGCCGCCCCGATCACTGCCCCTACCCCGCCTGCCAACCCGACTGCCGCCCCGGCAACACTGGCGGCGATCCCCGGTGTGGCGGGAGCCATCGGTGCGGGCGCAGGGCTAGGCGTAGCCGCTTCATCAGC
>JBBRTY010000397.1:0-3025 GCA_038248285.1 Aggregatilineales bacterium
CTCTTTATGCGGAATCAACTTGACCGCATTGATAGTGTCAGTCGACAACGCGGCATTCGTGGGTTGTTCGCCTCGCGCATCCCCCAAGCGCGCGAAAGCGCCAACGAAATCAAACACCGGTTTGCTGATACGTGGGAAAATGAACGCAATACCTTACTAGATGCCGTCTATGCGACTGTCCTCGCCGATATCCGCCAATGGCAACAGCGCTTGGGCGAGATTGCCGCCCAATGGCGGGGCACACTGTTGCAATTGCAAGCGGAAGAAGGTCAAACGCTGCGCTTTGATGCCGAACAAGCACAGGTCTTGATCCCCAAAGGATTAGAACAAGAAGTGTTGACGAATGATGTCTTGCCCGCTGATGTCGAGCAAAAAGTAAAACAATTTAGTCGCTATCTTAGCCAACAGCGGAATATGCGTGCCGGTTTCGCCGCTACCCTGTTTAATGAGGTGGATGGCAGCACATGGATCGAAGACCACTTGCGCACATGGGCATATCAACCGCAAGCCGTCACGGATGCCGACACCGTTCTCAATCTCATCAGGGCACAAGACACGGATACGCAACGCCGCCGTTGGTTAAGTTTGCTCAACAACGCCAAGCCCCTCCTCAATTATGCCCCTGCCAAGCTTGAAGTCCCGCCCGAACGCATCGCTTATGTGAATACCATCCGACTTGACAAGCAGAAACTGCCTGCGGGTTATGGCGATATCAATGAAGTGGAGACCAACGATCCTTTTACTCTGACCCTATTGATCACCGATCATGCGATTCCCTTCGACTCGCTCGATCATTTTGAGGATTATAAAGACGCCTACCGCAAGAGCTTGCGCGGTGCTAACCCCATCTTTCACCTCACCAATGAACTTGAAAACGAGCCGTTTGATCCCTCATCACGCTATTTCATCAACCCGCGTGAACGCGCCCGGCACTTCGCGCTGGCACTCGCATTAGGCGCAATTAACGAGCAAGCGGACCAGCTTTTTGACTTAAATCGTCTGAAGGACTCGCTAGAACGCGCCAAGCGGGCACTCCGAGAAAGCGTTCAAAAAGAGCAAATCGACAATTCTTCGGCGGATATTGACATCATGAAAATCAAACAATATCAGCACGATCTCAAACAAAGCATCGCCAGCGAAAGGGTGACATGGAACATTGCCGAGCGCCGTTTTCTCCAGTTTGAGGATCGCATCGCCACACTGGACGCACCGATTGAAACCCTCTTTATGTTCAAAGCACCCTTTGAACAACTCTATGATGAATGCACGCAGTACAGCAAAGACAGCCCAGATCGCCTCACGATTTTCCGCCGCGCCGTCGATCTGTATCGCGACAATATCATCAAAGGGGATAGCGAACAAAGCATGCTCAGAACGCGCTACAACAAATTCCTCAGCCTGCGGATTCGGCAAGACCCTCAAGCCCAAGGGGTATTCACCGCCGAAGATTGGACCGAAGAACGCTTTGAACCAATCTATGACCGCACTGATCCCCGCCTGTCCGCTTTGGAGTTGCGGCTCTGTCGTCATGTGTTGGCAGAGTTACGCCAGCTGAATCGCGGCTTATGGTCGTCCGCCAAAACAAGTCAAGCAGGGTATTGGCTGGATCCCAGCTATCGCAACAATCAGGGCTAAAGGACAGGAAAACGTATGACATCTCAGTTTATGGTAGCGCGCACCCTCGTCATCGGTCTCGGCGATGTCGTGGAGGATACCCTCACTAAAATCACCCAACAGTTCGCGCAAACGCATGCGCTGGATCATTTAAGCGTGATCTGGCTACGTTCAACCGATGGTCTGCCCCTGCCGGTTGCTCGTCCTACTGCCTCTGGGAATCCCGCGTCTCCGCGTCGATGGCACTGTGTTGAAAAATCCATCAAAGACGACCTCAGCCGCCTGTATTACGATATCGATGTCACCCGCATATGGTCAGCACCGCATTGGAAACATTGGACATGGGCGGAACTGCGGTCGAACCGCGTCTATGGCAAATTATGGATTCAGCACCATCTGATGGCGGTGAAAACGGCGTTATTGGCAGATTCAGATATGTCCGAAACGGTCCAAGGGGCGATCCTCACCAAAAATGTCCTCTCGGTTTTTATCGTGGTCCCCTTGATCGATCCTTTTGCGAGTGGTGCATGGTTGGATGTCGCCTATTTATTGCTCGACCATTTCGGTGTGAACTCCGGCAGTCGTGTGCGGGTCTCTGGCATTTTGCTGTTGCCCACCGACGACCAAGACGATACCCACATCAACACCGTATCGCAGAACCGAGCATTCACCAATGCCCTCAGCTATGCGGCTTTGCGCGAATTGCGATTCGTCTTACAAAAACCATCTTTTTTTCGCAATTATCATCCCTCACTGCCCCTCGATTTTGTGGATATGCCCCCGTTTCCCAATGGCGATTGTTTCGTGCTAGGGGGCAGCCGCAACGAACATGATGATGTCAAACTGGCACCCCGACAAGACACCGTGAATGATCACTGTGCCAAAATTATTCACTATACCGCCTGTGGCACGGTGTCAAATTTAGCCCCTGGAGAGCAAATCATGGCGGCGGCGGAGCAGAGCGATTCGTTGGGTAGCTTGACGGCGCAAGCCATCGAGTCGATCTTCCCACGTATCCCTTATCACGAAATCAGCGACGTACATGGCATTGCCAGTATGGGCTTGTTTCAAAATACAGAAACATTTCACGAAAACGATACCCAACAAGCCGGCATCCTCCGTGTCTTGATCGATCAGGTGATCGGCGATGATGATGAAGGCATCGGCAGTCCTCAAGAGCAAGCCCACAGCGCGCTCCGCATGATCGAGGAATTTGAGCAAAACCTGCAAACTGCCATCACCCGCATGAGCGATCAACAGAGTGAGCAAGGGTTGATGCGCGCCATCGACAATCTTCAAACCAAAGCCACCCCCTTTCTTCAAGACCGTCATTATCAAGATGCCCTGCAAGCTTTAAACGAATACGAAATCCGCTGGGATCGCGAACTTGCCCCCTTGCTGAAAAGCAGTC
>JBBRTY010000398.1:0-2976 GCA_038248285.1 Aggregatilineales bacterium
CTGAACGATATTCTCGAAAGCTATTTTGGCGACTTAGAGGAAGATACCGGCGCAGTCACAGAACTTGCGCCGACGCTGCGCCGCGACACTGGCACACAAACCGATTTGCCGTATGCGGACGGACGGGTGGCGGTGGATGTTTTGCCCTATCAGCAATTGATGATCGTCACCGTGTTTAAGAGCAATCGGCAGTCTCGTTTGCGGATCGAAGCCCCGAATCAGCAGCCATTTGATTCGCGGACGGCGGATATTTTCATCAGTGGTGAAAACACGCTCATCGAAACATGGCGCATCCCCAATCCGCAACCTGGGCGCTGGGTGTTGGGTACTCAACTGGATTCGGAAGCGCGTCTTGCCGACCCCAATGCCGACTTGCGTTTGACCTTTGTGCGGGCGCTCTTCAACTTTACCCAGCCTTTGTCACAGCAACAGCAATACCAGCCTTATGAGTATGCCATCAAGATCACCGACTCCAACAACATTCCGCTTGACCTATATACATCTGCGACTTACCAACTGACCGGCAGTGTAAACATTGTCGCACCGGATGGCACGACGAGTGCAGCCGTGCTTAGCCCCAGCGATCAACCGGGGGAGTATCGAGCGCGCTTTACCCCCTTTGCGCAAGGAAACTATCGCGCCAGCACAGATGTCTATGTCGGCAGTGACGGCGCGACGCCAATTTTTAGTGCGACTCCATTGGACAGCGTGTTGGTGTTGCCGACTGAAATTGAGATCAATGGGTTGCTTGAAGAAGTGTTAGAGGGCATTCCCCAAACCTATGAGCTGCGCTTTAAGCGTGGCGATAGCGTTGTGTTGACGGGCATCAAGGTCGAACAATTTGTGGTCGCTTTGCTCCCCCCTGATGAAGACGATTGTGCTTTAGCGGTTTCGACCAATAGCACCACTGGTTTGGAAGTTTTTGAGGATTTTGACCTGTCGGAAACAGGGGTGCCGACCTTAGCCGTGACTCATTACGCGATTGGTGAGCATCAAGTATGCGCGCGCATCGTGATCCGCGATCTTGCTGATCTTGCCGCTTCATCGCGGGTGGTCTTCGAGGGTGAATATGGTCGCCCGCTCAACGTCATTGTGTTGCGCCCGCTCGCTTTTACAGCAACGGTTGCGAATCAGCCCACCCTTGCCAATGCCCAAATCACGCTGCCGGAGGAAATGCGCACTGAAGTGCCCCTCGTAGCCGGATTAGAAGACCTGCCCGTTACCCGTCCATATTGGTCGATTGCGCCGATTGTTCTCAATGTGAATGTGGTGGATAAGACCAGCACGACGCCGTTTGCGTTGGGCACCCTCATGGATGCCAACGGGGGCGCGCCGGCTTTCAGACTCGAAATCTTAAACGAGGCGAATCGCCGGGTGGCAGAGGGCACCGTGCTGCAACTGACGGATAACAATGCAATTTGGGAGGCGCAAATTCCGCCCCTGTCGAGCGGCACCTACACGGTGACGATCAGTACACTCAGCCAGCAATATGGTGCCGACCGCGCTTTTGAACCCACCGATGCGCTCCTCAGTTTTGAGTTGGTGATCACCCCGAATTTCGAGAAGCAAAACCTAACCACCGCCGGAATCGTGGGTGTTTCTGGTTTTGCGGTGGTGCTGCTGGTCTTCGGTTTTATTTTGCCATTCCTAGCCCGTATCAACCCAGTGCGTGGCAGACTTATCTTGATCCGCCGCCTGCAAAGTAGCGCCAAACCCGAAGACAACAGTATGGTCAAAGTGTTCGTGCTGGAATCACGGCGACGCAATCGCTATGAGGTGCCATTGACGCAACTGCCGTTGGTGAATCCACCGATGACAGAACTCTATACCCACTCAAAACGCGGCAAACTACATGTCAAAGTGGGGCTGAATGGCAAAGAACTGCAAGCCGACTTGCAAGATCAGCAAAGTGCCGAGATATTTATCTACAATAACGAGAAGTATTTTCTGCGTTGGGAAAAGAATAACAGCACCAGTCCCTAAAGTAAGCGCGTCGTGAATCCGTGGAGATGTGAATGAGTTTTGCGCTGTTGGTCATTGGCTTAGGGAAAAGTGGTGTGGCTGCGGCTGCCCACATTTGCGCTCGGATTCCCGATGACCAGATCACGCCTATTGGGGTGGGGTTAGACCTACCCGGTGCTGGGATAAAGGGCGCAGATCAGCCGTTGTTTGGCAAGACGGTGATCCCGCTGGACGACGATAATTATGGGCTGTTAAATATCGGCAATACGACAACCCATGAGACGGTTCTGCAACGGCTGGGGGAGCATCCCCCGGCCTATGTGCGTTCGTGGCTATCGCCCCAAAACAGCCAAATCAAACCGCCATCGCGGGCGGTTGAACGCTTGGCATGGTCGTTGAACTGGTCGGCGGGGGAAAACTCGACTTTTTACCATTTGTGGCGGCGACAAATGCTGACCGCGCGACAGGACCAGATGGCATTGGGACAACAGGGGCGCGCGCTTCCCATCTGCATCGTCGCCGATTTGGGAGAAGCAGTGGGGAGTAGTTTGATCCCCGATGTCGTGTTTGTCACCCGTGCTATCGCTGCTCAATTAGGCATCAATCTTCATATCCGAGGGTACACGATTTTACCGTATGAAGCGGATGAAAACGTGACACCCACATCCAGTGATGAAAAAATGCGGGCTTTCACTGCTTTACGTGAGCTGGAACAGTTCATGCTGGCGGTTGATCCCATTTTTGGGTATCCATTTCAATATCGTGACACTGGCCCCGACAGGGCAGATAGCCCGTGGTCGGGGGCGCTTCGGCAAGCTTTGTTCGACCAGTGGTATTGTTTTGATCGGGCGCTAGGCAACCCTCGTTTGAACGGGGTCGAAGCCGTTGTCGCCGCCATTAGCGCATTGCGATCCGAAGCAGCGCGTGCTGAAGATGCGGCGCGCACTATCAACCTGAGTGAGTCCGCGCCTATGCGTCAGCGTATCGGTAGCCAAACCATCAGCACTATCGGTA
>JBBRTY010000399.1:0-2915 GCA_038248285.1 Aggregatilineales bacterium
AAACCCGCCCTATTGTGGTTAGGGGCCCGCAACGGAGATTGTTGTAGGGGCGGATTAGGCGCTTGTCAAATGTTATCAACTCATATTGTCCCCGCGCCGAATATCCGCCCTTTGAAACCCCACATTTCCCCCGGTACCATGACGAGCATATTTTGCACTAAAGTGAAATGCACCCCACAAGCGCCATCGCAAGCGCCACCATAAACACCATCACTCTCTCAGTACAATCTCACAAACCCCAACACAACTTTGCGACATTGCTATGTTATTATTTGGGGGACTGAAAAGTGCCGCATTGGGTTGCACTGTTGTAAAATTTAGTGGAGATTTTTATGCCTCATTCCATAACATGGCTGATCGAAAATCAGCTTATGTTTATCAATTTCTCGGGCGCTATCACTGCGGAGGAGGTCATTGATCTCGCCCAAAAAACTCCCGGACTTATCAATGCTTCGCCGTTGTCAAATGTGCATGTCATCCTTAATATCGCGACCGCAACGCAGATGCCGGCGTTGGTGGAAACGGTTAAGCATGTCCGCACGGTGAAATCGCCACCAAAACTTATTTGGACGATTATCGTGATGTCGAATCCGTCGGTGCTGGTGAGGTGGGTCAGTGATACCGCAGTTCAGATGTTGGGGATTCGTTATCGCCGTGTCGCCAGCCTAGAAGAAGCGATTGCCTTGATGCGCACGCTGGATGATTCGCTTCAGTGGGAATTATTGCCAGAAGCTTACCGAATGGAGGGGTAATCCGTTGGGGGTCATGCGCATATTCCGAAGGGTTCGCCCCCTGTGCCTAGTCGTGCTGCTACTTTGCGCCGCCTGTGGTAGCCTGTCGCCCCCTGACCGCGCGACGCTGCCCGCGCCCATCACCCCGGTGAAATTATTGGCGACCGTGTTCATTTCGCCCACTCCCGATGTCGGACAGCGCGAAGCGACGCGGCTTGCGCTGCCCGCCCAAACCAGCACCTCGCTGCCGACTCGTCCCGCACAAGCGACTGTGTATGTCGGCACCTTTTTAGGCGCGGCGGAGGCGGGGGCGGTGGGCGATGCGGATCGTTTCGTGGGCACGTTGCGCGCGCCAGTGAACAACACCGCGCCCACTGCCAGCGCGTGTACTTATACGCCTGATGCGATTTTTGGCGGGGTATGGGCGGCACGCGCGCCGGCGTCGTTGGGCTGTGCGGCTTCGCCCGCCGTGTTTTATGACTCCGGCTCGCGGCAAGACTTTGAGCGCGGGATCATGGTCTATTTGCCCTCCGGCGCGATTTATGCGCTGGCGGTCACGCCCGGCAGCGAAGGGCGTTATTGGTTCGTCTCGGTCGCGCCGTCAGTGGTGGAAGAAGCGATCAGCCCTCCGGTTGGGTTGCGCGTGCCGATCTTGGGGTTCGGGGCGGTTTGGCAGCAAGTGTCGGGGGTGCGCGCCGCGCTCGGTTTTGCCCGCACCGACGAGGGCGGGGCACAGATCGCCATCCAAGCTTTTGACGGGGGGACGTTGTTCATGGATCGGGGGAGTGGTCAGGTCTTTATCCTGATCGGCACCACCGAAGGCATCGCTATCGCGCTATGAATGACTCTGTCCGGCAGGATAAATCCTGCTTTTGGCGATTGAGCGGGTATGAGCTATCATGTCCCTATCAGTGAGGCGTATCCAATGGGGAAAAGATGATGCTCAATGATCTGTTTCGGCAACTGAACGATTTTGACCCCGCCGTCCGGCGTGCGGCAATCATCGCCCTCGGCAAATCCAAAGACGCGAGCGCGTTGCGGGCACTGGCTGAGGTCGTGCGGAATGATAGCGACCCAGAACTGCGCGATCTCGCCCGTAAAGCCGGTTTGTATATCCGCAAAGAAACGGGCGCAGACCCCACGCCGACGCCCGCTACCCCGGCGCAACCCATCACCCCGACGATGGATCCCCCGCCCGAAATGAAGTCTTCGCGCCGGCGCGGAATGGTATTTATGGATCAAGAAGGGTCGGCGGAGGCGGCCCCCGTGTTGCCCGCCAAACCTGTTGAACCGACCTATGCCCGCAAGCTGGCAGCCCCAGTGTTTATGGCACCGGACGAAAAACCGTTCAATAAAGATGAGGAGCAGCCCCGCCCCGTAGACGGCAGGGGGCCGGTGCGGGGCATCAAGTATCGGGTGCCGCCCGAAGCCCGCGAACGCGCCCGCCAATATACTCAAGATGCGCTGACGGATGCGGAAGCCGGGCGCAAAGCCCGCGCCATGAAGTATCTGACCGAGGCGCTTAGCCTTGACCCGAACTTGATCAATGATGGCTATTTTGGCAATGTCGCCGGTGTCGTCACCGGTTTGAGCGATGAAGAAGCGCTTCAGTCCATCGTCAACCCCAAGGAACGCGAGAAATTCGTCAGTGATGCCAATGTCGCCGCCAAGAAAAAGAAGGTCGATACCCATTTGACGACCGTGCGCGCCACCAAAGCTGCCGACTTCTGGTTTGAAATGTTTCTTTTTGTGCTGATCGTCACGGTGGGTCCTGTGCTGATCGCCTTGATCGGCGTGCAAGTGTGGAATGGCTATTTATTGGGTCAAATTACCACTCTCACCGAATCTGGGGCACGGGCGCGGCAGATTGACCCAGTGCTTAATTTACAAGAAGCCGTTGCCGCAATCACCTTTTTTACCCTGTTGCCCATCGGCATTTTCACCCTCATCAGCGCCTTGATCAGCTTGTTTGTGCAGATGGGGCTGGTGCATTTTATCGCCACCATTTTCTTGCGGGGCAAAAGCACCTTCCGCCATTTGATCACGATGCTGCTCAGCCCGACGGCGACGCCGTTCCATGCCAAGGAAGTGTGGGCCGCATCTGGCGCTCGATCTCTCGAAGCCCGGTGCGGCGGCGACTTTGGCCAAGGCCGCAGCGGAGCGCCTCGGGCACGTCGACGTGCT
>JBBRTY010000400.1:0-2896 GCA_038248285.1 Aggregatilineales bacterium
AGGAAAATACCCCTCGAAACGTGGATGTAGGGGCGGATTAGGCGCTTGTCAATCGTTCGTTAACATGAAAGTCCGCGCGCCGAATATCCGCCCATTTGCCGCCAACAGTCATTTCTCCCTTTATTACCGACCGTTTTTCAGCCTGAGCAGTTACGTTTGTTGTGCTTTATGCGATAGGGAGAGAAGCAGATTCGGTTTTGAGGATATAGTATGATCCCCGTTTTTGACCATGTTTTTCAAAGAGATCTTTGGTGACAAGGTCGGATAAATCGCGCCGAATTGTTTCGGGGTGAACCTCGGGATACAGGCTTTGCAAGTTGCTGTTGGTGATGCGTGGATTGCCATCACGGGTGAGAAAGAGGATGGCAGCTTCTTGGCGCGTATTGAGTGAGACCCCTTGATATCGTGCCTCGACAAGAAGGGCAACTGTTTCGAGAGCAGGGGGAATCGGGGTTTCTGAGTCTATCTCTGCTCTTTGTAGTTTTGCTCGGACTACGCCAGCGATTTCAGTGAATTCGGGCGCGGGCAGTTGGGTTTCCGCCATCAGCGCGAATACGCGGTCAATACCATAACCTAAACGCTCAATGAAGCCCATATCCGCCAACACCTGTACGATCACCGGATTGCGCGAAAAACGAGCGTCTTTAATGTTATCAATCGTAACCGGACCGGGAAGTTCGCCGGGGCTGGTGACTTCCAGACGGTTGGCAAAGAGATAAAGACGCACACCATCGCCAATGATGCTGTAATCGCGATGGGCGACGGCATTCACCAACAGCTCGCGCGCCGCCTCCAGCGGGTATTCGTAGGCTTCGTTGCGCGCCATCGTTTTGCCGAGGCTGACTTGCTTGCGCATGTGATCGCGCAGAAATGTTTCCGCGCGGGTGATTTGGTCAGGCAAGGTGCCGGTCAAATCTTGGCGCGAGAACTGATCGCTCATGGCGTTGCCAGCAAAGCGCACAGCGGTGATTTCGGCATTGCGGATAAAGCGTTGGGGATCGTTACCGAACAACAAAATGCCGGCATGGGTAGGTTTTAAAACATCTTTGACCCGCGCCAAGCACCCCCGCCGCAGCAGCAGTTGTTCAGCATCAGCGTTGGTGCCCCCCATCACTTGGTTGGCGTAGGCACGTGCTTTGACCCAATTGATGTCATCAAGGGTTGCGCCATCCGGCACATTGGTTTCAAAGTGCATCACACCCCGCTCAATCAACAGACGATGGAGATCATGGGGGCTAAGCGGTGTGTTTTGTCCCTCTTTTCTGCCGAGGAAACGCCCGTTGATGGCGTAAATTCCGGGCATTCCTTCTGGGATATCCACCACAATGACCGATTTTTCGTTGACCATCACGACTTTGGGCAGGGGCAGGATCATCGGTGGCGTAATATTGAGCGAAGCCTGCAAGACCCGCTCGATCATGACAGCGGGTTCCCGAACGCCGAGGATTTTGCCATGTTGACCGAAGATGCCGATCACGACCCGTCCCCCCGCCGTATTGCCCATAGCAGCGAGGAGATTGGCGATGGTTTCGGTTGGGGTGTTATCCGCTAACCAATCGAAAACTCGTGAACGTCCTGTGTTAAGTGAGGATAGAACTTCATCCGCGTTCATGAGTTGTCTTATTCGTCTTCGTGTTGGTCTTTATCGCGCTCACGGCGAATCCGGTCAAGATTGCGTTCGCTATCGGAGCGTTCCATCAACACGAGGTCGATCACTTGCTGCATATTTTCGACGAGATGCAAATTCAGATCATTTTTGGCTTCACGCGGGATATCAACAAGATCGTGTTCATTCTGCTTGGGCAGGATGATATTTTTGATACGGGCACGTCGTGCTGCCAATACTTTTTCTTTGACCCCGCCTACCGGTAAGACCTTGCCGCGCAGCGTAATTTCGCCCGTCATGGCAAAGTCGCTGCGAATCTTGCGTTCGGTAAACGCGGAGATGAGCGCAATGGCGAGGGTGACGCCAGCGGAGGGTCCATCTTTCGGGACTGCACCTTCGGGCAGGTGGATATGGATATCAAAATCTTCAAAATCATCAAAGGGAACGTTGAAGTCCTCAGCCCGCGCGCGCATATAACTGAGCGCGGTTTGGGCTGATTCTTGCATAACATCCCCTAGTGATCCGGTCAACAAGAGCGTGCCTTTGCCCGCCATGACGCTGACTTCAATGGTGAGAACTTCGCCACCGTAAGGCGTCCATGCCATGCCGGTGGCGATGCCGATTTCGTCCGAGTCATTGGCACGCATATCGAGGAAAGGAGGGGGTCCTAAGAAACGATCGACGTGAGTCGCATTGACCCCGCGCGCGAAGCGTTTGCCTTCGGCGATCAAGCGCGCGATTTTGCGGCAGATATTGGCGATCTCGCGATCAAGATTGCGCACACCGGCTTCATAGGTATACTCACGGATGAGTTTTTGAAGTGCCGAAGTCTCGAAGCTAACCCCATAGCTCACCAAGCCATTGGCTTCATGCTGCTTGGGGATCAAGAATTGCCGCGCAATCGCGATCTTTTCCTCTTCTGTATAACCGCTGAACTCGATGATCTCTAAACGATCCAGCAGTGCCGCAGGGATGGGGGATAGATCGTTGGCAGTCGTAATGAATAGAACGCGCGACAGATCGTAGGGCACATCGAGATAATGATCCGAAAAGGCATTGTTTTGCTCAGGATCGAGAATTTCGAGCAGTGCTGACGACGGATCACCGCGAAAATCGGTGCCCAGTTTATCAATTTCGTCCAGCATGAACACTGGATTGATCGTTCCTGCACGCCGCATCGTCTGCAAAAGCCTGCCGGGGAGCGCGCCAATATAGGTGCGCCGATGCCCGCGAATTTCGGCTTCATCACGAATACCGCCCAAGCTAACGCGCACAAACTCGCGTCCGAGC
>JBBRTY010000401.1:0-2865 GCA_038248285.1 Aggregatilineales bacterium
GAAGCGGCGGGGCGAGGGACTTTCTACTGTGTTTCTCCCCCTTTCCTGTAAAAGCCAAGTAGCTCGTGAAAGCGAGAATCGTGATCGCTTGCTGTCAGTGACGTGGCTATTTGGAGCCGAAAGACTCGTCAGAGACACGACTCCACAAGAAGCCGCGCCGCTTTAGCGGTTGCGGAGTGTCACATGCGGAAGCCCTGAGTGTGCAATCAAGGGGTGTTATTTTTTGGGGGGGCACGTAACTTCTCAGGTACATTCCATAACAGAACCGCTTGCCTCCTTTAACATTGCCGCGTTATCATGCCATCGTTCTGAATCAGTCCTGACTCAGAATGTAAAATGTCCTCCGTTTCGTAGGCATCATTAAAGGAAAAGCCAAACTATGCGTACACCTCGTCTTGCTCTGCTGTTGGTTTCGCTGGCACTGCTGGCGACCCTGACGTTCGGCGCATCCGCGCAGGAACCCATCGTCGTTGATTTCTATTTCCCGTCGGCGATTGGCGATAACGTCTCCCTCATCATCGACCGTTACGCCACCCAATTTGAAGAAGCCAACCCTGGCATCGATATCAACGCCGTTTACACGGGCAGCTATACCCAAACCCGCGACACCATCCAGACCGAACTGCAAGGCGGGGGCGCGGGTCCCGATGTCGCGGTCATGTTGTCGATTGACCTGCTCAGCTTCATCGAAGATGGCAACATCATCCCCGTGCAAGACTTCTTGGACGCCAGCGAAGACGGTGCCGCTGTTGCCGCTGACATTTTCCCCGGCTTCTTGCTGAATAGTATCGATGAAGAAGGCACCGTGTGGAGCTTGCCCTTCCAACGCAGCACCCCGATCTTGTATTACAACGTGGACATGCTGGCAGAAGCCGATTTCGATGCCCCCCCCGCCAACTATGAAGAACTGGTCTCGATGGGGCAAGCGCTGACCTTGCCCGATGGCGAGCGTTGGGGCGTATTGGTGCCGTTCGCGGGCGGCTTCCCCATTTGGATGTTCCAAAGCTTCGCCATCGCCAACGGTCAAAACATCATCGGCGCGACCCCGACCGAGGTCGTCATGAACGACCCCGCCGTCATCCAAGCGCTCGACAACGCGACCGCGCTCGGTAGCGAATTCGGCGTCGGACCCGTCGGCGGCAGCGTGTGGGGCGATACCCCGACCGCCTTCATCGCCGGACAAGCCGCGATGATCTATCACACCACCGGCAGCCTGACTCGTATCCTCAACGACGCCCCGTTTGAAGTCGGCGTCGGCTTCTTGCCTTCGGGCGCGGCGGGCGAAGATGGCACTGGTTTTGGCGCGCCCACCGGCGGCGGCAACCTGTATTTGTTCAACCCCATTGGTCAAGAACGCTCGCAAGAAGAACTTGATGCGGCGTGGCTGTGGGCGAGTTTCTTGGGTTCGCCGGAGATTCAATCGGACTGGGGCGCAGCCACCGGTTACATCGCCGCCCGTGCCAGCGCGTGGGAACTCGACCCCCTGCTGTCGCTCGCCGCTGAAAAACCGCAATACCTCGCCGCGCGCGATCAACTGGCATTCGCGGGCAAGGAATTCAGCAGCTATCGCAGCATCGACGTGCAAAATATTATCAACGCCACCTTGAGCGGCGTGATCAGCGGTGCCGAAACGGACTCGGCGGCAGCGATGGCAGCCGCGCAAGAACAAATCGATGCGCTGTTGGCAGAATACAAGTAAGCTTTAGGGAGTCGGGCTTGGGGGGGTGATCCGTTGGCTTGCCCCCTTTTGTCCCCGTTATTTTTTCATTTCGTTCTTTTAAGGCACCCCCATGCAGACGACACCCGTCCCGAAACGCCGTTCCCTTGCGCAGATCGCCTTCCCCTATCTGTTGATCGCGCCGACGTTGGTGCTGGTGTTCTTGTTCACCCTGTTGCCCGCCGTCAATACCGTGATCGACAGCCTGTACAGCATCCCACGCAATGTCCGCGAAGCGCCGGTGTTCGTCGGCTTGGACAATTACGCCGACCTCTTCGATCCGGCGCACTTCATCGGCTCCAATTTCGTGCCCGTCATCGGCAACACACTGGCGTTCGCGGTGGTGACGGTGCTGGTCAGCGTGCCGCTGGCGTTGGGGTTCGCGCTGTTGCTCAACCAAAAAATTCCTTTTATGGGGGTCTGGCGCTTCGGCATTTTCTACCCCGCGCTCTTGCCTTTGATCGGCGCAGCGAGCATCTGGGCATTTTTGTTCTCGGATAGCGTCGGCGTGATCAACACCATCCTGCGGGGCTTCGGCGGGGCGGGCGTCAACTGGTTGGGCAACCCCAACACCGTGTTGGCATCGGTGATCGTGGTCAACATCTGGAAACAAGCCGGGTATTATATGATTTTTTACTTGGCGGGCATCCAAAATATCTCGCGCGAATTGTACGAGGCGGCGGGGCTGGATGGCGCGTCAAAATGGCAGGCATTCCGTTATTTGACGCTGCCGCTCTTAAACCGCACGACCTTGTTCGTGCTGGTGGTCAATTTTATTTTCGCCTTCCAAACCGTGGAGCAGTTGCAAGCGTTGGGGATGGGCAACCCGGGCAACCGCGCGACTCTGCTGCTGTACCTGATTTTTCAGACGATCCCGGAACGCCGCAATTGGGGCTATGTCAATGCCATGACGGTGATCTTGGTGCTGCTGCTGTTGGGGTTCACGATTGCCAACTTTACGCTATTCGAGCGGCGACGGGGCGAAGCGGGGTAAACGAGAGGAGTTACGGCGCAAGAACTTTCGTGTGAACGAAGACTCCGCTCGGCGATAATATCCCCTACACTTAATCAAGGTTCATTCATGCTGATCTAGAATGTAGACATTGCGTTGAGCGCGTGTTATAATAATTCGCCAATGTCACATTACA
>JBBRTY010000402.1:0-2864 GCA_038248285.1 Aggregatilineales bacterium
GAGATCGTTGTAGGGGCGGATTAGGCGCTTGTCAAATGTTATCAACTCATATTGTCCCCGCGCCGAATATCCGCCCTTTGAAACCCCACATTTCCCCCGGTACCATGACGAGCATATTTTGCACTAAAGTGAAATGCACCCGGTTAGGGGGTAGGAATTGGTCATAAATCGCTATGCGCTGTATCATAATAGGAGGGATGGACTCAGACCATATAGATTTATATGAACGGGGCGAGACGATGGTATCGATTGGTTTAATGATTGAAGGACAGTCGGGACTGAATTGGGATACGTGGCGGCGCATTCTTAGCACTGCTGAACAGCTCGGTTATCAAAGTGTATTTCGTTCAGATCACTTTACCGATCCACAACCGCCCGATCAAGCATCGCTGGAAACATGGGTCTCGCTGACCTATGCCGCAACCTACACCAACCGGATCGAACTGGGAACCCTTGTTTCACCCGTTACCTTTCGCCATCCGGCGATCCTCACGCGCATGGCAAGCGCTGTTGATGATCTCAGCGATGGGCGAGTGGTCTTGGGCATGGGGGCTGGCTGGCAAGAACGGGAACACCATGCCTTCGGTGTGCCGTTTTACGATTTCCCCACCCGCTATGCCATGCTTAAAGACGCCCTAGAGATCATCGTGCGCCTCCTGCTCAGCGATACCCCAGTGAGCTATACCGGCAAACATTTCTCGCTCGATAACGCCCTGATGCTGCCTCGTCCCCAACGCGCGGGCGGCCCTCCAATCTTAATCGGCGGCAATGGCGTCAACAAAACGCTCCCCCTCGCAGCGGAATATGCCGACGAATGGAATGGCGTCTTCATCTCGCCCGAAACCTACCGGGAACGGACGACCAAGCTCAACGAATTGCTCTATGAATTTGGACGCGCTTCGGGCGAGGTCAAACGCTCGCTGATGACGCGCGCAACAGTCGCGCGGGATGACATGGATTGGCGACGCATCCAGTATGAGACCGGCAAAAGCCCAGAGGAATTGCGCATGGACGGGCGCGCCATCGCCGGCACCCCCTCCATGATTGTCGATCAGATCGGCGCTTACGTGGATGCCGGCGTGGAACGCTTCATGCTGCAATGGCTTGATTTGGACGACATCGAAGGTCTGGAGCAAATGGCACGGTATGTGTTGCCCCACTTCCATGCCGTCGATTTGAGCGAATAGCGCAAAATCATAGGGCAGACGAACGATCTGCCCTGTCTGGCTATACATCCAACCAAATGGGATTCGTCCACGCCCGCCCACCGTCGGCATCGCGCACGGTGACACGGCAATACGGGCTTTCTAAGCGGCGGATATTCAATTCCGCTTCGGTGATACCCCCGCCATGCTGTTGGCTGGCGCGTGCCCCTTTGCCGGTCACAAAAATACTACTGGCGGGGGAGCAACGAATCTTGATCGTTTCCTTGCCAATGACCTGTACATCAAAGATTTGCGGTCCGGTGCTGCTGTAGTAGTCCCCACGTTTCAGCGCTTCGAGGATCGACTCAGGCGTCAGAACCTCGCTTTTTAACCAAGTCCACCCGCGCAACATATCATAAAAGCCCGGCTTATGATGCGTATCGTCGGTCGCCAAAGCGTGAAACCGATAACCCCGCGCCAACATGACATCGACCATATACCAACTATCAATGCGGTCGTTGTGATCCGCCGAAATGCCGTTGATCACCTCTATGGCTTGTGCTTCTGCCAGCGAAATAACATCTTGTTCGGTCAAGTTGTACCATGCGGGATGCGCCACCGCGAGATAGCCCCCGGCTGCCAATGCCCGACGGGTGATACCGACGCCATCTTCAGACGGCAGATTGGGCGCAAAATCAGACGGCAGCCCCACCGCCAAAATATGCCATAGCTCATCCGTCGCAGTCTTCCCGGCGTGCAACTCGGCACCCAAGAGCGTCGTAAAATTATCCGTCCGAAAAGCGCTGGTATCGGTGATCGGGTAGCCAAACCGTTCCATGAAATGATCGGTAATCGCCAAAAAATGATAGCCATTTTCGCGATACATTCGACAGACCACTTCCGGCGCATAGCGTCCGTCCGAGCGGGTCGAGTGAGTATGCAGGTTGCCACGATACCAATTGCCGGGCTTATTGAAGGGTAGGCTGTGCATCACTTAAAGCATCCTTTGATTAGGCGGGAATAATGAGGCTTTCAAGGTCACGCGGATAAAAGGTCAGGCTTTCGATACCATTTTCGGTGACGACCACCGTATCAGAATGACGGAAGCCGCCCACCCCTGCCGCGTACAGCCCCGGCTCAACGGTAAAGACCATGCCCGGCTTGATCTCGGTCGGATCTCCCAAATCAAGGAACGGTCCCTCGTGATACCGCAAGCCGAGCGTGTGCCCCACATGGTGTTTCCAATAGCGCATCAAATCATGGCGTTCATAGTAGGCGCGCACTTCATGATCAACCTCATCACAGGTACGCCCCGGTCGGATCGCTTCGATGGCGAGGGTTTGCAACGCCAAGATGTGATCGAAGAAGAATTTCTGTTGATCATCCGGTTCCCCCACGAACATGGTGCGTTCCAGCTCGGAATTATAGCCCCAGACCGAGGACGCCGCTCCGGTCACGAGGACATCTCCTTTTTGGAAAACAATGTTATTGGCAAGGGCATGGGGGATGGCGGCATTGCGCCCGATCTGCCCGCGATAGCCCGCAACCGCGCTGTAATAATACTCATTCGCCGATTTATAACTACACACCCCTCACCCAAAGCGAAGCGGCAATCCCTCTCCATAAGCGAAGCGGCGGGGCGAGGGACTTTCTACTGCGTTTCTCCCCTTCTCCAAAAGCGAAGCGGCTGGGAGAAGGGGTCGGGGGATGAGGGGTAGC
>JBBRTY010000403.1:0-2852 GCA_038248285.1 Aggregatilineales bacterium
CGCCTCAGCCATCTGCAAGTTCTGGTGATCAAATCGCTGGTCAACCATCAAGCGGCACAGCAACGCTACACGCTGCATGATATTTATCGCCAGTATGCTTACGAAAAACTGAGCGCGGACGAAGCGCAAGCGTTGCGCAGCGCCCACACCCAATATTACATATCGCTGGTGTTGCGCGGGTTGACTTATGCTGCCCTCCGCCTGTCTGACCGCGCGCAAGCTCATATTTATATGCAGGAGAGTCTCCGTCTGCGCATTCATATCGGGGATGCCATCCGTGACTACGAAACATTGGCGCTGCGTGGGGAACTGGCACTGATGACGGGCGATCTCGCCGCTGCCCACAAAGAAATGCGGGCGGTGGAAACCTATTTCAAGACCAATTTCAATAATCCGCTGATGGCAGTTTATCGCGCCTTCGCACTGGGTTGGGTGCTGGCTTTTATGGGGGATCGTCCCGCCGCGACCCGTTTTGCCGATCAAGTCCAACAAATCACCAGCGATCCCGCCCAGTGTACGGCATGGGGGGTACGGATCATGGTGGCATTGGGGGCGGACGAACCTGCTTTTGATGAGGCGTTGCCCGAAATGTTGGCGATGCACATGGATAACATCCCTTTTTGGCACAGCACGCTGAACCCCGATCTCTATTTTTTGTGTAGTTTCAGCCTGTTCCTAGGGTGGGTGGCATGTCAAAAAACGGCAGCGGCACGGGCGCAATTGGCATGGCTGGATCGGCAAGGGTATTTTGGGCACAGCGATATGCTCATCTGGATTGTGCCGGGGGCGTTGGTATTGGCGGCGCAGTTGGGACACGATGCCGAGGCGCGGCGGCTGGCGCATTTTTATCAGACCAGCGCGACGCAGCAGCACGGCTGGACGCGATCATGGCGGGCGCTGCAAACAGCAGTGGTGGCTTTTGGGGGGGAGGAAGCGGAGGCGTTCTCGGTGGAAGCGGTCGCGACGGTGTTGCGGCACTTGGCGGGTTAGGGGGGCGCAAGACTGCGCGCCCCTTTGGGCGGTGAACCCCCCCAGACAGCATCGCGCGGTTTAGATGCGCCCGTACAGGCGTCCGCCAAACTCCCCTTGCAGCTTATCATCGAGTTCATCGGCATAATCCGCCACGCGGCTGATGATGTCGTTGGCTTCTGCCGCATCCAAGCCTTCCAGCGGGCGCTCATTAAAGATGTAGACCACATCCAGATAGACCCCGATGGATGCCGTCGTCAGCTGGAGGTTGAGTTCCAGCAGGTGACGATAGAGCGGCAGTAAATTGGTCATCGGCAGGTGCAGGATGGGCGCGAGGATTTGCAGCGAACCGGCATCTTCCCGCTGAATCACATAGACCTCGATGATGGCGGAGCCGCGTTGGAAGCGCCAGCCCAAGCCGTCGGCGGTGTTCATGCGCGAGGCGACGGGGTCGTAGCCGATCTCCAGCAAAATTTGCTCGACCGTTTGCCCATAATTTTGCATCCGCGAGGCGCTGCGGCGATTGCCACCAAAACTAAACATCGGGGGGTTCCTCCTCCATCGGGTATCGAGAGAAGTATACTAGAATCCCAGAAAAAGAACCTCCCTCCCCGATGGCATCAGGGAAGGATTGCAAGCGCCAGTCCTTGCCCGCTTATCGAGGCGTCGGGCGGATCAAGTTGAAGAAGGCGTGCATGGCGTCGCGCACCCCCACGCCCGTCGAGATACTGCTGGAATAAATGAGCGCCTTGTAGCCCAAGCGATCCGCCTGATTGTTCAGCCGCTTGACCTCGTTGCCGTACTGCGTCATGACCTTATCAAGGGTGGTCGTCTTGAGCCACAGATCGCTTTTGTTGACCAGCACCAACAGGGCTTGCAGGTTGCGTTGTGCCCCTTGCTCTTCCTCGATCATGTTCATGACAAAGTTGAGCGCGTCTTTGTGCTTCAAGACATCACTATGATCGATCAAGAAGATGATCCCGCGGGGGCGCGCCTCGCGGAACAGTTCCACCCAGTCGGTTTCCCACATTTCATGTTCCCCGCCGACATCACGAATCGGCTTGAGGCGGATCGATTCATCACCGATAAAGCTGGTGAAGGGTGAGACCTCATCGCCGCCGGGGGCTGTGGGCGCGGGCGTAAAACCTTCCATCGATGCCACGTTTTGGCGCAACCACTCGATGAGGGTGGTCTTGCCGGTTTGCCGCGCGCCCAAAATGATAAACGGCAAGCCGAACACGCGCACATAGACAAAATCGTAGACTTCATCCGCACCGTGTGCCAATGAGTTCATCAAATCTGTGCCCGCTTTGCCGAACACAGTGGTGATCACTTGCTCGATAAAATTAAACATTATCCGCTTCCTATACCGTGCCCGCTTCTTGGTAGAGTATACGTAACTTAGCGCACAAAAGTCGCACAGGGGGCAGGATAAGGGGGATTTGGCGGAGACACCATAAAGGACACGCCAGTGGGGGGGGATGACGGCAGCGGTATATGCGTATCTTTTATAGACCTTAGAATAGCTTTTATATTTAATACACAACATTCGCGACTACGTGAAGCCCTTCGCTTTTATCCCGTTGGATGATCGGATTGCAAGCGGGTGTTTATGGGGCTTCCAGCTTTGCCAAGGCTGCCGCTGCTGCCTCTCTCACCGAGGATTCTTTATACATGAATAGTGCCTTCAACGGTTCGACCGCCCGCGCATCACCCAATTCTCCTAACGCAAATGCCGCCGCAAGTCGAACACTGTCACTTTTATCTGCAAGTGCAGCGATCAAGGGTTCGACCGCCCGCGCATCACCTAATTTCCCTAACGCCCCTGCCGCCTCCCCTCGTACACGTTTACTTTCATCGGCAAGGGCAGCGATCAAGGGTTC
>JBBRTY010000404.1:0-2840 GCA_038248285.1 Aggregatilineales bacterium
ACAGCACAGCATGTAGAGCGCGATATTGAGCAGTATATGGCACTTTTTGTGCCCGGTGAACATACTATTTATACGGGTCCAGAATGGCTCGAACGCTGCATAGGCTCCCATGCCATTCGCCAACAGGCGGAGCGGGATTGGCGATTAACGGAATATTTGCGGTTTGATTGGCAGTGGTATTCAGTATCCGTTGCCGGTGTAATCGCGTGGTTGGTAGCTGAGGGGTTATGCCACCTTAAAGTTAACGACCAAGCAATGGAGGATCATGTCCGATTTGTTGCCGTGCTACAATATGATGAGGGAAACTGGCGCTTTGTTCAGGCACATCTTTCAGTTGCTATGGGAACGACTGAATGAACGATGAGTAGCAGCGCTAATTTGCGCTAATCATAATTTGCCTATGCGACTACCCCAAACAAAAATCGTTTTAAGCTCATATTGATACAAATCACCTGGTCTTGTTTGACCGAGCAGAGGTCGGTGCAGCCGCGCAAGAAGAAATCTCCTTCTGAATCGCCTGAAAGTGACCGCGGCGAAGCGGTGTGATGAACAACGCTTTTTTGGGCATCCTTCCAAAGGTATGGGCAGCCCTGTTTCTTGTCGGCAATGTGTTTGGCAGTTCTAGGGTAAAAATCTTCTCAGGGGTGGACGGCTCTTGTGCACTGACGGTGAGCGCCAATTCTAACAATGGCAACCGCCGATTTAGTTTCATCGGTTCACCTTTGGGTATTCTTAACAGCGTAGGGAGAGCGTTGGGTTTGCCGCACATGCACCAAGTTAAGCGATCCCTAAACCCCTCCACAGGAGAAGGGTTTAGGGTGAGGTGTTTACCCCTACAGGGCGGCATTCCGTCGCGTAAGGCGCTGGCTGATCTCGTAGAGGATGACCACGATCACCGCAAAGCCCAGCAACAGCGGCGGGATGATCTCTAACGAGCTGCGATCCGCGATGACACCGAGTAAGCCGGGGATCAACGCCACGCCCAAACCCGCGCCCGCCACCTGAAAGCCGATCACATTGGGGGCATAGCGCGCGCCCACCAGGGAGGGTGTTTGCGAGATGAACACCGCGAACATTGGTGATTGGGCGAAACCGAGCAATGCTAAACCGAAGAAACCGATCTCTGGCGATGGACTCCACCAAACTAGGGCTGCCCCGATGAGGGTGCCGAGCAGACAAGCACGAATGAGCAGGTTGTTGGGGATGTAATTGATGATCGCGCCGAAGAAAATACGCCCTACCGTGAAACTCCCCCAATACACGCTGACCCAGAAGCCGGCGGTGGCGGCGGCGATGCCGCGTTCTTGATTGTAGAGCGGATACATCCATGTCCCAGGCGAGGATTCTAGCCCGGCGTAAACGAAGAATAAAACGATCCCTATCCATGCCGCCGGAATTTTTAGCGTGTCGAGTAGGCTGATGCCGGTGCCTGTCTCGGCACGATTGGTTTGAGCTGCCATCACTTGCCAGCGCTTGAGCATGACCCCAAAGCTGATCGTGACCAGCACGCAAAAGCCAGCGACGAGTCCAAATCCTAAACGCCAAGAGGTGTCGGTTTCGATGATGCGCGTCATGACGATGGGGATAATGGTAGTGCCCACGCCGAAACAGGCATGTAACCAATTGAGCGTGCGTTTGCTGTGGTGTTCGGCGATGTAAGAATTTAAGCCCGCATCGATCAGCCCGGTGCCGATACCTGCGATGATGTAAATCGGGATGATGAGCCACCAGGTTTGCAGGATGGCAACCGCCGCCAGCGATGCCGAAAGCAGTAACCCGCCCGACAAGACTGTCCAGCCGATGCCGATGCGCCCCGTGACGGCACCACACAAGAAACTGCTGGCGAGATAGCCAATGGTGGATGCCAACAGCAGCAAGCCGAGCGCGTCTAGCGACTGACCAAATTCGGCGCGCATGGGTGTCCATGCCAAGCCGAGCAAGCCGGCGTTCATGCCGATAGCGATGAAGCCGAGAAAAGCGACGACGATATTGGTGTTTTGGGAGGCTTGAACCGGTGATTTAAGCGTGGTCGTACTCATAAAAGGTCTGTTTTCAGCTTTGCGATAGTCGAAAGGATTCCCCACACTATAGCGTATATGGAGGCGGCGGGCTAGATTGTGCCCGTCCTCATCATAGAACCCTGCGAAAATAGGCACTATAATGGCAGTCTTCTCGTTGATTGATCCATTACTCGAAAGCGGTGGGCAACGTATCATGACTGAACCACAAGCCTCAAATGGGGCGCATGAGAACATCACAGCTGATGCACCTGATGTGAACGAAGTGGCGCGCGAAATCCGGCAAGCCGCCGAACAAGCGCGTTTGAGCATGGTCAAGACCTTGAACGACTCGGCGCTGACCCTACGCAAGCAGACTCGCGCTGCTGGGGCGGATGCCGAAGTCATCAAAGCGGTGGACGAGGTGGCGCACGGCTTTGAGAAGGCGGCGGTCTATTTACATGGGCACAATGTGGACGAAATCCGCAAGGATGCCCAAAAGACCGTTGAAGAGAACAGCACTTGGATCATCATCGCCGTATTGATCGTGGGCGTCATCCTCGGTTTGCTGTTGCGCGGCGGCAATGACAAGAAATGACGGTTAAATTTGTCATTCAGTTTAACCGACCGGAGGATCACGAGGCATTTGAGAATGTCTACAATGACTTCTTGGCACTGGTCGAACGGATGCCGAACATCACCCGACGACAAGTGAACGCTATCCTCGGCTCGCCGTTTGGAGAGTCGCGCTTGTATCGCCTGTTAGAGGTGTATTTTGAAGATTATGAGCAGTTGAACGCGGCATTGCGTACCCCCGCCGGGCAAGAGGCGGGTGGGGAGTTG
>JBBRTY010000405.1:0-2831 GCA_038248285.1 Aggregatilineales bacterium
AGGGAGAAATGACCGTTGGCGGCAAATGGGTGGATATTCGGCGCGGGAACCTTCATGTTAACGAACGATTGACAAGCGCCTAATCCACCCCTACATCCACGTTTCGAGGGGTATTTTCCTGTTTTTCTTCACGTCTTCATGCCTCCCTATTTATTTTATTCTGTTTCTATACCTGAGTAGTCACAGGTGTTAGGGGACTTAATAGTTGCGCCAATCCCCAATCCCTAAATCCTAACCCCTGCTCCTCGACAAATCATGCAGCACCGCCGCCGCCGCATTGCGCCCCGCCGCACCCATGATTCCGCCCCCCGGATGGGTCCTCGCGCCGGTCAGGTACAAGCCCGGCAAGGGACCACGATATTTGCTGAACGCCGCCGCCGGACGCAGCAAAAACATTTGATCGACCGACATTTCGAGGTGCATCACGTTGCCGCGATGCAGCCCCAGTTCCCGCTCCAAATACAGCGGCGTCTCCACCAGCCACCCGCTGATCTTGTCGCGCGTCATGTTAGGGGCATAACGTTGCAATACACCGAGGATACGCCCCGCTTCGCGTTCGGCAATGGTGTCCCAGTTTTCGCCACTGGCGAGTTGATAGGGGAAGTATTGCGCCCACAAAAACAGCACATGCTTGCCTTCCGGCGCTAGGGAGCGATCCGCCGCCGACCATGTCATCGCGATGATGGCGGGATTTTCGGACGGACGCCCCGCCAGATAATCGCCATACGAGCGCTCTAGATATTGCACATCGGGGCACATAAATTGCATAGCGACATGTTGCGAGGCGGCGTCAAAGCCGGGGGCACGGTCGCTGGTCGCCGTCGGTTTGGCGGTGTAATCGGGCAATTCATCGACAGCACAACGGACGATCATACCGAAACCGTTGCCGATGCGCGCCTTCTCGATGGCAGCACGCGCCTTCGCCGGGGCGTGATCCCCCAACAGCTTGAGCGTGGTGAAGATGTGCGCCCCGCTGACGACGGCGCGTTTGGCGGTATAGGTGTCGCCGTTGTCGGTATGTGCCCCGACCACGCGCCCGCCTTCCACCAAGAACGACGCGACCGGGGCATTGACGATCACCTGCCCGCCGTGCGCCTCGATCATCTTTTGCAACGCTTGCGTCAACATGCCCGACCCGCCGCGCGGACGCTTCATGCCGCTGACATGATACATGGGGTGCCACAAGGCAAACGGGGCGGATAACGGTTCGGTGGGGGGGGGGCCTGATTGCGCCGCCATCCACGCGATCAAGGCGGGGACATACGGCTCGTCAAACGACTGGCGCAGCACTTGACCATAGCCCTTGATCAGCTCTTGCAGGTTTTCCAGCCCATTGCCGTTGAAGCCTTGCCCAAACATAAGGTAGCGCGCCAAGTTGAGCGGCGTAGGGGCGTTTAAGAAAGCGCCGACCATGCCTTCGGACATGGGTTTCCAACGGTTGACAAAAGCGCGGTAATTTTCGGCATCACGCGGCGAAATGGCGGCGATACTTTCGCACGTTTTGTCGAGATCGCGCCAGATGGTGAAGTGTTTGCCGTCTGGGAAGGGGGCGAAGAACAACGGATCGAGGTCGATGTAATCCAAGCCATAGTCGGTGAGCTTGAGGTCGCTCACTATCGGCGTATGGTTGATCAAGATGTGTGCCGACCCGCCCAAGTCGAATTGATAGCCGGGCACGATCTCCTCGGTGACGACCGCGCCCCCAGCTTTGTGGCGGCGTTCTAGCACGATCACTTTGTACCCCGCCTGTGCCAGATAGCCCGCACACACGAGGGCGTTGTGCCCAGCACCAACGACGAGGATATCACAATCAGACATGATGATGGTTTCCTTACTGCTCCACGGACGAAGGGCGAGTGCCAGAAAAAAGGGGATGCGCAGTCGCAAAACATAATGACGCGCAAGCAAAGCGAAAGTATACCGTAAAGGCATTGCCACAACCGATTAAAAAGTGTAGAGAAAAGATTGTCGATTTAGCGCAATCTCAATCGACGTAGTGATAGAAGCGCGGGACAAATGTTCACTGGGGCTTAATCTCGCGCTCGGGCTTTAGTTTGTACAATAAGATGTCCCATCACTGTCTAGCGCGTTTACCACCATTATTGAGGAGTATGTCATGGAAACTCAGGTTTTATACGCAGCGTTATTCAAGACTGCCAACGACCATCTCGAAGCGATTATGTCCGATGTCACCGAAGAAGTCGCCAACTGGTTGCCGGAAGGCATTGTGTCGTCTATCGGGGCGCAATATGTTCATATCATCACTTCGGAAGACGCGATTGTGAACCTGCTGCTCAAAGGCGATGCCCCCATGATGGCGACGACCTATGCGGGCAAGATCGGTACCGAAGAACCGCCCGAACTTTTCACTTGGGGACAATGGGGACGCACCTCACCCGTCAATTTGGAAGAAGCGCGGACATACGCCCAAGCCGTTTATGCCTCCGTGAATGAATACCTCGCCACCCAAACCGCCGACTCGCTCGCCGAAATGGTCGATCTGACGTCCGTCGGTTTCGGTCTCATGCCCCGCCACGTCGTCCTTGAACTGGCATTGCGCCAACCGTACATTCACGGCGGCGAGATCTCGGCGGTCAAGGGGCTCCAAGGCTTGAAGGGCTATCCGAACTAGGGAAAAGCAGGGGGTGGGGGTTAGGGTCAACGAACGAGACATGAAACCCATCACACAGGTGATAACGGGTCAGGATGGGTATGTAGGGGCATGATATATCATGCCCCTACCGAGGATAAACCCATTGTGTGTGTTTGTGACCCTTTGTGGATATGGAGTACCATTTCATGGCGGTCTGCACGGGTAGGTGAATAAATAC
>JBBRTY010000406.1:0-2801 GCA_038248285.1 Aggregatilineales bacterium
ACGCCGCCAATATAGGTTTCCACGAGCTTGACATATTGTTCAGCCAGCGCCTTTTGGTTCGGGTCTTGCAATGCCCCCAGTTGAACCATTAAGCCATAAATGTCCATGCCACCCCATCGTTCGGCATATTTACCATCGGCGATCCGCACCGTTTCCAGCAACAATGCCGAAAACTTCTTGCCCGTCGCCGGCAAACCCATCAAATTACCGTCATGGGTACCAGAAATCGTCGAGATGATGCTCACTTTGTCATCTTCGGCGATCATTTCGTGAATAGTATTATGAACGTCGGACGAGCCTTCAAAAAACATCGTGAAGAACATCTCCGTGCCCTTGTAGCCACGCGGAACATTGGGGGGAGAACTGTAGTCGATACCGTCTTCAGGGACATATTCCGAAAACCGTCCCAGAATGTGATGATTGATCACTTCTTCAATATAATTCCGAACGTGCGCTTTGTTCTGGTCCTGTAGGGTTGTCATCAAAATTGGCGCAAAATACCCTGTCTTAGGGACGCATCAACGCCTTTTTCTCCTTTCATTATGCCGCGCGCATCTAATTCACAATACCAAGTTGTGCCCGCAATCTCATTGTATCAATCCAGCTCCACCGTTCAACAATTTTGCCATCGGCAATCCGATAGATCTGTAATCCAGACACAGAAAATGACTTCCAACTTGCAGATGCACCCATATATTCAGCTTGCTGTGTACCCGATAATGACAACCGGCACACCACCAAGTCGTTTTCAGCGGTCAAATCTTCAATCTGTGCGGCAAAATCTGGAAATACTGTCAAGTAGGATTGCAGCCAATGGGTATAGCTGGCAATCGACCCCGATTCACTAGGTACCGAATGGTCTACAAAAGGATCGCTCAAAAACTGCGCGATAACATTCAAATTGCGCTCAATCATGATCGCCTGATGAAAGTCTTTGACTACTTGCTTATTCACATCAAGAGACATCATTGCTGCTCCGTAATCCGAATCACCACGATATTGGGATTGATGGAAACCAGCATAATGCGCTATGCTGGTGCCATCACCGATAATCCATTACACCCATATCGACGATTAGGCATGGGCTAACTTGGGATCATGCCAAGCTGTTGTAACATACTAAAAACATCGGAATTAAACCAGCGTTCAACGATCTTTCCGTTTTCAATACGATTGGTCGCAATCGCCGTCCATGACATCTGCTTGCCACTTGCCGGCAACCCCATGAACGGAACCGAGTTCGTCCCCGTCCAACGCAAGCGCACCATCACCTTATCACCCGCCGCCAAAATATCTTCGATGGTCACAACCAAATCAGGGAAAGCAGCTTTGGTCATCACAACACCCGCTTTGAGCGGTTCCAAACCTTTTTGATAAGGGTTCAGCGCGTCGCCGTGCATGACAAAATCAGGCGACATCAATTCATCGATGATATCAACATTGCCTTTGTTCTCTTCGTCATACAACCGCCGTACAAGCGCCTTATTTGCTTCTGGATTCGGCGGTGTGGCAAACGACGGGATCACCCCCATCTGCTGCAAAATGCCGACTTGATCGAATTCATTCCACGCCTCTACCATTTGCCCGTTAGCGATGCGGATGATGCGATGTGCCGTCCATTGAATCTTCTTGCCCGACGGCGGGAACCCGTAAAACGGACCCGTATGCGTCCCCTCGGCATGGACACGAATGCCGATCTTATCGTCTTCAATCGAGTAGTCATCAATGGTAAAAGTGATATCATTGAACGACTCGTGAAGCATGTTGTGTGCCATCACCACGCCTTCGACCCCTTGCGGCAACCCTTGCACTTGGGCGTTGTTATGATCGACAAAATCAACTGCAAACGCTTCCCGCAATGCCGATTCATCATGATTATTCACGCCGTCAATATATCGCTGAACAATCGCAGGGTATTTCGCCTGCAATGATTTCAGATTCGGGTCTTTTAGCGCGCCAAGCTGAATCATCATGGAATAAAGATCCATGCCGCCCCAGTGTTCGGCATACTTGCCATCCACGATGCGGACGGTTTCTAACATCGTCACCGAGAATTTTTTACCCGTTGGCGGCATCCCCATCAAAACGCCGTCGTGCGTTCCTGAGACCTGCGAAACGAACGAGACTTTATCCTCTTCGGCAGCCATGCTCAGGATGGTGTTGTGCATATCCGAGGATGCTTCATAAAACATCTTGAAGAACATCTCGGTACCGAGCGACCCTGCGGGCATTCCGGGCGGGGCGCTATGGTCAATACCATCTTCTGGGACATATTCTGAAAAACGTCCCGAAACATGTTTATTGATTATTTCGCTGATGTACTCACGCACGCGCGCTTTATTTTGTTCTTGAATCGTCGCCATTAAAATAACCCTATCCCTGAATCCCAAGTTGAGTACGCAAAGACATCACATCGACCCATCCCCACCGTTCGCTTATCTTGCCATCAGCGATTCGGTAAAGCTGCATCCCAGAGATCGTGAACGGTTTCCATGTTGCAGGAGCGCCCAAAAATTCTGCTTGCTGCGTTCCGGTGATCTTTAAGTGAGTGGAGACCAAATCATCTTCTGCGATGAAATCTTCAGTTTCGACGGTGAAATCTGGAAAAGCTGTCAAGTAGGTTTGCAACCATTGCACATAGCTTGCAAGTCCGTCTTCGCTGGGGGCAGAATGGTCTACGAATGGGTCGCGCAAAAACTGCGCGACCGCATCCAAATTGCGTTCGACCATGACCGCCCGATGAAATTCTTGGATCAATTGCTTATTTGCATCGAGGGACATCTTTGCTACTCCGTAACCAT
>JBBRTY010000407.1:0-2789 GCA_038248285.1 Aggregatilineales bacterium
AGCGCAGAATCGGGATAGTCGCACGCTCTGTCCTGCTATTCCCAGGGCTGTTGCAAAGTCGAAAGAGGACAAATTCGTAACTGCTCAGGCTGAAAAACGGTCGGTAATAAAGGGAGAAATGACCGTGGGTGGCAAACAGGCGGACATACGGTGCGGTCAGCGTCACGACATGCGCCTAGTCCGCACCCTATGATTCGCGGGGGAGGAACCCTTTCCTCAAAAAATCATGCCCCGTCTGACATCTTCATGGACAGGGCATGGAGAAACTTCGGGGTTACGTCAAATAATCGCGCAAATGCCGGCTACGGCGCGGGTGCCGCAAGCGCCGTAGTGCCTTGCCCTCAATCTGGCGGATGCGTTCGCGCGTTAAGCCGAACTTTTGCCCCACTTCTTCGAGCGTGTGGCTCTCGCCGTTCAGCAATCCGAAGCGCAATTGCAGGATGCGCGCCTCGCGCGGGGTGAGCGTGTTCAAGAGCGCTTCGATCTTCTCGCGCAGCATCACCTCCGACGCCGATTGTGCCGGGTTGGGGGCGCTTTCGTTCTCGATGAAATGCCCAAATTCGCTGTCGTCATCATCCCCCACCGGGCGCTCCAAGCTGAGCGGTTGCCACGACACCCGTAGCATCCAGCGAATCTTGCGGGCATCCGTTTTGAGGATATCCGCCAATTCTTCGACCGACGGCTTGTTGCCGCTGTCTTGTTCAAGCTGGCGGGCAAGGCGGTACAACTGGCGGATGCGGTCGCTCATATGCACGGGCACGCGGATCGTGCGCCCTTGATCGGCGATGGCGCGTGTGACCGTCTGCCGAATCCACCAGGTGGCATAGGTGCTAAAGCGATAGCCGCGCCGATAATCAAACTTTTCGACTGCTTTCATCAAGCCTAAGTTGCCCTCTTGGATCAGGTCGAGGAAGGGCACCCCGCGCGAAAGATACCGTTTGGCGATGGAGACCACCAAGCGGGTATTGGCTTTGATCAGGTGTTCGCGGGCTTCAATACCTTCTTCGAGCGTGATTTGTAAGGCGGTGCGTTGGGGGTGGTCGGCGGGGAGGGTACGTAATTTGCGGGCAATATCACGGGCGGCATCAATGCGTTGGGCGAGCATGACCTCTTCTTCGGTCTTCAAAAGTGGCACGCGCGCCATCTCTTTTAGATACAAGCCGACAGTATCACTTGATGCCAGTTCCCCCGAAACAGCATCATCCTCTGCCCAATCATCGTCTAATTCTACAGGTTCGATCTCGTCGAGGGCGTCCCACGGCACTTCCTCCGTATCATCAAACGTCGCTAAGCCATCTTCAGGGAAGTCTACCGCATCAAAATCATCTTCTATAAAGCGGTCGCTGTGACCGCCTTGATCATCATTTTCAAAAGAAAAACGTGACTCGTAGGGTTGATCGTAGCTCTGCATGGTATCGATACCCCTTCATTATTGCCGCCGGATGAAATAAGGGCGGGCATGCCACAGCCCACCCGCCTCATGATTAACCTTTTAAGAGTTGTTTCAACTTCTCAAAGCGCGGGTCGATGACATCATCGGCACAAGTGCAAGTGCCGTGATTCCAGTTGGTGCCACAATTGGGGCACAAGCCTTTGCAATCAGGGCGGCACAATGCTCCGCGCGTATCGGCGATGATCGCCTCTGACCGCACAAGGGGCGCTAAATCCAACACCCCATCCTCGCCAATCTGAAATTCGGTATCAGTGGGATTGGGATAGGCGTACAATTCTTCGACATCCAATACAAGGTGATGCTGCATCCCGTCGAGACAACGGAAACACTCATCCTCTAGCCCGACTTCTAGCGTGCCCTGCACCAAAATACCCTCTTTGGTGCGGCTTAAACGCAAAGGTCCGCGCAGATAAGCGAGATCGACATCTTCGGCGACGCGAATCGGTGGAACATCAAACCCCGTATCGTGAATATGCCCCGCGCCAGCATTGAGCAAGAAGCCAACATTTAAGCGGAGGACACGATTGGGGATATACCCATTGGCAAATTGCTTCACGCTGGTGATTACCTTCAAGACTGCTGACGAATATCGCTAAATAACAGGTTTCAAACCTTATTAAAAAATATAGGAATTTTCCATGTCTGTCAAGACATCAACAGCACGAATTAGCGTTTATAAGTATGCTCTTTTTCGTGGTGCCCGTCTACCAATAATCTTGTTAGGTTTTGAGCAGTGTGGAAGCGCGCATGAGGGCACGCGCTTACTGATCGCCATCCGAGGCGAGCGGGGCGGCGGATGCCAAAATTCGGCGCGCATGGGTGAGGGCGGTGTTCGGATCAGGCACCAATAAAAATGGCACGCCGGTGATGCGACCCCGCCCAGACAGCCCGATACGTAACGCGGGCGAAACCACGACCACGATCGAGCGTAGGACAAAACCGGTATTCTCTTTGGTCAACTGCCGAAACGCCGCAATCGAAACGTCGACGTCCGGCAGTGCCGCATGGATGCCCTCGGTGATTAGCACAATCTTGGTATCGCCCGCTGCGCGCATGGATGTGGCGTTAAAACTGCCCGTAATCCGTTGCGGCAAACTGCCCTGCTCTAGACGGCTGACTTCAATCGGCATTCCCTATCCTTTCAGATAGAACTTTTGCCGATACTAGTTCGCCAACAGCATCGGCGTAGTAGTATCGGTTACGCTGATTGTAGTCGCTCTTGGGAAGAATGGGACGGCGAAGACTGGGCAAAACGCGCGTAGTCCGGTCAAAGGAGTATTAAAAGGGTCAATTTTGCTCAATGACCCGCTGTAACTACACAGCTACCCCTCATCCC
>JBBRTY010000408.1:0-2778 GCA_038248285.1 Aggregatilineales bacterium
ATATTCATTCCGCAACAGCGCGAACACCAACGTATCGCGCAAACTGTCATCGTTGGCGCGCGCCTGATGCCGCAAGGTCGCCTCTAGGGTGAAGTCGGCACGACGGGCGAGGGCAGCACTGCGGTCATTGCGGGAGTCACATCGGATCTCGGCGCGTTCGGCATTGAGGGTATCAAACACAAAACGGACGAGGGCGCGCAGCGCTTCGGTCATGTAGCCTTGCCCCGATAAACTGGTGCGCGCCCAATATCCCAGTTCAAAGCAGGGCACTTCCCAATCAATATGGTGGACGCCCAATGCCCCCACCACCTGCTGATCGGCTTTGCGCAGGAGGATGAAGTTGAGTTCGTCGCGGCTGAGGAAGCGATGGGCGGCTTCGCGCACAAAATTCTCAGTCTCGGAGACGGTCGTTGGTTTTTTGGCAAATTCCATCCATGGGTGCAGCTCCGCGAAGGACTCTGACGCTGCTTCATGGAGCATCCGTCCATCGCCAGATTGCAAGATGCGCAGCAGCAAACGGTCGGTTTCGATTCGTTGGGGGAGGTAAAAGGGGGAGCTATCCGCCATGTTCGGGTTGATCCTCGCTAAAATTAGGTGGCGACTATTCTACCAAGCGTGGGGGGGTATTTCATGGAAAAGGCTTGGTTGGGGTGGGGGTATGGATTAGAAGTCGGGGAGATACGGTGCCGCCCAAAGGTAATGTTGGTTTTCTTTATGAGGCACATACCGTCCACCTTTTTTTATATTTTCAAACACAGTTCTGAGAATATCCCCATCGATTTCTGAGGTATCCGCCCAATACTTTAGAAGATCGAGCGTCGTTAAAAGTTGATTATTGGGGAATAGCTGGGCTAACTTTGCTCGGGCTTTACGGTCGTCAAGAGCAATTGCCCAATTTTGTTGGCGGGCTATGGCACCACAAATTTGTTCACCGGTATCATTAACGCCATTTGCGCCAAGAACGATCATATCATCTGCCAGTGCATCAAAATCCTCTTGAACGATTCTCAGCAAATCGGATTCCACAAAAGGTTCAAGATCAATGGGTATTCGTTTTTTCTGCCTGTCCTCATCCACCTCATCCAAGATATAAAGTGCCTCTTTCGTTTTAATATAGGTGGAAGTAGCGATAGAGATGGGGTGTGCGCGGAGTGACAGCAAAATTTCCCCCATGTGTTGGCTCGAATAGAGATTGATCACGCAACAGGCATCCAAGATAATGCCCTGATGAAGAAACTGAATGGTATTCAATCAAGTGATGCCTTTCGCTGCCATCGGCGTGTAGTTTGGGTATCACAAAGACAAATTCTCGCGGGTGAGTGTTTGAAAAATCTCACGGGCTTCCAACAGATCAACTTCCAACAACTTCGCAAAACTCGATTCGCTGATCAGCCCTTTTTCCAGCGCTTGGATCGCTAACAACTGATGCCGCAAGGGGATCCGCTCACGTTTGGAGGATAAGGGTTCCAAGCCTAATCGTTGTTGTGCCTCCTTTAACTTGAAGCCTTTATTTCGCAGAACTTCTAAAATACCCGGCGGAACGAGTCTTAAATCTTCAAGGCGATAACACAGCGTCTCGAAAGACACCCCAAAGTAATGGGCGATTTCCACCAAATCAGAAGGACTTATCATGCCCTTGAGCAGTTTCATATCGTTAAATTTGCGCGTTACGCCGCTCGTGGGCATCAAAAAATGGATCGTAAATTGATCGGCGATCTTTTCGCTTTCGGAACGACGCCCGCTGTAGTCACCTGCAGCTCCCGCCCACGGCTGATAACGGGAGGTCAAAAAATGACCATAGCCATGACCGAGTGACCAACGATTGCGCACTTCAGGATGTAAGACATTGACCGCGAGACACCCGCCAATTTCCTCGCTGTACAGATAAATCTCAGAGTATTTTGCCGAGGGTTGAATACGAAAAAAATAAATGCGCAATCCGACCTCCTGCTCTAAAAGATCGCGCATGAGTGGGATGGGGCGATCCCCTAGCCCCAAGCGCTGGCGTTCATCGAGCGCAACGTTTTCCCCGATTTCGGCTGGAGTCAATTTGCCGACCGGATACTCCGCTGGGTATTTTTTGGCTAATGGGGTGTTCAAGCGTTGTTCTAGTGCAAAATAGTCATACGCTAATTCTTTTAAGAGTTCAATCGACTGTTCAATTTGAGCATCTGCGGCATCTTCGTAGGCTTCGGGGCCGCGAAATTGGGGTTGCGTAAATTGGACTAGATACGACGGTTGCTCAATAAAATCGCTGACACTGCGACCATACTCGATGGCGAGACGTACCAATTCTGCTGGGCGGATACGGCGCTCCCCTTTTTCAATGGCAACGAGAGTCGTCCGGGCGACATTGATGATTTTAGCCGCATCTTCCTGCTTCAAACCGCGCCGTTCGCGGGCAAGGCGCAACCTTCGACCAAGTTCGCGAGGGTCAAGCGCGCTGAGAATTTGATTACTTTCACTCATGATGAAATCCCTTTTAGGAAGCAATGACCATATTAGCTTTTTGTCGATGCGTAACTACTTCGCCGATGCTGTTGGCGAATCAACATAGGAGCTGTTCCGTAGGGGCGCAATGCCTTGCGCCTCCACAAAAAAGACACGCCGACCCTAGATAAAATCAATTCGCCAACAGCATCTTCGCCAATGTCACATTACACGCACTTTCTAAAAATGTCGAAAATCCTCCTAGAAAACGGGCAAATGGTGGGACGCGCAACGGCGCGTCCGCGAATTTATGGTCACAAACGGACGCCCCGTTGGTCGTCCCTATAC
>JBBRTY010000409.1:0-2761 GCA_038248285.1 Aggregatilineales bacterium
GCTGCGCTAGGTACAGCGTCAACAGTTAGGGTAATCGGTAGCCCAACGTTTACATGATATCTTAAACGCGCATACCTTGCATTAACATTAATAGTCCCACTGTCTGGATCCTCGAATGTGTATTTAACATTATCCACGAATTCCGGGTTTTTATCAAAGCCCGAGCCTATCTCGCGACTTAAATGTTCCTGGACTACTCTTGAAATCCTCACGGCATCTTGCTGCAGCTCGTTCTTTTTAGAGAATTTAATCGAAGCCAATGTTACTGATATAATAGCCGCAAGTATAATAACTGATATGCCGGCCGCTATCATCACTTCAACTGGCGCGAATTGCTCTAGGCGCACCCGCAGACCGGGCGTGAATGCCGTCAGCCCAAAATAAAGCGCGGGACGCCCCGGCGTCAACAAGATACACTCGACCGGAATGAAGGCATTGAGCAGGTACTCACTGAGGACATGTTGACGCAAGCGGATCACCGGATGATCGAGCGAAAACGGGGCGAGATAGATCGGCGTGTCGGGCGGGGTGTTGGCGGCAAGGGTGTCGATCCCTCGCATTAGCCCCCGTTCCATCGGTTGATAGAGTCCAGCGTCCTGCGTCCACGTATCGAGATCGCGCGTTGTCGAAACCGCCGCCCACGCCAATAGCGCACCGATGAGGATCACGCCCGCCGCCTGATGGAAGCGTCGCAACGTGTGGTTGAGCGCCCCGGCTCCCGCGCCGATCAGCAGCGCGATGGGGATCACGATGCCGATGGCGCGCAACCAGCGCAATGGTTCAGAGGTGACGAGGGCGGGCGCTAGGGCAGTTGCCAGCAGGGCGCAGATAAAGATCAAAGAGGTTAGAGACAAGGATAGGAGCCTGTTCGCCAGCAGCGCTGTGCCCCCCAAGCCGATCAGCAGCGTCAACGGCAGATCAAACAGCGGACGCCCCGGCAGGTTGTAGACGATATCGGTCGGTCCTTGGGTAAAAGGCACCGGCAACCATGCGCCGATGTTGGCGATCACTTGACTCCCCTCGGTGATCCCTACCTGATCGATGCGCTGATTGGCGGCGGCAGGGTTGGTGATGATGTAGGCAACGAGCGGGGCGGTGATGACGAGGGCGGCACCCAGTCCGAAGAGCGGGCGCAACACGCCGCCACCGCGTCGCCAGCGCTCGATCATCATGCCCACCCAAAGGAGCGCGGCGAGGGCGATCCATGCACGGGCGGCGATATAGGTATACGCCAATAGCCCGATCCACATCCCGACGATCCCCCACGCGGCGACTTTATCGGTTTTATAGGCAAACCATAACGCCGCCAACGCCAACGCCCCGATGAGCGGCATCGTCAGCGCCCGCATTCCGAGGTGGCTCAACTGGACATGCCAGTACAGGGTAGCCAAGACCGCCATACTAGAGATCGCCGCTGTCGTCCCCCATCCGAGCGCACGCGCCAAACGATAGACCGCCGCCACCGTCAGCAAGCCGGTGAAGATCGCCGTGATGCGGATCGCCAGCGCACCCCCGCCTAAACTGCTGAGCGCGGGCGTCAGCAGCACCATCCACAAGCCCTCCCGCCCATAATTGCCATCGAAAAATGGTTGTAGGCGAGGCGTGGCGATCAACGAGAGGGCGTCATTAGCGTAGTAAGCTTCATCATAGTGGATGCTATCGAGCAACGCGGATAGCCCATGCACCCGCAATGCAAAGGCGACCAGCAAGATGAGGCTGAGCAGGAAGAAGCGACGGGCGCGCGTGCCCATCCTAATAGGCGTTGCGGTCGCGGCGCAAAACGGTATTCAAGAAGGTACGCAGGATGATCTTGATATCGAGCCACAACGACCAGTTTTCGACATACCACAAATCGTAGACCGTGCGTTCGGTGATCGAGGTATCCCCGCGCAAGCCGTTGACCTGTGCCCAACCGGTCATGCCGGCTTTTTCGCGATGCCGTTCCATGTAGCGGGGTATTTGTTCGCGGAACTGTTGCACATACACCGGACGTTCGGGGCGGGGACCGACCAGACTCATCTCGCCCACCAGCACATTGATCAGTTGGGGAATCTCATCCCAATTGGTTTTGCGCAACCAGCGCCCGATGGGGGTCACGCGCGGATCATTTTCTTTCGTCCAACCGGGTCCACTCGACTCGGCGTCGGTGCGCATCGACCGAAACTTGATCATCTCAAAGGGGCGTTCGTCCAAGCCCATGCGCGTTTGGGTGTAAAACACCGACCCCGGCGATTCGAGTTTGATCAAGATGGCGGTCAGCAACATAAACGGCGATAGCAGCACCAGCCCGAACGACGAACCGACGATATCGACGCCGCGTTTGAGGCTTAAGCGCCACCCCGTCATCGCCACATCGCGCACAGTGATCAGCGGGGTGCCGCCCAAATCATCAACGCTGAGATCGCGGGCGATGTAGGCGAACATATCGGGATAAATCTTGATATCGACGCGCCCTCGTCGGCAGAACGAGATCAGTTCAAATAATTCATCGCGATTGGCATCGGGCACGGCGATGATCACCTGCTCGACATGGTATTGATCGATGATATAGGGCAAATTGCGATAATCGCCGAGGATCGGGACATTGAAATCAGTATTGGATTGTTGTGGGCGCACATTAACCACGCCGACGAGGTGATAGCCGAGTTCGGGGCTGCCCTCGACCTTGCGTAAAATCTCTTGGGCGACTGCGCCCATGCCCACGACCAACAGATTCGTCCATTCGATATTGTGACGTCGCAGGGTGCGCCGCAGAGCGGTA
>JBBRTY010000410.1:0-2725 GCA_038248285.1 Aggregatilineales bacterium
GCCAACCGTCATTTATCCGGGCGTGACCCTAGCATTGAACTGGCAAGCTTGGGGCGGCGCTCGGTCGAAATGCAATATGAGGCGCTGCGCTTGGTGCGCACGATGGAGGCGGGACAATGAGCTTGACCGACCGACCCAATTTAGCAGAAATGATCGACGCCGCCCGGATGCACCTCGAAACGGCGATCTTGTCCGCCGTCAAAGGTGACGCCAAATTGTATTTTCAAACGCTCATCGCCGTGAATTTATTGCGCATCGCGGGACGCGAAGCGGCGTCCGGCGCTGAGCAGGCGCGGGCGGCATGGGCGGATTTGAACGCCTTTGCAGGTGTGGATACCCCTCTGCCGGCTGATGATAGTGATGGGGCGCTGGAGGCGCGCATCGCGGCGTTGTGTGCTGATGTGCGCGCCGGACGCCTTGATGACCGCGACGACGCGCTTTTTGCCTTGCTGATGCGCTTGACGCGCGCTCAATTGGCGATCAACAAACCGAAGTTATTAGAGGCTTACGACCGCGATGATGCTCTCGACCCCTGAACTGATCGTGATCGCGGTGGCACTGGCGGCACTGGTGCTGATCCTCACCAACCGCTTACGTACCGATTTAGTGGCGTTACTGGTGCTGCTCACCCTAGTGTTGACGGGCGTGATCACCACCACGCAAGCATTTTCTGGCTTCAGCCAAGCGGCGGTGATCACGATCATTGGCTTGTTCATCTTGACGCGCGGTTTGGAAGATACGGGCGTCGTCACTTGGCTGGCGGATCGCTTGCGGGTGATGGGCGGTACCAGCGAAGCGCGCCTCGTCGCCGTGATCATGGCGGCGGGGGCGATGTTGTCGTTGGCGATGAACAATATCGCGGCGGGGGCGGTGTTGTTGCCAGCGATCATGCAAATCGCCCGCGAAAGCAATATTCACCCCTCGAAACTGTTGATCCCACTCTCGTTTGGGACGCTTGTGGGCGGTATGGCAACTTATTTCACGACCGCCAATATCATCATGAGTGGCTTGTTGCAAGCGCAAGGGCAACCGGGCTTGACGATGGCAGACTTTGTGCCAACGGGCGGCGTGATCGTGCTGGTCACGCTCGTCTATATGGTGCTGGTCGGGCGGCGCTTATTGCCAGATCGCGAGTCGCAGGCATTCGGGTTGAGTCCGCGCCGTTTGTCGCGGTCGCTCTACGAGACGTACCAGCTCGAAGAGCGCTTGTGGGAGTTTCGTGTGGAGCCGACCTCTCAAGTCGCGCATCAATCGTTGCGCGATAGTCACATCGGCGAACGCTTGGGCGTGACGGTGTTGGCGATTTGGCATCAGCACCACGCGATCTTTTCGCCCACGCCGGAACAGGTGATCGAACCGGGCGATGTGTTGCTGATCTTGGGGCGCGAAGACCGCGTCCTCGTCCTCAACAATTGGGGGCTGACTTTGGGGCGTGGCACCCGCGAATATGTCCATGATTATGATGTCGAACTCACCGAAGTGATCATCCCGCCGCGTTCGAGTGCGCTCGGCAAGACCTTGACCGATCTCCATTTTCGCACCCAGTATGGCTTGACGACGGTGGCGTTGTGGCGCGAAGGGCGGAGTTATCGCACCGATGTCGGCAAGTTTTCGTTGGATGTCGGCGACGCCCTGTTGATGGTGGGGGCGAAGAAAGATGTCAACCGCTTGGCGGCAGATCGCAACTATATGGTGCTGCAAAGCGCCCACCGCTTGTTGCCGGATGCGCCTGATAAGGCGTTGATCGCCGTCGTCATCACGACAGTAGTGTTGTTCTTGTCGATCTTCGATGTCATCCCCATCCCGATTGCAGCGCTGGCGGGTGCGGTAGCGATGGCGCTGACGGGGTGCCTCAAAATGGATGAGGCGTACAACGCTGTCGAATGGCGCGTCATCTTCTTGATCGCCGGCATGTTGTCGCTCAGCATCGGCTTGGTGGAGACAGGCTTGTCGGAGCGGATCGGCGGGTTGTTGACGGATGTCTTTTTGCCCTTTGGCGGCTTGGGGATGGTGATCGGGTTTTTCACCGCGACGGTCGCCGTCACCCAAGTGATGGGTGGGCAAGTGACTTCGCTGGTGGTCGGTCCGGTGGCGGTTAGTGCGGCGGTAGCGGCGGGGGTGAACCCGGCGGCGATGGCGGTGGCGGTGGCGATTGGCTGTTCGACCGCATTTTTGACGCCGGTGTCGCATCCGATCAACGTGCTGATGATGGGTCCGGGCGGGTATATCCCCAGTGATTTCATCAAAGTCGGCATCGGCATGACGGTGATCACGTTTATCACCCTGATCATTGGGTTGATCGTATTTTGGGGCTTAGGGTAGAGTGAAGGGTAGGGATTAGGGCGTGGGTGACTGTCCCTACAATAGCGCGTTTCGTAGGGGCAACCCAATGGGGTTGCCCGATTTTTGCAACACATTCGCGATAGAGACAGAAGGCAAAAGCATGAAAACACGCATCATCATGATCCTGCTCGTTGGGCTGATGCTGATCAGCATCGGCAGCACCCACGCTCAAGAGACCACGCCCGAATCCATTCCCTCTTCTGGCTGGACGATTACTGGCTGCACCACGAGATGGACAAGTCCATCGCCCTGCCCATTTATTCCGACCGGCGACTGCTCGCTTACGTGAGAGATGTGCGCGACGCGGGAGCCTTCACAACGCTGAATCTCGGCATCTACCAAGACGGAACGTTTTCTCCGGAAACATTAGATCAGGTTCGCC
>JBBRTY010000411.1:0-2649 GCA_038248285.1 Aggregatilineales bacterium
AGATCGTTGGTGGGGCGGATTAGGCGCTTGTCAAATGTTATCAACTCACATTGTCCCCGCGCCGAATATCCGCCCGTTGAAACCCCACATTTCCCCCGGTACCATGACGAGCATATTTTGCACTAAAGTGAAATGCACCCATGCCACCTTGTGCCCACTGCTCCGCCGGTTTAGGGGCTGATCGGGGTGGGCGTGGGCAAGATACCCAAGTCGTTGGGGGCGGATGGGGCGTTGAAGTCATATTCCAGCGGCGCGAGAGTCGTCGGTAGGGCTTGGATCGCTTGCGCGTTGATCGCTTCGGGTCCGCCTTGCGTGTAGACTTCGGGGCGCAGTTGCTCGTCTAGTGCTGGGATGCCGCCGCGCACGATGATTCCCGTTTCACGCGGCATATTTTCGGGTGGGATGGGTTCATCGGCAAGGGCATAATCGACACCCGCCGACCGCGAGAAGCCGGGCCATGGATTGCGCGAATAGTCGTTTTCTGCCAACAAATTGACCGATTGCCCGTTGAGGACATCCGTGACCATTTGACCGGCTCCGGCGTAATCATTGGGGAGATTATAGAGACCGCGCACAATGGGTTCAAACACCAATTGTAAGTTGGCGAATGGATCGTGCAATTGCGTTTGATCCAGCGGGATGATCGCGCGGACATCGAGGTTGACATCAACTTCGGTATTCACGGGGACGATCAAATTCAGCGCGACGGGAAGTTCGGTGCCGCGCGGCAAGGTCAAGAAAACGGTGGCGCTGCTGAGTTCCAGCGGCGGTGCCGAGATCGACGCGAATAACGTCAAGGGCACATTTTCCGTGAGCGTGACGATCGTATTTTGTTGTAACGGTAGGTCAAAAACCACCGGTATCGAGTCGCGCACGGGGATAGTCCAGTCGATAGTGGCTTGATCTAAGCCCACGAAACTGCTATGCAGCCCATCGACCAAGGGCGTGACGATATTATTTTTGATGTCAAACAACAACACCGCCAATGCGATGACGACAATCACCAGCACGATATTGACGATGAACGAAAAAATAACCATGAAACGCCAGATAAATTTACCGATACCTTTTAGGACAGCCATGATTCACATCCCTCGCACGAATTCCCACAAACTATAGTTCCCTTTCCTATGTACAAGTGTACACAAGTGGGTCGGTTTTATGCAGGCGTAGCCCGCAAAGGATGAACTACTGCACCCTCTATCCCGTTGCTAAACGCATTCGGGATTACTTTGCGCAAGATGTTGTATGCCCCGTTAACATCCGTGTTGATCCGTCGTCCGTTGCCCGACCGGAACAACCCACGCTTGACGCGCTTGCCTGCATAGACTTCCTGTTTTTGGACTGGTTCAAGGTCGAGGAAACTGCACTTGCTGGTGTAGCTTTCCTCAGAAGCGATCACTTGGATGCCCATCAGTTGGGCTTTGTACGTCAGCAGGTCGATAAAGCGGGAGTGCGGTATTTGAACAAAATTCTGGTTGGTGCGCGATCCCAAATCGATTTGCTGCTTCCAGTCGTCATTCTTGCCGATGACCAATGTCCCCATCCCGCACAGCAGCATCACTCCTATGATCCGCCGACTGACGAGGTGCAGGTAAGCATCGACTTGGCAGTTGCGCTTGTGGGTCAATATTCGGATACGTTTAGACGTGTATTGGTGCGCGGGCAGTGCTGATTGCAACCGTGCCCGTTCCTTGTTGTACCAGTGATTGATGCTCTTGAGCGGTTTCCCGTTAACCAGAAGGGGCACGAAGCCCGGCTGGTTTGAAGCTAGAGCCGCTAGATTAGCAATCCCTAAGTCCAGACTCAGCGCGTGATCGGGGTTGACCGCCGCTTGCTTCGTCTCAACAGTGTAAATTACTTCTACTACATAATGACTGCTGCGGGGTACAATCCGCACCTGATCGAGGGCGCGCCGCTTTGTTTTGATCCGAATAGGAAGTCCAGACGGTACAATCCACCCGGCTGCCAACGTTGCCCCACTTCTAACCGCTTGCGCCGTGTACACCAGTAGATTACGCCCTTTTTCCTTATGTTTGTAGCTGGGTAGGCGCGGTTTTCCCGTGAATTTGGCAGGGGCGAGTTCCCACGCCTTGATCGCCGCGAAGTATGCCCGCCAATCATGATCGACTTGCTTCAAGACCTGCTGAATGACCTTGAGCGGCAGTTGTTGATCTGGCAACAAATCATGCTTCTTGAAGCGTTTCTCGATGTCCTCATAATTGAGAAACCGATTCTCAAAGATATAGGCTTGGCGCACCAAGTAGTTGGCAGTGTTATAGATGTTTTTTGATATCCAAGCGGCGCTGTCAATCACCGACCAACGAGGATCAGCGCGATCAATGATGTGTTTTTCAACCAAATACATTGTGATCACGCTTCAGTTCCTTAGTGATCTGTTGCGTATATTGAGTTAAAATATGATGGCTTAAATCAGTGGCACGTAGTACGCTAATAGACGCCGACTTACATAAAGAGTGTTTAATTTTATACACATCAGTATACATAAAAGTTTCTGTTTGTAAATAACAACTGTCAACGTGGGGTGCATTTCACTTTAGTGCAAAATATGCTCGTCATGGTACCGGGGGAGATGTGCGGTTCAAAAGGGCGGACATACGGCGCGGGGACAATGTGAGTTGATAACAT
>JBBRTY010000412.1:0-2634 GCA_038248285.1 Aggregatilineales bacterium
GCTACCCCTCATCCCCCGACCCCTTCTCCCAGCCGCTTCGCTTTTGGAGAAGGGGAGAAACGCAGTAGAAAGTCCCTCGCCCCGCCGCTTCGCTTATGGAGAGGGATTGCCGCTTCGCTTTGGGTGAGGGGTGTGTAGTTAGACAAAATGAAACAATGGCGTTTTATCGTTATACTCATGCTGGTCTTGGGCGTACTTTCGCTGACGATGACCACCGTCAGTGCCCAACAGGGTGGCGCATTTCGGGTTTATTTAACATTTGAAGATGGTCCGACTGAGGTCTACACCAACGAAATTTTGGATATTTTGGCACATTATGGCGCGCATGGTACCTTCTTCCCCAATGGCTATCAGATCGCCGGACGTGAGGCGATCTTGCAACGTATTGTGAGCGAAGGGCACGCCCTCGGCAACCACTGGGGCAACGTTGGAATATATGGGAACATGGCGACGGTTCCGTGATCACGTTCCATGATGTTAATCGCGTTACCGGACGGGTATTGCCGATCATCCTTGACGCGCTGACCGCTGCCGGTGCCACCTTTGAGGTGCTGCCACGCCCACAAGATGCGCTCGGCACCATGCCGATTGCCTTGGGCACCCCGCCTGATTTGAATCGCCCCGGCGTTTCCGGCTATACCTTAATGGGCGCGGTCAATGTGGTGGCGCGTGTGCGTGCCGAACCCACGACCGAGAGCGCTATTTTATTCGGTGGTGTGCCCGTGGGAACAGCCCTCACCGTGACGGGGCGCACCGACGGTTGGTACCAAGTGCTGCACGAAGGACAAGCCGGCTGGATGGCGGGTCGGGCTATTGACTTTAAGCAACGGTTCGCTACCCAGTTTGCCTCGTTATTGATCTTTGCTCGCATCGGCGGCGCGCCGCTTTTGGGTGTAGCGCGCCTCGGCAATGATGAATTCGACCATGCCGGCAATCGTCGGATCGGGCAACGTCGCGGCGGGCAGATCGTGAATAGCGGCATGGATCAGGTGTTCCCCGCTGATCTGCGCCACGCCCACCTGCCCCGCCGCCACCCCTGCCAATTGCACCCGCCCGCCGTGGATCGTCGTCAGCGGCGCGGGGGACATGGCGATGGGGGTGCCCGCGCTCATGAAGGTGTCGTCGGCATCCAGCAGTTGTAAGCGCACCACCTCGCCCATCTCGACCAGTTTGACGCGCGACTCGGGGGTGAGAAAACCGGTCACAGTGGCAGCGTCATAATTCATGCCGTCCAGTGCGATCAGCATTGACCGCCCGCCCGTGATAGCGCAATGCCACACTGACGGCGCGCACGCCTCGCCCAAATCGACTAAACAGACGTGATCGGCGGGATACTGGGCGCGCAACCGTTTGAGAAAGCTGTACAGGCGCGGCAACCGGTCAAGGTCGCCGCGCAACTGTGCCGTATAAAGGATGGTTAGCGATGCTTCCATTGGGGCGGACGCTTTTCTACAAAGGCACTCATGCCTTCGGCTTTGTCTTCGGTGCCGAATAGGATGTAAAAATTGCGCTTCTCGACTTCTAGTCCTTGCGCCAGCGTGGTCTCATAGGCTTTGTTGACGGCATCCTTGATCAAGCGAACAGCGACGTGGGGCATTTTGGCGATACTCGTCGCCAGCGTGATCGCCTCCGTCAGATAGCTCTCGACCGGATAAACGCGGTTGACCAAACCCGACGCGAGCGCTTCGGCGGCGGTCAAGTTGCGATTGCCGAGCATGACCTCCATCGCGACGGCTTTACCGACGGCACGGGTGAGGCGTTGGGTGCCGCCCGCCCCTGGCATGATACCGATGGTGATTTCCGGCTGCCCAAATTTAGCGGTCTCGGAGGCGACGATCATGTCGCACATCATCGCCATCTCACAGCCGCCGCCGAGTGCCCACCCACTGACCGCGCCGATCACGGGTTTGGCGAGCCGTGCCAAGCGCGACCAGTCGGTAAAATCATCATTGATCATCTCGACGGCGGTCTTGTCCGCCATTTGCTTGATGTCGGCACCTGCCGCAAACGCGCGGTCACTGCCCGTCAGCACCATACAACCGGTGTTCGGGTCACGGTCGAAGGCTTCGAGCGCCTCAAAAATTTCGCGGGTGATCTGGCTGTTCAGGGCATTCAAAGCTTGGGGGCGGTTTAGGCGTACCAAGCCGACACCTTCGGCGGGGGTCTCGGTGAGGATCATCTCATAAGTCATTTTTCAAAGTCTCCAGATAAAAATAGGGGGTAGGGATGGGGGGCAGGGATTAGAAAACAGCATCGCCGCCCACATTCTCGTCACTGAAATGAGCATAGCGTAAAAGGGGGATAGAAACAAAACGGCGGCAAGTTTTGGGCAAAGTGGCGCACCCTAAAGCGTGCTATACTTGCGCTCGTGTGTTCTATTCCAAGAGGTGTACCCATGATAGGGACGATTGCAACAGATAATTTCCGTAAGGGCTTGGTGGCGGTGTTGACCGAGACTTTTGAGAAGGTCGAGGGCATTTATTTAGATCGGGACACTTCACTGTTCGAGACCTTGGCGACGATCACAGCAGAAGAAGCGTCCCGCCCCGTTTCGGCGACTTGTGCGACGTTGGCGGCACAGGTCGAGCATGCCCGTTTCTATTTGGACATCTTGGAACAATTTGTGCGCGGCGA
>JBBRTY010000413.1:0-2557 GCA_038248285.1 Aggregatilineales bacterium
GTTACTAAAGAGTCGTGAAATGGGTAGAATAGCGGTACCTTGAGCGCTCGTGAAGCGGCAGCAGCGGTTTTCCGCATAGGGATGACATGTGAAGCAGCAACGATCCTATTTTGAGTATTTGATCTTCCCAATCGCGGGCATTCTCGTGTCTTTGTTCCTGCCGCCCGACCGCCTGCCGTTGCGGATTCTGGTGGGCGTCGTCATCAGCGGGTTGGGGGTGGTCGCGGCGGATGCGGGTTTTCGCTGGAGTGACCTACGCCAGCAAGTGGCGCAGGTGCGTAGTCGGAACGAGTCCCGCCCCCGTGCCGAGTCCGCTGGGCGGTGGATGGCGCTCAGTTTCGGCTTGATGACGTTGGCGGCGATTGCGTTTTCGCCCATCAACAACCGCGAGCGCGTCTTTGGGTTGCCCGTCGCCTTGATGGTCGGGGGGGCGGTCGCTTTGTGGACGGCGCTTCGTTATGCGTCCCCGACGGTATTGATTAGCGGTGCGGATCATGAAGTGCCGCCCCCGTTACAACCAGCGCGCAGCAATTTATGGCTGGCAGCGGTCGGCGTGGCAGTGTTGTTGTTTGCGGGCGAAATCGCCGGGCAAGCCGTGCAAGACGATTTGCTCAGACAAATATCCCTACCGCTGCAAGCCCTATTTTTCTATGGCGGTATCGCTTTATTTGTGCTGGGCTTGGGGGGCGTGACTCGTTTTGAGATTCCCAAAATGCCCGCTTTGCCCAAATGGTCGCCCCTCCGCCTTCAGCACCTCCGTCCTCGGCGCAGCACATGGTTGGCGGTGCGGGCATGGTGGGGCGTCCAACCGCGTGCCGAGATCGCCATTGTGATCTTGTTGTTCATGGGGGCGCTGCTGGTGCGCGCTTGGAATCTCGAAACGGGCTTGCGCGTCAGTGTCGATGAGGCAATCGCCATTGAGGGTACCAGCCAATATTTCGCCGGCTCGATTGGGCTGGTCGGGCGTCCGTCTAGCTTCATCACCACGCTGCTGTTCCCCCAATGGCAAGGCGAGATCATCCGGCTGATGGGGCATTCGGTCACATCGCTGCGCTTCGCCAGTGCCATCGTCGGCGCGTTGACGGTGGTGGTAGTTTACTTTTTGGCGCGTGATCTGTTTCAGGATCGGTGCACTGGGCTGATCGCCGCGCTGTTACTGTTGGGTTTTCCGCCGCACATCCACTTCAGCCGGATCGCGCTCATCCACATTGTCGATCCCCTCTTTGGCACCCTCGCGATTTGGTTCCTGATTCGCGGGTTGCGCGGGAACCGCCGCCTCGATTGGGCGTTGGCGGGGGCGATGATGGGGTTGACTCAGTATTTCTTCGAGGCGGGGCGGTTGTTTTTCATCCCGCTGATCCTGTTGTGGATAGGGGTGATGGCGCTACCCGGCATAGTCGCTTTTTTGCGGCGGCGGCTATTGGGCACAGATGCCCCGACAGCTTTACCCCATTTCCCACGACGAGGGGTGTTCATCGCTGTGCTGGCGATGGTGATGGTGGCAATGCCCGCTTATTATGCCGCTTTCAGCCAGGGCAACAATACCGTGCCCCGTTTGAGCGAATCGGGGGGCTTTAATCTGGTTCTCGATCCGTTTCAGGATGGGCTGACGGGCGAGGAACTGGCGGAACTGGCGCGGCGCATATTGTTTCCCTTTAGCGTCTATGTCACCCAGTCGGAGCAATCCGTGTTTTATGGCGGCGATCAACCGTTGCTGCTGGTCTATGTGGTGCCGTTTTTCCTGATGGGCATGGGCTATCTCTTTTGGCGGTGGCGTTCGGTCGCCTCGATCCTGTTGTTATGGGTGCTGTTGACCGCCGCCATCAATGCCCTGCTGCGTGAAAGTGCGGTGTACGCCCGTTGGCATGTGGTGTTTCCGGCGCTGGCGGTGGTGGTGGCGGTGGGGGTGCGCTATCTGCTGCCGATGCTGTGGACACCTCGTCAAGAGGAGTCCGAAATAGCGCCCCAGTCGGCAATTTCCTCGCGAATGCCGTTTAGGGTGATCGCGGCGGTGGTGGTCGTCATGGTCGCGGGGCAAATTGCCTACTACTACCAATGGCATGTCCCTTTGTTGGAACAGCAAGCGCGCGAGTCAAAATTGTATCCTGATACCTATGATGCCGCCTATCGCGCCCAAGATATGCCAGACAATACCGATATCTACCTGATCGCGACACCGATTCCGGATATCAATGTGCCGCGCATCTGGGTCAACTTTCTGACCGATAGCGATCCCCGCACCCTGCGCTATTTCCCGCTGGTGACGACGGATTTCACGACGGAATTCATCGCTATGTTGCCGCCGGATCGCAATTTCGCGTTTTTTATCGAGCGACAGGCGACGGATACGATTTTACAGATGATTCAGTCGTTCGGCTGCATCATTGAAGCCAGCCCGTTTGTGATCACACCGCCGAACAAAGAATATGGGCTGTGCTATGTGGATCGCAATTTGCGCTAGGGTGTCCCTCCCAGTGCTTATGTATGAAATGGTATTCGATATTCATAAAGGGTCACAAAAACATACAATGGGTTTATCCTCGGTAGGGGCATGATA
>JBBRTY010000414.1:0-2545 GCA_038248285.1 Aggregatilineales bacterium
ACCAATAAGACACGGCGGTTTGGGACATAGACTAAGTGGAGCAAGGTGATCGCCACTGCTACCAGCGCACCGAGCAGCCCCCCGCGCGAAAAAGTGAAGAAGTTTTGTGACACATACCATGGGATCAACACCACCAGCGGGATCAGCAGCGTGGCGCGCTTACGCTCCCACAACATGACCACCGTGTACGTGAGCATCATCCATCCCAAACCGAGCGCCGTAGACACTTGATTGGCACCGAACCCAGACGCATCATTGTTGGAGTCGCCCGTCCAAGTAATATCAAAATTTGCCAATCGATAAGTGGTGATGCCAGCGATGCCGGCAATGGGGACCGCCAGCATGATAAAAATCCGCCGCAGTTGATCGCGCGATATCGGCAGATCGTTAAAAAATAAGACGCAGACAAAAATCGCCGCCGGACCGGTGAAAGACGACGACAAAAGGGCATGAATTTCGTTAAACGATTGGATAACGGCAAGGACGACGGCAGGGATCAAACTGAGCAGGTAGATCAAATTGGGCATCGCAATCGAGCCGCGCTTGGTGCGGATCCATGTCAGCAGCAAGATGACCATGACGGCATATTTGCCGGTTTCCCAAAAGGTCGGGAACTCGTTTTGTCGCCACATCACCTCGGCACCTACAATATATGCCGCCGCATACACCGAATAAATCACCGGAAAACGCACATTCACCGCCCAATACAAACCCATCATGAAGACTGCCAAAACATGGGCAAGCCCAATGGATTGGTTAAATTCGCGCACGGTGTAGGCGAGCAGAATATGCCCAATGACCAGAAGCGCAACCACCCAGGGGGTATCGATCAGGCGCTCTAACCAAAGATGGCGCTGTTGATGTTTTTCTTGGGCAAGACGCGCAATGTCTTTGCCGCTAAGGGCAGTGGCTTGCTGAGCCATGATAAATTCATCCTCTGTCTATCGGTGGGGAGTCGTGGGGGGTAGTTCACAAACGACCACAGCGTTATAAGCCCTCTTCGTCGTGAAACACCCCGCTACTTTTCTATTGTCGCATAAAGCCAAGTGCATTTCAATATTTTAGGGAAAGCGAAAAACCCTGCTTCCCTACCGGATTTTCCGACGCCCGTGTTATACTAACCGCATTCCGATTCGACCGTATCCTCAGGGTGAGACCCACTGTGTTTCGGTGCCTAGCGTGCCGAGAACACACTACTCCACATGCTTTACGGGAAGCATCAACCCAATGAACTTATCAAATCGCGTTTACACAACCCTCGTCACTCAATCCCTGCTGCCCATTGGAGATCGGCTGTTTGGACAGCGGATGATGCAGCGCTTGGACTTTTTGAAGCAAGCACAATGGTGGCACCCCGATCAACTGATCGCCTATCGTGACCAAGCCCTGCGCGACTTGATCAAGACGGCATATCACGAAGTTGGGCATACGCGGCAATTAATGGATGAGCGCGGACTACACCCCGAAGATATCCGCACCGCTGCTGACCTCCACAAGTTGCCGATTCTCACCAAGAAGATGATCCGCGCCCAACCCACTGAGCAGGTGACTCGTCCCACTGGGCAAGCCACCTATGACGCCTGTTCGTCTGGTTCGACAGGCACCCCTTTTTGCGTAAAAGAGGATTCCTATACAGCGGGCTGGTATCGTGCACCATTTATATTGGCGATGAGTTGGGGGGGGTGGGTGCCGGGGGTGCCCCATGTGCAAACGGGGATGTCGTTGGTGCGCTCGCGCGGGCGTTGGCTCAAAGATCAAGTGCTGCGCTGCGAATACGTGTCCGCGTATGACTTATCGGATGCCCATCTGGATGAAATCCTAGACACGATCTCAAGCCGTCAGATTAAGTTTTTATGGGGCTATCCCGGCAGTATCTACTTTATCGCCAAGCGTGCCCTTGAACGGGGATGGAACCAACCCTTAACGGGGGTGGCGACATGGGGCGATAACCTGTATGCCCACTATCGGCAAACTATCGAAACTACCTTTCAAACGCGCGTTACCGATACCTATGGCATTGGCGAGGGGATGCAAATCGCCGGACAATGTGGGCACGGTAACCATTATCATATTTATACGACGGACGTGATCGCCGAGTTCTTGAATGCTGATGATGAACCCGTTGCGGCGGGCGAGATCGGCAACATCGTTCTGACGCGCTTACATGCCGGACCCATGCCGCTGATTCGCTATCGGTTGGGCGACTTGGGCATATCAGGGGGGTTTCGGAAGTGTGCCTGTGGGCGTGGTTTTGAAATCCTTGAGTCGATTCAGGGGCGGGATACTGATGTGGTCGTCACCCCTAGTGGCAATCGCTTAATCGTCCATTTTTTCACTGGTATTCTCGAATATTATCCCCAAATCGACATCTTTCAGATCATCCAAGATGAACGCGATCATCTTCGCTTCTTGATCGTCCCCGGCGACGGCTTGACCGATCAGGTGATTGAGGAAGTCTTGGGCATCTTTCGCGAAAAAGGGGCGGATATCCCTTTCAAAATTGAGCGGGTGGAGTCCTTGCCGGTGGGTGCCAACGGCAAACGAC
>JBBRTY010000415.1:0-2521 GCA_038248285.1 Aggregatilineales bacterium
GGTATTTTCCTTTTTTTCTTCACGTCTTCATGCCTCTCTGTTTATTTTATTCTGTTTCTATACCTGAGTAGTCACGTTTCGTAATTACACACCCCTCACCCAAAGCGAAGCGGCAATCCCTCTCCATAAGCGAAGCGGCGGGGCGAGGGACTTTCTACTGCGTTTCTCCCCTTCTCCTCTTGTGGGAGAAGGGGTCGGGGGATGAGGGGTAGCTGAGTAGTCACACAGACTCACTGTAAACCTCCCTCATCCCCGCCTCGTCTTAGCGCGTGCTGCTGCCATCATCGAAAATACCGGTGGGGTGGCAGCCGCGATTTGTCCGCGCCGCTTGTTGTTCGAGATTGCTGAATTCGTCGGCATAGCGCGTATCGGGACGATACACCACTGATTCCGCCCAGCCGTCTTGGACGAGTTGCTGATTGACGAACACGCCATCGACATAGATCAAGCGTAAGAGCCGCCCGTATCGATCGGTATTGCTTTCATCCCGCGCCATTTGCACCGTTTTATTTTGGACGAGACGGGTGTTGGCGTCTTTGGCATCTTGGTAACACGACTCGTCCCGTTCGGGAGTGTTGACGCCGACATAGCGCACGCGATACCCCACCCCATCGATATCAACTTCAATGGTGTCCCCATCGATGATGCGCGTCACGCGGGCGGTTTCGGCGTCGGCGGGCACGGTGACGCGGGCACCGCCCCCGCCCGCCGTTGAGCCGATGCTGGCTTCATCCAAAGTACAGGCAGTCGCCACTACCGCGATTGCCGCAAGCGCGATCCACTGTTTGAGAAATTTCATCAATTTGATCCTGCACCGAACTGGCTATATACTGGAAATAAATTGAGAAAGAGTGTACCACTAAACCATTATGGATGACTTGATCATCATCTCTGACGTTCGCCCCACCCGAGTGGACGCCGTGCGCAATCGCGATCACATCTTGCAGATCGCGCGGACGCTTTTTGATTCACAAGGGGTCGAGGCGGTCACCATGACCACCATCGCCCAAGAAGCGGGAGTCGGCAAGGGCACGTTGTATCGCAACTTCCCCGACAAACTCTCATTGTGCCAAGAACTGCTCGATCACGAACAGCGTGATCTGCAAAACCGGACGCTGGCAAACCTGCGGGCGGGCGTCGTGCCGCCCTTAGAGACACTGGTGTGGTTTTTAGAGAACGCCTTGATGTTCGTGTGGCGCAACCTTGATTTTATCAGCGGCGGGGATGCCGTCATCCCGCTGGAGCATCCCGCGCACTACTGGTGGCGACAAACCCTTCGCGGCTTGATCGTGCAGATCAACGCCACTGTCGATCCCGATTACCTCGCCGATGTCCTGTATGTGCTGCTCGATCCGCGCGTCATCCGCTACCAGCGCGATGCCCATCATTATGATCAAGCCCACATTGCCGATCAGATCACGCAGATCGCCCGCCGACTCCTAACCCCTTAACCGCGCGAACGTTCGTCCGCCCCTTGGGCTACTGACCCAAATTGCATTAAACGGACTCTCGTCCATTTGCTCACCAAACGCTTATCATCCGATAAGGCGTCTTGTGCTAGAGTAGTAAACGAAAGCGGACGAGCGTCCACTTATCGCTGATTGGCGTCATCGTCTCGCATCATTCACCTTCAATCGACACTCACGAGAGGATTCATTCTCATGGCAACTTGGAATTTTGATCCCGCACACAGCATCGCTAGTTTCTCCGCCCGTCACATGATGGTGACGACCGTCAATGGTCGTTTCACCACTGCCCCAACCGGCAAAATCGAATTTGACCCCGCCAACCCCGCCGCCGCCTCGGTGGAAGCCGTCATCGACGCCACCTCCCTCGAATCGGGCGCAGCCGATCGCGATGGTCACTTGAAGAGTCCCGATTTTCTCGATGTCGGCACCTACCCGACGATCACTTTCAAGAGTACCAAAGTGGTCGCATCCGGCAGCGAAGCCGCCAAGATTCACGGCGATTTGACCATCCGCAACGTCACCTTGCCGGTCGTGCTGGACGCTGAATTCTTGGGCACCGCCAAAGACCCATGGCAGGGGCAGACCCGTGCTGGCTTCAGCGCCACCACCAAAATCAACCGTGAAGACTTCGGTCTGACCTGGAACGTCGCGTTGGAAGCGGGCGGCGTCTTAGTCGGCAAAGACATCAAGATCACCCTCGACATCGAAGCGGTCAAGGTCGAAGAGACCGTCACCGCCTAAGTTTTTTAAGCGGATGCGATGCCCACGAAGATGCCCTAACTGGCGTTTTCGTGGGCGTTTTCATTTTTTGGGTGAGGAACTTTCGACCTCCCACAGGCGGCAATAGGGCGGCGTCCCTATTGCCCCTTGTTTATTTTATGATTAGCTAATATTTTTCATCTTTCCCTTATTTCATGATAGAATATCGTGACTACTCAGGCATAGAAACAGAGTAACTACACACCCCTCACCCTAAATCCCTCTCCCACAAGGGGCGAGGGACTTTCTACTGCGTTTCTCCCCTTCTCCTCTTGTGGGAGAAGGGGTCGGGA
>JBBRTY010000416.1:0-2515 GCA_038248285.1 Aggregatilineales bacterium
GATCGTTGGTGGGGCGGATTAGGCGCTTGTCAAATGTTATCAACTCACATTGTCCCCGCGCCGAATATCCGCCCGTTGAAACCCCACATTTCCCCCGGTACCATGACGAGCATATTTTGCACTAAAGTGAAATGCACCCAGAATAAAGGCTTAACTTGACGCCCAAGACCCAATGTGGTTGCCCATGTTTTTCAACAAGTTGCCCGGGTTTTTCAACAGAATCCCGTTGCGCATCCCTACAATTGGCATGGTCGTGAGTCGTCACAAATACGGCGCAACCAACAGCCCCATGATCGCCCAGATGATGCCTAACACCGCCCCTGCCATCACATCGCGGGGATAATGAACACCGAGATACACCCGTGTGACGCCCACCAGCACCGCGATACTATACAGCGCCATAGTTACAATGAGCGGCACGGGGAAACGAAGTGTCATTAATGTCACCATGAAAAAGGTTTGGGTAGTGTGTCCACTTGGAAACGAGGGTCCGTGTTCGCGATACCCCACCACTTTGGTCTCCAGCAAGGCGTTGAAGGGGCGGGCGCGGTCGGTGATGGCTTTGAGGATAGTGACAGTCAGCATTAAGGTAAGCGATCCAGAGGTGAACCCAATCGCAAAGGGGCGATCTCCTAAGCCATACGAGACCACCGCTACCAGCGCCACCATCGGCACACTGCCGATCTGGGTGAATACCCACATGAGGCGATCCAAGCTGACTGAGGGAGCCCGTTGGATATTCATGCGCTGGAACAACCACAGATCTAATACCTGCCCACGAGACCATAGCAGTGACAACGCCACCAACGCAAACAGGATGAGCAAGATCACAAGGAATTGATTATCGATCAAACTGCGCACCAGCAAACGACGCGACGGCTCCGGCAACCACAGCAGAAACAAGCCCAACAGCGCGATAAAGATCAAGGCGCTGGTCAAACGCCGGAGCAGCAATTGACGCGCACTCAACTTGGCATCGGGAGCCACGACGACCGCTAAAGGATCCGGCAAAGCACTTTTTGGGGGCGCATTTTGGGGGAGCGGCTCATGGGAGGGGTTTTGGGGTTGCATGGGCATCCTTGTCGGGCGTGAGTTTAGGCATGATCACTTGAAAAGCGTTGCGTATCAATTCTACTTCAACAGGGGTATGTCCGATCACTTCGCCATCCGCTTGTACCAAGTGGATACCGCCACGCCCCTCAATCCGAATCCGCTCTTTTACATTGAGTTGAAACAACGTCGTCGGCGATTCTGTCGGACGGCGCAACAAATCCCGTAGGAGACCCCACACGAGGCGCAGATAGTCGCCGATAGTGCGCGCCGTCACCAAATAGACTTCTAACTGCCCATCGTGCAGGGTGTCGGAAGCGCCGACCGCCGTCGGCAAGTAGTCACGCAGGGGCGTGTTCGAGATCAACACCTCGGAGGCATAGACCGTTTGCTGATTGTCATCGATAGTGAGGGTGTAATGGTGCAATTGAAATAGGCTGGATCGCGTGATCATCGTCCAGACATATGCCAGCAACCCAAACCGCTGTTTGTGTTCAGACTTGGTGTCCTTCATCACATGCGGGCTGATGCCGACGCTGACATTGGACAGGAAAACTTGCGCGTCTACTTTGAGACCGTCCACCGCGATCACGCTGTGGTCGCCCGCGATGAGCGCCAAGGCACCGTCTAGGTTGAGCGGGATATTCAAGATGCGCGCCATATCATTGCCCGTGCCTAGCGGCACAATGCCGAGCGGGATGGGGCTGTTCACCAAGCCATTGGCGACGCTGACGACCGTGCCATCCCCGCCTGCTGCGATCACTATTGCCGCGCCGCGCTCACAGGCGTCCCGACAGACCGCGCTGACATCTTCTTCGCCCGTGATCTCGTAGATTTCAGGTTGCCAGTCGGGTTCTGGAAAGTGTTTCGCGACTGCCGCCTGAAATTCAGCAGTTGCGTTCCCCGATTTCGGGTTAAAGACGACAAATAGGTGTTGATTCGCCATATGGAGGAGCTTTCTATAAGTCGGAGGCGATTGCACTCTTTAATTATAGCCCCATTGGATTAAAGGCGGCTGAGACGAGTCACCTATATCGATGTAGGGTGGTGATCCTGTTTTGACGATTAGGGGGCTGGAGGGAGATGGATGATGCTTGTGTCGTCCGAGAGTTGCACCAACGTGAAGTGTATCTAGTCGCCCATAATGGCTTGACAAATTGTGACTACTACGCCGATGCTGTTGGCGAATTGATTTTATCTAGGGTCGGCGTGTCTTTTTTGTGGAGGCGCAAGGCATTGCGCCCCTACGGATCATCTCCCATTTTGATTCGCCAACAGCATCTCAGGTATAGAAACAGAATAAAATAAATAAGGAGGCATGAAGACGTGAAAAAAAACAGGAAACTACCCCTCGAAACGTGGGTGTAGGGGTGGATTAGGCGCTTGTCAATCGTTTGTTAACATGAAAGTCAGCGCGCCGAATATCCACCTATTTGCCGCCAACGGTCGTTTCTCCCTTTATTAC
>JBBRTY010000417.1:0-2486 GCA_038248285.1 Aggregatilineales bacterium
GACCGTTTTTCAGCCTGAGCAGTTACCTGTCCCATTAGAAATCCGCTCCGATCATGGCATCGGGCGTCGGATCATTGGGAATGTCATTGATGGACGTGTCATGACGGACACTTATCATGGTGCTGGCGGACAGGTGGATGTCGGCAGAGCCTTCGCTCAGAGCGAGGGTGACAACGTAGGTGGGATTAAAGATCAGACCATACGGACGAAGGGAACGGATGCGGTAGCCTTCGTAGAAGCCGACGGCGTAGACCCGCTCGGTCAGCGCGTCTAGGGCGACGAAAGTGCGCAGGGACAGGGTGTGCTTAAGGTTAGTCTCCTTGTTTGGACGGATCACCATTGCTGGCGGGCGAATCGTTTGGCACGGCGGTTTAAGGTTTCTTCGCTAACGGTTGGCAGATCGGGATCAACGGTATCGGCGGGTTGAATTGTTGGGACGGGTGGCGTGGGCTGAAAGATGCCTTGTGCAAGCTGTTGACGCAGATCGCCGACTTCGGGTTGCAAGGCGTCGATGATACGCTGCTGTGCATCCATGCGGGCAATGAGTGCGCCCAGATCGGTCGGTGCGTGATGGGCACGGTGCGGCAAGTTGAGACCGTCGCGGAGAGCCGACTTGACCGCCTGATTGCGACCGCCGCCCGGAATGGTCTTGACCCATGCGAGCAGATCAGCATCGTCGCTGGTGAGTTGGATGGTGATAGTCTGGCGGTTACGGCGCTTGGTCATGGTCGGCGGGGGGTGGTATACACTGGTATACCATGTGTATACCACCGCTTTCTCCTTTATCTGGGCTGGTGGCGGCTAAGGGCGTAATTGAGATACCCGCGCGCGTTTGCCATCACTGGGTCTTCTAGCACGCGCGCATGTTTGTAAATGGGGTGGAGGGTATCAACGACGAGCGGCGCGCCACCGCCAGTGAGATGGATTACATCAAGGTTCATGCCACGTCCCCAGCGCTCGGTGGTCAGGTTGACGACTGCTTCGCGGAGGGGCTTCAGCGCTTGCTCGACTTCGTGGCGCATGTCTTGGCGTGCCCCGAAAGCGTTGAGGTGCCCAGTGCGCAATACCTCTTCGACGACACGTTGCGCCGGGCGCTCGCGGTGGTGTTCGTTGATGATCTCGGCAATGTATTCCTGCGCCATGTAGATGCCGGCTTCGAGGCTGGCGGATTCGGATGCGATATATTCACCATCATCGTCCACAGCGAGATCGATGGTGTACGTGCCTACATCGCACACGGCAGTACGGTCGTACATATGATGCGGATTGAACGCGCCAGTGCTGGTCAGAAATTGGGAATAGATGGTGCCATAGGGCTGGGGCATGACGATAACGTCGGTGACGTGGGCGACAAACCCGATCTGATCGGTCTTGATCATGTGGGTGCCGAGCAAGTTTTGTTTAAGATCGTCGGCGTCGAGCATGTGATCGACAGGTAGCCCGGTCGCGATTTGAACATGGACGATTTCTTCGACATTGGCACGGGCACCGAGCGCGCCAAGGGCGGCATACATCAAGCGCTGCCGGAACTGCCCGGCGACTTCGTTGTCGCCGCTGGTGGCGCGGGCGCGCCACCGCCGCAACTGGTTGGTGCGCAGTTGCGAGAGCGCGAGTTCGCCCAAAAACAACCGGTCGCCATTATCGAGCAAGGTCATGCCGGGGTATTTGCTGGTGATTTCGTCGGCACGAAAATTGATGTTGCGCGCCTGACCCATCACGGAGGGGAAAGTCACGCTATCGGTGGCGGTCACAGCTTTGGTGTAGCCGTACCCCTGATCGAGACCGACGACCATGTGAGTGGGTGGGACGATGGGACGGGTGGGTTTGCGGGTCATGCTGATGTTTCTCCTATGTGCAATAAAGATGAACAGGGCTATTGGTCGGGTTGAGCGCAAAGCGCGGCGATGGCATCCCAAGTGGTGACGCCACATGCCTTGACGGTGCGGATGGTTGGCGAGTTGTTGGTTACTCCGTGAGTTGGATGGCGTCGGGGCGGAGCGGCAGCCCCGTGACCGGCACCACGAACGAACGGGCACGGACGACGCTGAGGGTGGTTGTGCCCCACGCACTTTCAAGCGCGTCGAGACTGTGATTGGTGGTGATCACGGTGGGCAGGCGTTCGGCACTGCGGTAGCGCATGATGTTTTCGAGCTTGTCACGCTTGTCTTGGGTCTCGGCACGGTCGGAGACGAACCATTCGTCAATGATGAGGACGGGCGCGGTGCGGATTTCGTCAAGGACGGCTGACCATGACAGGCGCTCGAAGTCGTCACGGTCGCCATTATTTGACCAATCCTCGCGATAACGTTTCTGAATGGCGGTGAAGGCATCCTGAAGGCGGATATACATGACGGGCAACCCGGCGGCGGTCATGGCGTTGACCATGGACGCCGCCAAGCCGGTCTTGCCGCGCCCGTGCGGTCCCTCGAAGATCAACCAGTTGCGCTCTTCGTCCACGACCGATTTGAGGTGTCCGTGCAGGAAGC
>JBBRTY010000418.1:0-2444 GCA_038248285.1 Aggregatilineales bacterium
GGGGACACCCGGCAAGTAGCTCGTGAAAGCGAGAATCGTGATCGCTTGCTGTCAGTGACGTGGCTATTTGGAGCCGAAAGACTCGCCAGAGACACGACTCCACAAGAAGCCGCGCCGCTTTAGCGGTTGCGGAGTGTCACAAATCGTAACCTTACCGCGCTGGCAACGACCGCAAATATTGATACAGGTTGGTCGCCCCGGACGCGCTAAGGCGGTTGGTGGCAAATTGATGCTCCGTCCCTAACTCGCCGCCGGATCGCATAAAGGTGATGAAATCGTCCTCGTCGGCGTTGTAGCCGATCAATTGACCCGCAAACTCGCCCCCTTCGCCGTTCGCCCCATGACATGTCGCGCATTCCAGCGCTTCATACCGTCCCCGTCCGCGTTCGACCGCTTCGGGATTAAAGGCACTCCCAGAGGCGCTGATCTCGCGCGTTACGGCGGCGGTGGCAACTTGCGGCGGGGCAGTGGGCTGGGTGAAGCTGAACGTCGGGACGATGATGGCGGGGGTTGCCGATGCGCTGTTGGCGGGGGTTTGTGCCGCGCCGCCACAGCCTGCCACGACCAACGCCATACTAAAAATGATGATTGTTGTCATGCGCTGTCTTCTACCCAACATGTCACACTTCCTATGATTCACAACTCATACGCACACTATTACGCTGTGTTACATTATAGCCACCCTAGCGCGACAATGCACGCAAAAAAAGACTGGATAAAGCCCTCTTTTTTCGGCTGGTAGATGGCACTGTCTTTGGACACAGGCAATCCCAAATCAATTGTTAAAAACCCTTGCAAAGATTTTGGAGTCATGCTATATTTAAGGGGTATGCGGGAGTAATTCAGCGGTAGAATGCTTCCTTGCCAAGGAAGATGTCGAGAGTTCGAATCTCTTCTCCCGCTCACATACGAGACCCAAGCCCAGCGCTTGGGTTTTTTATTTGCCTACTCCGACTGATCGTGATCCCACGTCCGTCCATAATTGATCTGGAGCTTATCCAGTACCGCTTGCCCTAAATCAATATCGTTCACGCTGGCGAGTTGCAGCAAATAGAGCAGCACATCCGCCAGTTCGCCGGGCAGGTCGGCGGCGTCACGCGGGGAGTCGCCCCACTGGTACAGTTCCAGCACTTCGCTGGCTTCTAACACCAGCGACACGGCGAGATTGCGGGGCGTTTGCGGGCGCAGCGAGTCGGGGTGGTACCAGCCTTTGCTTTCCACAAAAGCGTGCATGGCGGCGGTTAGGGTGGCGATGTCCATGAGTGGGATTCCTAGTGTGGGGATTCTGCTGCGTCATCAGTTTTTTCATCACGAGCGATTGCTGCTTCCAACGCAGCTATAAGGGGAGGTAAATCTTCAATAATGGTACGCCAGATGATTTCCTCATTGATGTTCATATAGTTATGCACAATTCGATGGCGTATCCCCATAATTGCTTTCCATGGGATTTCTGTGATTGTTCCTTGCCGCGCCTCCGATACCTTGCACTAAGTGGGCAAGCGCAAGTCGTAAAACTTCATCCGCATTGTAATCCGCGCGCGACTTGTCTTTTATGAATGCTTGTGCTTTTTGGGCGCTTTCAAGCATGTGGATTAGATACAAAGCATCATCATGTTCGCTCATAAATTACCTGTGATTGAGCCAAAACTCGGTCGCGTATCAAAATGTGTAACGAATTAGGCGTCACCAAATCGACCGCACGCCCGATTATAACTTCTAGTTCATATTGCATCGTCATCAAGCGAATCAATCCGGGGACATGTTCCGATTCAAAATCCACCAAAATATCGACATCACTTTCGGGGGTGAAATCGGCTCGCAAAATTGAACCGAGATGTCGTGTACCAAAATCGCTGAGAGCAGTTGCATTCAGCACGATGGGTAAATCTAACAACAGCATAAATTGTTCCCTGTCCAATCAAATAACGTTACGGTTTGATTTTTTCTATTATAAGTGTTTTTTCAGCGCGGTGTCACTTGCATGGTTTCGAGTGGCACGGTATTCCCACCTGCTTGCAGGGGCAAGCGCGCCCCTGCTGGCGACTCGTAGATGCCGTACACCAAGCGATATGCCCCCCTCGCCAGATTGGGCGGCACCGTCAACCCAAACGACTGGATCATCACCTCGTCCGTGCGCCAGCGCGACGACGGCGCGCTGCGGCACAGCGGGGTATACACTTGCCCGACCAACCCACCGGACGAGTCGAGCAGATGCGCAAAAAATATTGTTGGGCGGTTTAGGGCGCTCACTGACCGAAACGCGACCGTCAACGGGATCGTCTCGCCCGCCCGCGCCGTCTGTGCGGGCAACGGGAACGCCCGCGCTTCGAGTTCATCGGCGAACCGTGACCATGTGCCCGCCGCCCCCCCGAACAGATCCGCGGGTGGGGTAGCGCGGAACACCTGCCAACGCGGGATGCCGGCTTCGTCCCGATCCGCCGCTA
>JBBRTY010000419.1:0-2420 GCA_038248285.1 Aggregatilineales bacterium
GTCCATAAACACGGACGTTCCCGCGCCGATCCCCCCCCCCATTATCCCCATCGGGAGCGTCCATAAACAGGGACGTTCCCGCGCCGATCCCGCCCGTTGCATGTCCCCCCGCGCCTATGAACCGTTGACCACGCCGTCCATACCACCGGCGCAACCACAACGAATCGCGTGTGGTATTTTACACGGGCGGATATTCGGCGCGGGAAGGTATGCGGTCACCCAACGATCCCCGTGCGCCTAATCCGCCCCTACATTTGCGTTGATGGGACAATGCAGGGTGTACAACCAACAAAAACAACCGCGATTCCCCGCCCTTGGGTCGTTGCCCCCTACGCCTGATAACTTTCCAGCGCGCCTTTGAACCGCGTGATGCTATCAAACAAGCCCCCCGGACGACTGCGCGCCAGCCATGCCTGTTTTTGGCGCAGGATCAGCGCCTCTAGTTCTGCCTTCAAGGTGGCATCAGCGGCGGGGGCGGCTCCTAAAAAGCGCAACGTGCGCCGCGCCCCGTGCAACAGCAAGTCCGCCGCCAGCCGGAACTCCGACTTGATCAGCGCATCCTCGTGCGCCATCTGTGCCGACTCCAGCGGGCGCAGGATCGCCTCAATGCGCGCGATCACGCTGTGGATCAGGTCCCGGGTGAGCGGCTCGCCGCCATGGTTGAAGATCAATTGGTTGTAATGAAACGCCACTTCCTCATCCGTCCATTGCAGCATGTGGAACAACCACTGCGAGTTGAATTGGGGCAAGGGGATCATCTGATAAATGTTGCCCAAGTCGTAGGCGATGCGCCCCATCACGCCCGCCGCATCCGCAAAGGCGAAACGGCTCAACAGTGTGGGCACATCGGCATCGCGATTGCTGGCGTCGCACCAGCACACCGCCGCGCCATAGGCAAAGCCCAAATAGCTGATCGGCAGCGCTTGCCAGTGTCCGTTATCGCCCCAATCGGTGTTCAGATAGCCGCGCGCGTGATATTTTTCGCCCAAGTGGGCGGCATTGCGCAGGTTGCCGAGCGCGTTGGCGGTGCGCCCACCGACGGTGTTCCAGCTGGACGTGCCGGGGCAGATGTAAAAATGCAAGCCGGTGCTGCTGATCAGTTTGCATTGTTCCTCGGACGGTTGCCAGTCCTCGTAGCCCCAAATCAGCGGGATGATGTCGGGCGGCAGTTCGGGCACCAAATCCGGGTGTTGGGTGATGATATCCGCCCAGAACAGGACCGTCTTCCCGCGGGCGGTGATATGCTGATACAGCTTGAGCAAGTAGTCCAAGTAGACGCGCCCGCCCCCCGCTTCGACCGCCGCGCGGCTTTTGCCCATGCCCAGCTCAAACGGTTCATCGTTACAGATATTGACGAATTCGCTGGTGAAATTGGGCAGCAGTGCATCAAACAGCCCCGCGACCAAATCAAGACTGCCCTCATCGTTGGGGTCAAGCGTGCCCGCCGCGCGCACCTTGCCCATCTGTTCCCACGGCGGCACAAAACCATCGGGCGCTTCGGCGAGATCATGATAACGCGGGTGCTTCAGCCAGCGCTCCATGTGCCCCAAGGTCGCTTGACACGGCACGAGATCGATATGATGCGCGCGGCAGTAAGCGTCCAGCGCGCGCAATTCTTCCCCCGTGAAGGGCGACGCCTCCGTCCAGACTTCGCGGTGATCGGGATAAGCATAAGTGTGTTCGAGGTACAGTTGGAACTCGTTGATCTTCCATGCCGCCAATTTGTCAACCAAGCCGTACAACGTCGCCATCGTGGGCACGCGGTCGCGGCTGCAATCGAGCATCACACCGCGCCGCAAAAAATCCGGCGAGTCGGTGATGGTCATGGCGGGCAGCGTCTTGCCATACTGTTGGATCAACTGCCCCAAGGTTTGGCGAGCATAATACAAACCCGCTGGATCGCGATAGGTCAAGTCGATGCCGTCGGGCGTGATCGCCAGCCCATAGCTTTGGGGCATCGCCTCCAGCGCGCACGTCAGCCGGATCGCCGAGGGGGCATCGTCGGACGTGAAGCTGCCTTCGGTAAATTCCAAACGACGCGGGTAGGGCAATAACAAGGGTTTCTCAGACATAAGGGAACCTTTTTAGGTGAGTATAGTGGAGGGCATGATCGCAATCTGACTCCTGCCTCCACTATACTCACAGAGCCGTAAAATGGCACGCCGATTATGGATACGAAAGGTTTTATGCTCATGACCACAACCCCCCACCATGGGTCAGGGCGGTTTGGCAAATCGGGGGGGTGTTTTCGGGTGCATTTCACTTTAGTGCAAAATATGCTCGTCATGGTACCGGGGGAAATGTGGGGTTTCAACGGGCGGGTATTCGGCGCGGGGACAATGTGAGTTGATAACATTTGACAAGCGCCTAATCCGCCCCTACATTTACGTTTCGAGGGGTATTTTCCTTTTTTTCTTCAC
>JBBRTY010000420.1:0-2414 GCA_038248285.1 Aggregatilineales bacterium
CGTGAAGGTCGCCTCAATGCGGTCGATCTCCGGCGCGATCTCGTCCACGATGCGGATGAAGTCCCCTTCGGGGATCATGCGCCCGTTCACGCGGATGCGTTCGCGAAAATCGACCAAGTGCGGGCTGGTCAGCATCCCCGTCGTGTGCCCGATGTGTTGCAGCAGTTTGGCGAGGATCGCCGTCGTCGAGCCTTTGCCTTTGCTGCCCGTCACCACTGCATACTCACGGGTGATGTTCAGGTTGGGCAAGCCACAGCACGCCAGCAGCACGCGCGTCGGCGAGGGATCGCGCGTTTGGTCATCGGGTCCCCGCTGCACATCGCGCAGCCGCCGTAGGGAACGAAAAATAAATGTAATTGCGTCACCTTCATCATGAAATCTCATTGGTTTTCCGTCCGTTGATCGGTGCCTATGCCGAGTGTGACCGTCGTGTGCGCGTCAGGGGAGCGGGGAGCATCGGCGGTACAATCAGAGTCAATCTTTCTAAAAAGCCTAAGCATAGCGAGAAATTCCTAAAATGACGCGCCCAATTTTGTGGACATTCCTGATCTTCACCGCCCTGATCGCCTTTTACGCTCCCGCCCGCCCCGCCCATGCCGAAGCGTGCGCTCATGCCCCTGCCTCGCTGGTGGTTCTGGGCGACAGCGCCGTCATCGCGCGCGGGGTGGATCGCCTCAATATGCGGTTTTTGCCCGCCGTCGGCACGGGCATCGTCGCCACACTCTATCAAAATACCCCCGTGACCCTCATCGGCGGACCGAGTTGCAACGGACTCTATACATGGTGGCGCGTGCAGGTGCCGGGGGGCGCGTCTGGTTGGATCGCCGAATCGACATGGCAACGCTATTTCGTACTGCCGACCACGCTCCCGCCCGAAGTGCCCGCCGATACCCTCCCAACACCGTTTGAATGGTCATGTGTACTGCGTTACAATGCGCGCCATTGCCAATAAGCGGGCGCTTCAAGCGTCCCATTCAATCACCCTAAAAAGGATATCACCATGTCCGTGACGATCACCCCGCCCGAAGGCTTTCGCCATTTCGTCAACATTCAAATTCGCTGGGGCGATATGGATGTGATGGGGCATGTCAACAACGCTACCTATCTCACCTATTTGGAACAGGCGCGCATCACCTATTTTAATGCGCTCGGCTTATGGGATGGCAGTGCGGGCAAGGTCGGACCGATCATGGCGCGTGCCGAGATCGACTACCGGACGCCGTTGCACGCCGAGGACACGGTGGTGGTGTTCACCCGCACCGCCCGTTTGGGATCGCGCAGCTTCGACACCGAACAAATGATCGCCCGCGCCCACGCAGACGGCACGATTGAGATCGCGGCACAGGCGAAGATCATCCTCGTTGTGTTTGACTATGCCGCCCAAAAGTCGGCGCGTATGGCGGATGCGTGGCGCGAAATCTTCCGCGCTTATGAGGTCGTGCCGCCGCTGGAATGATCGCTATGCCGCTTTGGTAATTCTTATTATAATTACATAGCTACCCCTCATTCTTCGACCCTTCTCCCCGCCGCTTCGCTTTTGGAGAAGGGGAGAAACGCGGTAGAAAGTTCCTCGCGCCTTGAGCGCGACTGGAACCCCACAATCCAGCTTTGGCTTTACGGGTGAGCAGTACGATGCAGCGAGTGATTTACTGTACTTGCGGGCACGGCACTATAAGCCGGGGATCGGAACGTTCGCGAGTCTCGATCCGTTTGAGGGCATGATGGGGCGTCCCATGAGCTTGAATGGGTACAGTTGGGTCGAGGGAAATGTGGTGAACCTGATTGATCCTTCTGGATTGCAGGGAGATGTTTTACCTACTGAGATTGATACTGGCGTTGGTGGAGGTTCACGCGGACCAATTTCGCCAGATATTATTAGCGGCGCGACGGGGAGAAGTTGGCGCTCTGGGGAACGGACAACCTTGGTGTGGCAGAATTCTCCAACAGCACCAATAACTAGGCTGGAAAGTAACTACTACGCCCCTCACCCTAAATCCCTCTCCCACAAGGGGCGAGGGACTTTCTACTGCGTTTCTCCCCCTCAGCCATGCAATGGGGAGGGGGCGCTGACCGAAGGTCAGACGGGGTGGGGATAATCAAATCTGTGATTCACTGAATTTGCAAGATGGGAATAACTCATCCCCGGCGCAGTCGCTGCGACTTCCGGGAACGGTGAATTGCAAACCCGAACCGGGCGGCGCGTTGTGTCGTCTCATCGAAAGTTCAGACCGTCACTATCGCCGGTCCGACTTCCAGACATTCATCCCCCCAACACCCCATTCGACACTGCAGACACTCCCAAGCATCACGGCAGTGCAGGAGCCGATCCGTATAGAGCTCACTGTTTCTCAGGCAGCACTCAATAGAGCTGCCAGACGATAATCACGCCGTCGCTGTAATTGCCGACCAGATGC
>JBBRTY010000421.1:0-2196 GCA_038248285.1 Aggregatilineales bacterium
CCATGTATGGCGGGTATCGGGCGTCAAGGTCTGCCATGTCACGGTATTGAGGGCGTTCTGCCGTCCTTCTTCGCGCACCATCTCGGCAAGATAACCGAGCTTGTCCTCTTTGCGCCATAGTTCCGGCACGCGGTGATATAGCAAGCGCCCACGTTCGGCACCATGCCGCACCGCAATCGTCACGCCGACCCCGACTTGAATCCCAAAAACATTGTGGCTAGTGCCGCTGATTTTGGGGTTTAGACGGACATCCCCATGCAGATCGAGGTGGTAGACGGTCGAAAAATCGCCCAACAGGTGCTTACGCATCCCATCAAAAGACTGTGCATCGACAAAGCCATTGTTGGTGACATACGCCACGATGCCATCGCGCCCCTCTAAGCGATCCGCTGCCCATCGGAAAAACTTGACATACGGATCGTAAACTTTAGCTTTGCTCGACGCAGATGAGTCCTTTACATAGGTTTCACGCACGCGCTGATCGATCACGGCATAGGCGCGGTTCTTGTTATTGTCATTTTCGTTCACTTGCCCGACGTTGTAGGGCGGGTTGCCGATGATCACCGTGATCGGGGCAGCTTTTTGGCGCTGCACACGGGCGCTGTTCGCCTCGGTCAAAAACGACAGTTGCGCGCTTTGGGCGAGGTCGAGCGTATCAACGAAACACAAGCCCTCAAAAGGCGCATACTCGCCGGTCAGGTCATAATAGGCGTGTTCGATGTTGAGGCTGGCGACATAGTAGGGCAACAGCAGCACCTCGTTGGCGAACAAACGCTCTTTGTAAACCTCTGCCAACGCCGCCGGATTTTGCTTGTGGATGCGCCCCAACAGGTTGACGATAAAGTTGCCCGTGCCCGTCGCCGGATCGATGATCGTCACCGCCGGATCGCTGAGCCTTTGCCCAAATTCATCTTGCAGCACCTCTTCGACCGCCGCACACATAAAATCGACAATCGGCTGCGGGGTGTAGACGATGCCGTGCGTGTCCGCCACTTTGACGGCGTAGCCCTGAAAAAATTGTTCGTATACCGTATTTATGAACGATTGCTTTTCAGAATAGCCGCTCAAATCTTGGGCGGTGGCTTCGATGGCTTCGTAAAAATAGGTCAACTGCCCCAAGAACTCGTTGCGGTTGAAGCTCTTGCTGGTCAGGGCGGCGATCACCTTTTCGACTTCGCCGGCGATCACGTTGCGCTGTGCGAAGTCGTCGTTCTGGAACACGCGCCGCATTAGCCGCTCGGTCAGCAAATGCTGGATCAGCATCTCGTTCACGGCGTCGCGGCTGATGTTGGGATTCAGCGCCGTCTTGCACAAGTCCATGAACGCGGCGAACGCCACCTGAAACCGTTTATTGGTCTTGTGCGCGTCGGTGATCTGGCGCAGCAGTCCGGCGGACAAGGCGGGGGTATCGCTCTTAAAACGCTCAACGGCGGCTTCAAAGCCTTCGATGTTCGGCTCACGATAGCTGTAAAAACGATTCAACAGCGCCGCGATCTGCGCCTCGTCGTTGAGGTCATAGCGCCCCGCCATCGCTCCCGCTTGGTACAGCACGGCGTGGAGCGTGTCCTCAAAGATGATGTTGCTTTTGGGGTAGCCGCGCGCGAATTTTTTGTCGATCTCGGCGTTCAGGTCGTCGCCCGTGTCCTTCGCCTCCCAATAGCCACGCGGCAAGGTGTTGGCATCGCGCAAGGTGCCGTCGGGCGTGATCCGCCGTTGGACGCCTTCGACGCTCTGTTCGATCACCAGCGTCCACCCGTGCGATCCGGCGGTTTGTTCCAGCAAGCCCTTGAAGGCTTCACGCACTGCCAATTCGTGGACGACATTTTGCTTGGCGATCTCGGCACGCTTGGCAAAATAAAGTTTGATGGCGGCGGTCTTGGGGGTGATGCTCATGGGCGGGTGCCTTCGGGCAGGTGACGGGCTAATATGGGTTTAGTATACCGCAAGAAGTGGGGGTTCGGCAAAGGGCAAGGGTGAGTCTGTTGCAAAAGTCGGGCAACCCCATTGGGTCTTGGGCGTCAAGTTAAGGGTTAATGAAAGCATCCCCACCCCGTCTGACCTTCGGTCAGCGCCCCCTCGTATTTATTCACCTACCCGTGCAGACCACCATGAAATGGTACTCGATATCCACAAAGGGTCACAAAAACACACAATGGGTTTATCCTCGGTAGGGGCATGATAGTTCATGCCCCTACA
>JBBRTY010000422.1:0-2147 GCA_038248285.1 Aggregatilineales bacterium
AACCATCAAAACCAGCGCTCCCGATAAGATCCAACGACATGTTATACAAGCGATTGGTTTCGGCACGCGCCGCTTCCACTTGCTCAAACCGCCGGGCGTTTTCCACCGCGATGGCGGCTTGCGCCGCCAACGCTGATTTGATTTGGGCGTCTTCACTATCGAAACGTCGCACCGTCTCCGATTGCACATCCAGCACACCGATAAGATGATCGCCGATAATCATCGGGAGCGCCATTTCAGCGCGCGTATTAGGCAATAGCGGATTGGGCAAGAAACCTTCTGTCTCGGTCACATCGTTAACGATCACCGCTTCACGGGTGCGCGCCGCCCGTGCCACGATACTGTTGGGGTGATCGGCAGCAATACGATGCCCACGTTCCAACATCGTGCGCCCAGCCTCGCCAGCACCCGCCGCCAAGTTCAAAAACTGACCATTGTCGCTCAACAAATAAATGTGCGCATGATACAAATGAAACCGCTCTTTGGTTAAATCGCTCACCAGTTGCAGCACCGTTTGCACATCGGCGATACGGCTGATAGCAGTGCTCACCTCAGTGACCGTTTCCAGCTCCGTAACGCGACGCGCTATCAGCGCCTCTTGCGCTTTTTTCTGGGTGATGTCAGTACGAATAGCAACATACTGATAGGGTTTACCCTCATCATTCAAAATCGGGACAATGGTGGTATCGACCCAATAAATCGACCCATCTTTCGCCCGATTTTGGAACTCGCCCTTCCATGTGTTGCCGTTGGCAATCGTCACCCACACATTGCGGATGAATTCTTTGGGGTGTGTGCCAGAATTGATGATCCGGTGATCTTGCCCGATCAGTTCTTCGCGCGGATATTTGGAAATTTCAACAAATTTGTCGTTGACATACTGTATGATGCCGCGCTGATCGGTCACAGCGACAATAGAATTTTCATCAAGCGCGGATTCGATGTCTTCCAGATTGCGGAGCGACTGACGCAGTTTGAAACCGGTGTCGCTGAGCGCAGCCCGCGCATCCTTGAGGTATTGAGCGCGTCCACCATTGAGATTTTCACCCTCAACTTCGCTCAAAATATCATGCATTTGATCGAGAAGGTTCTGAAAGTCATTACTGACATCGATATGTTTAGAACGTATATCTTTCTGAAGAACCATCATGCCTCACTTTAACTTTCAACGAAATGGATTTGCCAACAATCACTCAATCACTGGGAAAACTTGCGCCTAGCTCGATTACCTTCGGAAAATCACGTTTTTACATGGCTCAATGGAAATCATAACAGCTATTTCTGATTTTCATCCACAATATCTCTACTATACAATTGAGAAAGGCTAAAGAAGAATCAAGATATTACAGATTAGAAATCCGTCGCCCCCCCAAAAAATTCAACCCATCTTTTTTTCGATTGTTGCGATTTTTAGTTGTCGTGTAAAATCGATTTATCGCCTTGCGATCCACCTTAAGGAGGATAAATTGAAGCGCACGTTATTGACTTTCTTGGTTACCATCATCTTGCTCTTGTCCATCGTCATGCCGACTTTCGCGCAAAACTCAGCACCCGAAGGCGTCACCGTCAATTGTGATAATGGGACGACCATCGAAAACGGCGTCGAAGTCATCATCAATCAAATGCGCTCTGGCTTTACCTACACCGCTACGGCTGTCGGCATCAATGGCTTTGACCCCGTCCTCGCCGTTTTGGATGTCAGCACTGGCGATGGTTTGTGCAGTGATGATGAAGCTGCTGCTGGTCGTTACGCCGCCAATCTGCCTTCCAGCGGGAGTGTGACTGCTTCTAGCCTCAGTTCACAAGTCACCTTTAACCAAAATTCCAGCAGCACCTTCGCCGATGTCGCGCTGGTCGTGGGCGGGTTCGGGAATCAAACGGGCGAATTTCTGCTGATCTTAGAAGGCATGGCAGCCACCAGTGCTGATGGCGCGGGAGATGCTTTCTCGGTCAATATCACCCCCGGCATGGTGGATTCAGGCGTGCCGCTCTCGATGGTTATGTTAACACGCGGTACCGCCAGCGTCGATCCGCTGATGTATTTGGCGGACGCGGGGACGAGCGATGTCGCCGTTGACGGCAACGGGGATGCGGTGCTGTGTGATGACGCCGGCGATCCTAGCCGTTGTTATGGCACGGGGGTGCGC
>JBBRTY010000423.1:0-2145 GCA_038248285.1 Aggregatilineales bacterium
GGCGCACCCACTGAAATCGCTGTTTCGCTGTGTTCACGCCCTACCTTAACTTTTCTAAGCACTGCTGGGCGACGATGTTTCATGATGGAATCCATATATATCCTATTTTAGCGATTCTTGCGATAAATCGGGTGATGAGAACAGGGCTGTTGCAAAGTCGAAAGAGGACAAATTGGGATACTGGTCAAGCGGTTATAATCCCCACCCCCAAGCCTCTCCCCATTCCATGCTGAGGGGAGTAAAGTATTTTTTGAAGTCCCTCCCTATGAAATGGGGAGGGATTTAGGGTGGGGATGTGCTTTCGTAATCCACTGACATTGTTTCACACAGGACTTTGCAACAGCCCTGGTGATGAGAAATACCAGTTCGGGGCTGTTGGGAAAGGGGAGCGAGTACAACGTTCTTGTTATTTCCTCACAACACCTCCACCGGATCAATATCGACGAACCACCCCCGCCGCGTCGGGATGCCCTCCAAAGCCCGCACGGGATCGGGTCCGCGCAACAGCACATGCCAGCGGTACATCCCCCCTTCGCGCATGAAAAAGCACGGCGCGGGACCGATCAATTCCGTCGCCGATAACTCGCGCTCGGTGATATTCCGGCGTAATAGTTCCGCCGCGCGCTCCGCCTCTGCCTGAGCCGCCGCCTCGCTACTAAATCGAAACAAAATCCGTACAAAACGCCGAAACGGGGGATACCCCATCGCCCGCCGTGCCGCAATCTCGCCCTCGTAGAAACCGGCATAGTCGTGCGTGGATGCCGCCACCAATGCCGGATCATCCGGTTGGTACGTCTGCATGATCACCCGCCCGCCCAACACCCCGCGCCCCGCCCGCCCCGCCACCTGTGTCATCAATTGAAACGTGCGCTCCCGCGCGCGGAAATCCGGCAGGTTCAAACCGACATCGGCGCTGATCACGCCGACCAACGTCACCAAAGGCAGATCGAGTCCTTTGGCGATCATCTGCGTGCCGATCATGACATCCACCCGCCGATCCACGAAGCGCTGCCAAATCGCCTCATGCGCGCTGTGATTGGCTGCCGTGTCCGAATCCCAACGGGCGACGCGCACCTGTGGAAACGCCTTGATCAGCGCCGCTTCGACCTGCTGCGTGCCCGCCCCAAAAAACTTAATGCGCTTAGAGCCGCACTTTGGGCAGGTTTCCGGTGACGGCACCTCATAGGCGCAGCGGTGACAGCGCAACGCCGCCCCCACCCGATGAAATGTCAGCGGGGTATGGCAACGCGGACACTTAGCGACATACCCGCAATCACGGCAAAATACATAAGTCGATTCGCCCCGTCGGTTCAAGAACAAAATCGCTTGTTCACGCTGGCGCAGCACCCCTTTCAGCGATGCCATGAGGTCACGGCTGAAAATGCTGGTGTTGCCGGCTTTGAGTTCGGCACGCATATCGACCATTTGCACAGGGGGCAGATCGATCATCAGCGCTTCATCGGCGTCGTCTGGACGATAACGCGCCAGCACCCCCGCCCGCTCGCTCAATTCTTGGATGCGGGCGCGATGCCCCATAATCCGGCGCGGCAGTTCCAGCTTGACCAGTTCGCCTCGTCCGGCGCGGTACATCGTCTCCACCGACGGCGTAGCGCTCCCCAAGATCAGCACGCCCCGGTTCATGCGCATGATCCGTTCCGCCACGTCGCGGGCGTGATAATGGGGCGGGGTGATGGGCGGCGATTGCTTATAACTGTTGTCGTGTTCCTCATCAAGGATGATCAGCCCCAAATTTTGCAGCGGCGTGAACAATGCCGAGCGTGCCCCGACCACCACGCGCACATCCCCTTCACGGGCGCGCCGCCAGGTGTCATAGCGTTCACCATCGCTCAGGGCACTGTGCATCATCGCCGTTTTGCCCGCAAAACGGGCAGCGACGCGGCGGGCGGTCTGCGGCGTCAGCGCGATCTCTGGCACGAGGAAGAGCGCCGATTGCCCGCGTTCCAGCGCGTGCGCAATCGCCCGCAAATAAATTTCGGTCTTGCCGCTGCCCGTCACCCCATGCAGCAAAAATGCCCGCGCCCCCTCGGGATCGGAGTCGTTTTGCGCCGCCGGAATCACCAGCCAAGCCGTCGCGTGGTAGGGGGTCAGGCGCGGCGGCCGCACGGGGGCCAAGGTCCAGCCCCC
>JBBRTY010000424.1:0-2138 GCA_038248285.1 Aggregatilineales bacterium
CCCTCCCCACTTCGTGAGAGAGGGGGAGAAAACGGCACAAGCACTTTGAAAATCCCCCCTCAGCCATGCAATGGGGAGGGGGCTAGGGGGTGGGGATTGAGGCAACACAAGAGAATAAACCCTTAACTTGACGCCCAAGACCCAATGTGGTTGCCCGACTTTTGCAACAGACTCCAACGGGGCGTCCCTACTTCGCCAATGTCACATTGCACGCACGAACTAAGATGCTGTTGGCGAATTGATTTTATCTAGGGTCGGCGTGTCTTTTTTGTGGAGGCGCAAGGCATTGCGCCCCTACGGATCATCTCCTATTTTGATTCGCCAACAGCATCGGCGTAGTAGTTACGGTTAGGGAATAGAACCCGTCGTATCAATATCACGACGACGAATGCTGCCAGTGACCATGGTACCACTTTGGTTCAACTGCAACAGCCGTTCACGTTCCAGCGCAATTTCTTCCGCTGTGTATGGTTCGGCGTCGGTGTTATAGCCCTTATACCCGGACTCGCGATAATAGTTGGCGACTTCATCGACATTCACGGGGTTATAACGGTTGAGGATCTCTTCGGCACCACTCACCTGAGCATCTTCCACCACCAGCGAGACCAAGGACCCGCCGCGACGAATGCCTTCGGCATAATAGTTGGCATCTTCGTCGGTCACGCCTGTTTTGATGAGGGCTGCCGTCAAGCCACCGGTGATGGCTCCCGATGCCGCACCCACACCGAGCAAAGCGAGGAGAGGACCCGCCGCAATCACAGGACCAATACCGGGGATGAGGAGCGCGCCCAAGCTGACCACTGTGCCGACGACTGCGCCAAAGCCTGCGCCTTTGCCAGCCGGAACCGCATCCACAGTGTTATCAATCACGCCGTCATGGGTGGTTGCATGATCGCCGATGTTGTTTGCCACAATATTGATTTGAGCGCGGTCGAAACCACCGCTCACTAACGCTTCAACTGCTTGACGAGCGTTATTCGTATCCGAATAGAGTGCCACGAGTGATGTAGACATATGATTATTCCTTTTCTAAAATTGGCAAGCCATCTCTCTATTAAAGTCTGTTTGGGCAACAAGACACAGCGACAGATGGGGGAACCTCAACTAGGACATAAGGATTAATCGGCTTCATCCTGTAAGCGGATAGCGCGGTCTTTCATCTCCCATGGGCACCAAAATACTCAAAAACCCTGCCCCAACTTTCGATCTTCCGAAAATTGGGGCAGGGGAATCAGGGGAGTTTTAACAGGGATGGTTGCGCCGAAGGAACAGATTAGCTGGTCGTGCCCGCTTCGGCAGTGGCTTCGGCTGCGGGCGCTTCTCCGGTCATAGGAGGTTGTTGCCCGCCGCGTCCACCGCGTCCACCCCCCATGCCGTCGCCACGTCCACCGCGTCCGCCACCCATGCCGTCATGGTCGCCGAACAAGCCGCCGAACCGACCAAAACCGCCGCGTCCGCCGCCCAACCCCTCAGCCGGAACTTCACCGTTCAAGATGGCGGTCAAGTTGGTTTCAAATGCCGTCCGCCGTTCCGCCACTTGGTCGTCGTGGGCTGCCAAAGCGGCTACGACAAAATCATCGACCGACATACCATTGGCTTCGATCAACGAGGCGAGGGTTGCACCCCCTTCGATTGCCGTGCGCACATCAGAGGCGTCCAAGCCCGTGTATTCGAGCAGCAAGTCGCGAATGATGTTAGCGCGTTCAGGTCTGACTTCCGCCATCGGGGCAACGGGCGGGGTGGCATCTTGCGCCGCGACGGCGCTGACAGCGAGCAAACTAGCGATACCGACCGCAGCGATGGTGCGTTTGAAAGGGATGTTGATGTTCATGATTTATTTTCTCCGTGTGGGTGATGCCGACTGTGAGAAAATTCACAGGGTCGTGCAATCACATTCAATGACGCTATCATCGCGCTGCGGGGTTCAAAACTTCACTAGGTTTTGTAAACAAAGTGTAAAAAGCAGGAATTGGGGAAAAGCAGGATTTAGGGGTTAGTAACTGCTCAGGCTGAAAAACGGTTGGTAATAAAGTGAGAAATGACCGTTGGCGGCAAATGGGTGGATATTCGGCGCGCGAACCTTCATGTTAACGAACGATTGACAAGCGCCTAATCCACCCCTACATCCACGTTTCGAG
>JBBRTY010000425.1:0-2117 GCA_038248285.1 Aggregatilineales bacterium
CCCTATCGTCTCATCAACGTAAATGTAGGGGCGGATTAGGCGCTCGTGGAAAAATCCCCAACCCCAAGAGTCGCCGCGCCGAATATCCGCCCGTTTACCTGTTATGAAATCATAGCGATGCACCAAAGTGAAATGCACCCGGTTACTTTTCACCTAATTTCAAGCGCTCGATCATCATGCTATGATTCTTCAACAGGGACACGGCAGGTGAGCGCCGCGCCGCGTGCCACATTGTCACACACCGCCAAGACGGTGCCCCCCAGTGCTACCAAAAAGCTCGGCAGTCCGGTGATGTCGGCACGCCAAAATAAGCGCGTGCTGTCGGAATAAGCGATCTCGCTTTTGAGGCTAGTACAACCCGCTGGCAAGGTATCGGCACGGTCTTGTGACCGCAGACGATAACACTCCCCCGCTGCCAAGGTGCCGCCCCTGATTTGATCCCCCGTGAACAAGACTATCCCCGCCACCAGTCGCAAATTTGCCAGTGGCAGCGTCTCTGCCCCGGTGTTGATGAGCGTGAGGGCGGCATCGTTGTAATCGATCACCAACGCGGCGCTCACGACTTGCAGTTCCTCGGGCGAAATCGGCACCAAAACGGGTTGCGCGGTGCTGCTGATCGCCGTCAGCGTCGCCTCGCCGACGGGGGCGACCGTCGCTAGGGCTTGGATATCGATGACGGCTGCCACGCTGGGCACCGTCGCGGCGTTGGTCGCTTCGGGCGCACGATTCGTCCCGCCCAACAACGCGATCCCAGCGCCGATGACGATCACGACCGCCAGCGCCGCAAGCATCGGCACAATAGGCAAGCGGCGGGTTGTCGGGGGCGGTAGTTGCGAAGTGAGGTTGGGCAGTACCGTCGTGCGCTGCAAGTTGGCGGTATCGTCGGGCAACACGCCGGCATCGCGATAGCCTTTGCGCACCGCCGCCAGAAATTCGCCCGCTGTCCTAAAACGACGATCTGGGTCTTTGGCGAGCGCCTTCAACAGGGCACGTTCGACTTCCAGCGGGATGAGGGCGTTCACTGAGCGCGGCGGCGGGGGCGGCTCGTTGATATGGCTGATGGCGATCTCCATCGCCGATTTGCCGTCAAACGGCGTCCGCCCCGTCAGCACTTCATAGACGATCACGCCGAGGGAGTAGATATCACTTTGCGGCACCGCCATGCTCGAATCAGTGGCTTGTTCCGGTGAGATATAGCGGGGTGTGCCGAACGCCGTGCCAAAGGTCGAATCAATGGCGGGCGAGATCACCAAGCCAAAATCGCTGAGGATGGCTTTGTCCGTCAGATCGATCAAGATATTGGAGGGCTTGACATCGCGATGGATGATCTGCACGGCATGGGCGGCATCCAATGCCGAGGCGACCTGTTCCAAAATACGAATGGCGCGGGCGGGTTCCATGTGGGTGCCGACCCGCTTCAATTCTTTGAGTTCCTGCGCCAGATCATTGCCTTCGACCAGCTTCATGGCGATGAAATAGTAATTACCGACATCGCCATATTGATAGATCGAGATGATGTGCGGGTGTTCCAGCTTTGCCAGCGCGCGGGCTTCGCGCTGGAAGCGAATTTTCATATCGTCGGCTTCTTCCGGCTCTGCTTCCAAGTCAAGGACTTTGATGGCGGCGCGCCGTTCCAGCCGTTTATCCACGCCTTCATAAATGCGCGACATGCCGCCTGTCGCTAAAAGCCGAGTCAGGGTGTAATCGCCAAGTTGACTGCCGATGAGCGCGGTTTTCACGATGATCGGCGCGTTCTTGATCCGCATCGTCCAAGACGACCGGAAAGCGCCTGTACACCTTTCTGATAGGGTGTGTTACGCGGGTGACAATATTTCCCATTATAACGCAGCACACCCCGCGCGCGAAATTAGGCTTTGGCGTCGGGTGCATTTCACTTTAGTGCAAAATATGCTCGTCATGGTGCCGGGGGGAAATGTGGGGTTTCAAAGGGCGGATATTCGGCGCGGGGACAATGTAAGTTGATAACATTTGACAAGCGCCTAATCCGCCCCACCAACGATCTCCGTTGCGGGCACCTAACTACAATAGGGCGGGTTTGTTTTTTGTTGCCAACCCCTATCGTCTCATCAACGTAAATGTAGGGGCGGATTAGGCGC
>JBBRTY010000426.1:0-2097 GCA_038248285.1 Aggregatilineales bacterium
GAACCTGTCACAGAATCATATTTGGGCTATAAAATATGGAATCACATTGGGTATCGGTGGGGCACCGCGCGGGGCTGCGGTGTGGCGCTTGGGACGTCGCTGGTGGCATTGCCGCCAGCGGTACTAGCTAACGCTGCGCACACTCGGGGAAGCCAACGCCGATGCCCCGCTGACCACGCCTTTGCCACCCACTAGTACAGCCTTCCCAACGCGCACGCCCGTCCTCGCGACATGGACGCCGATTTTTACGCCTACGTCGACGCCCACACCCTGAGCGCGGCTGCCTGTCATGTCCCCGATTCGGCGTGCGGTTTAGACGCCACCAACCATGTCTGCTTGCCCATCAGCCACTGCGCCAGCGGGAAGGCAAGATAGGCGCGCACCAGCAACGGGTGGCGCGGGATCGGGCTGAGCGTGGTATAGGGCAAGAAACGCGGCTTGACCTCATCGACCCGCATCCGCGCCAACGTCATCGCCTCGACCAGTGTGCGATCCGTCAGCGGCAGGTAGTGATCGAGAAAATCCCAGTACGCGCCATTCAACAGCCGGATGTTGGGCTGCAAGATCAGCAGTTTGCCACCCGGCTTGAGGACGCGGCGGATCTCGACCAAGGTCTCGAGGAACACTTGTTTGGTGGGCAGATGCTCAAAAAAATTGCTCACAAACACGACATCCATGCTATCGCTGTTCACGCCGATCATGGCATCGCTGCGGGCGATCACCACCTGCACATCGGCGGCGGCATATCGTTGCGTATCCTCATTCAAATCGACCGCCACCTTGTGCCGGCAAACGATTTGATTGATGAATTCGCACTGCCCAGCGGCGAGATCAAGGACGGCGGCATCGGTGGATACATACCGCTGAATCCAATAGCGGCACAACACGCCCCATAATTGCATCCGGCTTTGGTGGCTGGCTTCGGCGAAACGGGCACTGTAGATCGTCTGTAAGTGAGAGGAGTCGAGGGTCATGGGGCATCCTTGGACGTTGCTTCTACGATATCTGGCTCGGCAAATGAGTTGGGCGGGTGGGCGATTTCGTCCCACGGGATGAAGTGCTCTTGGTCAGGACGGTGGTAGTCGTTGCGGATGAGTAAATATTCAAACCACACCGTCAGCAGGGTGAAGAGATAGCGACTGCCCTGTTCTTTGAGCTTCAATTGCGAGACGCCGATATCGCGGTTGCGCCATGTGATCGGCACGATTTTATAGCTATAGCCTCGCACGATTGCCTTAAGCGGCAGCTCAATCGTCAGGTTAAAGTGGGGGGATACAAACGGTTTGCACGCTTCGATGACATCGGCACGATAGCCCTTGAAGGCGTTGGTGGTATCGTTATAGGGGCTGTTGAACATCAGCCGGATCATAAAATTGACGATGCGGTTGATGACCAATTTGAACTTGGGATAATCAACCACTTGGGAACCGCGTATGAAGCGCGAGCCAAAGGCGCAGTCGGCTTCATCGCGCAAGATGTGATAATAGCGCACAATATCTTCGGGCGCGTCAGACGCATCCGCCATGACCACGATCACGGCATCCCCCGTGAAATGGTTTAAGCCATGCGCGACTGCCCGCCCAAAGCCGTTGCGCCCCGAATTGGGCAGCACCTTGATGCGAGGGTCGCGCTCATGCTCCGCCTGCACGAGGTCACCTGTGCGGTCGCGGCTGCCATCGTCGATCACGAGAATTTCGTGGTTGCGGACGCCCGCTTGATCGAGGTAATCGCGCAAGTGAGTGACGGTTTGCACGATCATGCCTTCCTCGTTGCGGGCGGGAATGACAATGCTCAATTTCATGACAACCCTCCGATGACCTTGCGCTTAACGCTGAAATTGTTACGCTAGCTTTACTGTAGTTTAACGTAACTACTCAGGTACCCCTTACCCCGACCGAGCGCGCTCGGCACCCCCTCTCCCAGCCGCATCGCTTTGGCAGAGGGCTGAGCAGTTACAGTTTAACCTATATTGTGTCTACTCATCCGTCAAGAATGTAGTTCATGGTGTTTTCCCCGCCGGACGTGCCGTTGCGTGTCCCTACTAAATCGAATACCTTCGGTTATTTTCTTGCTTGTACTTAGCGTGGAGTGATTCGC
>JBBRTY010000427.1:0-2058 GCA_038248285.1 Aggregatilineales bacterium
CGGGGGCGGTGCGCTATGTCTTGTTCGGGGCGGATGAGGCGGCATTGACTCATACCGAGGGCACGCCGCCGACATGGTTTGACGCCTTGCCCTTGCGCGTGGTGTATCACGAGGGCGATCAATGGGTGTTTGAGGTGGATGCTATCCCCTAATCATCAATATCAGTGCTTCTGCCAGTTGGATCATTCTCTTCTGCGTAGGAGGACTGTTTTACGTTGATAAGACCTGCTTGTGCAGCTTCATAGATTACATCCAACACAAAGGCGATTTCAGGCGATAATTCATCAGCCCTTAAAAACAGTGCCAGTTGATGATAGTCAGTTTTGCGGAACCGATTGGGTAGTCCCAATTCCATAAAAAACTGTGGAAATAATTGATCGAGAAAATCATCGGTCATTTTGGTTTTCATCCACCAGTTATCTTCAGGATTGTCTAAGGCGATGGGTGGAATACGATATTCGATGAGTCGTCGCATCAATTTTTCGCGTTTTTCGCGTTCTGGAAGTGCAAACAATGGCGATTCTTTGATGGCTGTTTCGGTAATATCACTGATGGCATAGCTTGTCAGGGCTTGGGGGGTGACGATATAATTTTCTAGTTCGCGGCGTTGCCACATCAAAAATTTTATCTTGGGGTTTTCGGGCAAGCGATCTATGTGATCAAAGATAGCCACTCCGATGAGTGAAGGGAATGCCTCGCGAATCGCATAAAGATGGTCTTCTGCTTTCTTCGGTTGGTTGCCAACATAGTGTACGAACGGAGCTTGCAAAGCCTCTTTTGCAGGATGACTTAGGATGTCGGCGAGTGTTTGCAAAATCGCGAGATCGGTAGACCCTTCAAGGTAGAGAACAAACCCTTTTTGCTCGGCTTGGGCATAATGATCGAAACCGTACTCAACAAGCGCTTGCCGCACCTTGTCGGCTTTGCTGATGACGTGAGGTTTTCCCACAAATGCCACGACCAAATCACGCGGGGCGGCGTCATTTAAGATGACTTCGGAGTGGGTGGCGATGACCAATTGATTGCCGAGATTGCGAGCAGCATCGATCAAGACCTTATAGATTTGCCGTTGACGTAGAAGCTCCAGATGAGCATCGGGTTCATCCAGCAGCAACACCGTATTTTGATTGCTGTTGAGGTATGCCAAAAGCAAGAGGGTTTGGCGGAAGCCTTGTCCGGCAGAATTCAGGTCGAACTGCGCCCCTCGCTGTTCTTTATATTCTAAAGATAGGGTGCCAGTATCGGTGTCATATTCGGGATCAAGCAGGGTGACGCCAAACAACGCTCTTATCTGCTTTTGAATTTGCGCCCATTGGGCGGGCTTTTCAGTGTAGACCCGATAACATAAGTTGCGTAGCACATCAGACGTGCGCCCTTCGCCGATGCGCCGTTCGATACTGCCCTGCTGCAATAAATCTTCTTGTGAGATCAGCCCCGCCATCGGCGGCAGAAACGCCATGCGTACTTGCTGAGCATGTTTGGGGATGCGAACAGCGCTGTCCGATTCTTCTCCATTTAGAGTCACGGGACGGCATCGGATGTTGTCTTGATCGACTGTCTCAAACTCCATGCCGCATGTCCAGACTTGCCCCTGATCTTCACCCGTGACCTCAATCACAATGCGGAGAGGAGTATTGGCTTTGCGCACATGCGAGTCTCGCCAAAGGTGGTGGCTACGCAGCAAGGGAATGCTAATGAGTTCGCGTCGATTGATACTGACGCCGGTACGTTTAGTAGCTTTACCCGTTTTACGCCGCTCCGTCCATTTGCGAATCCCGACTGACCACAAAGCAAGTGCTTGTAGCGCGCTGGTCTTGCCGGAATTGTTGGGTCCGATGAACACAACTGGATTCGCAAGCTCAATCGTCACCTCATCAAAACGCTTGAAACGGGTGATCTTCATTTGAGTCAGCATAAGCGCGTCCCCTGTCCCAAACTCACTGCCGAATATCGGAGGGCTGCACGAAAATGATGCGCCCCGTCGGTCGGTTGATGAGTTTGGTAACTTCTACATAGATCGTCCGATCCAAGAATTGCTTGCCATTTTCGACAATGACC
>JBBRTY010000428.1:0-2054 GCA_038248285.1 Aggregatilineales bacterium
AAATACAGGGTGCTCATGGGGGGTGCCCTTTCAAACGAAAATCCCCGCCAAATGGCGGGGACGGGTCATCTTAGGAAACAGCGCACCGCAATTAGCGCTTTTTGTTTTTCTTGGGCGGGTCGCGCTTGACGGGCACATAGCCTTCGGGCGCTTTCGAGTCGTAGCCGGGGGCATCCTTCTTGAAGAAGTCATAATTCGGCTCGATATCCGCCGTCAAATCGACCACTTCGCCGCCCACCGCGACCACTTCTTCTTTGGTGTCGAAGGGGATGCGCGCTTGACCAGCCGCCATTTCAAAGTCGCTCGGCACTTCGTCTTCCATAAAGATCGCTTCAAACGGGCATTCGGGTATGCACGCGCCGCAATCGATGCAGGTATCGGGGTCGATGAAATACCAGGGCCACTCATTGGTTGGGAAACCGGGGACGATGCACTCTACGGGGCACACATCGACGCAAGCGCCATCGCGTAAACACAAACTGGTGATAATGTGGGTCATGAGGATTACTCCAACTTTACCAAACACGGCTGATTAAAAAGCAGTATAGCGCATTTTAACCAGATGTTCTGGAACTTTTGTTGGATTTGAAAACGAGTTTCAACTTTTGATCGGCGGGCAATATCTCATACGAAACACAGGTTTTACCTCGGTTAAATTTTGCGCGGGGGCACCTTGGGCAAGGCGTTGGTCTCTGCCAACACCTCTAAGCCGTCGCGATCCACAACCACGAAACTGCGCCCGCGCTTCTTGAGCAAGCCGGCATTCATCAACCCGCGCAATGCCCGCCCGACGACTTCGCGGGTCGTGCCCAAGATCGACGCCATCTCTTCTTGGCTGAGTTGGGACGGCATTTCGGCGATTTGATCGGCGTAGGTGGTCTCGTGCAAGAATAATTTGGCGAGCCGCGACGGGATTGTGCGGAAGGTCATGTCTTCGAGGCGCTCGATATATTCGCGGTTGAGGTGGGCAAGCGCTTGCACGGTATTGCTGAGCAACGTCCGTTCGCTAGACATCAGCATGAGTAAATTATCATGGCTGATCATCCACAGTTCCGAAGCCGTGACCGCAGTGGCGTTAAAGGGATTCGCGCCGCCATCGACCGCCGACACTTCGTTAAAGGTCGCGGGCGACCGCAGCAAGCTGAGGGTGTGCAACCGCCCTTCGGCATTGACGCGATAAATGCGTACCAACCCCTCGACGACGATGCAAAAGCCGGAACAACATTCGCCCTCGGCAAGGATAGTCGCCCCCGCTTGATAGCGTTTGCGATGGGCTGCCCGTTCCACTTGCAGCAAGGCAGCAGCGCTCAACCCTCGAAAATACGAGATGGCGCGCCAATCAAAGGCGGTCGCAGTGTATGCAGGCGGGGGGGAAAGGGTCATGGCGTGGCTTAGTTGGGAAGAATCAGCGCCAGCGCGATCAGCAAGGCGAACAACCCCGCCGACAAGATCGCCATGCTGCGGACATCATTGACCACATAGCCGTACTGAGCGCGCAAGGTGCTTTCGCTGACCAACCGAGTCGGGTTATGCAGCAATTGTGCCACCATCGCCTGATCCATTTCGCCATGTTTCTTCTTGGGGCGGTTCACCGCTTCCATGTTGGCGCGCAAGCCCACATCGGCGCTGCGCATCCCCGCCGGAGCGCGTTCGATGCCGCTGGCGTCGGGACCTTCCATGCCCGGCTCGATCCCGCGATAGGCAGCCCGCGCTCGCGCCTCGGCACGACGCGATGCCGCCGAGCGCATCTTATACACACTGTCATCCGACGGGTTGCGCCGTTCTTCACGCCGTTCGGCACGACTGGATTTACTGCTATCGGTTTTTTTGGTCATGGTGCCATTCCTTTGAATGCTGGATTTAGGGTAACTGCTCAGGCTGAAAAACGGTCGGTAATAAAGGGAGAAATGACTGTTGGCGGCAAATGGGTGGATATTCGGCGCGCGAACCTTCATGTTAACAAACGATTGACATGCGCCTAATCCACCCCTACATCCACGTTTCGAGGGATATTTTCCCTTTTTTCTTCACGTTTTCATGCCTCTCTGTTTATT
>JBBRTY010000429.1:0-2040 GCA_038248285.1 Aggregatilineales bacterium
TAACTGCTCAGGCTGAAAAACGGTCGGTAATAAAGGGAGAAATGACCGTTGGCGGCAAATGGGTGGATATTCGGCGCGCTAACTTTCATGTTAATGAATGATTGACAAGCGCCTAATCCACCCCTACATCCACGTTTTGAGGGGTATTTTCCTGTTTTTCTTAATGTCTTCATGCCTGCCTATTTATTTTATTCTGTTTTTATACCTGAGTAGTCACGTTTATTTTTATTTAAGCTTATGCTGTCGAAGTGCCTGATTCCCGCCGATCCCTCATCACATCCCCAACGGACGCCCACCATCCACCGGAATGATCGCGCCCGTCGTAAAGGTGAGATACGTCGCCACCGCAAAGACCGCCCGCGCCACATCCTCATTGCTCGCCATGCGTTTCAGCGGCGTCGCGTCGCGCTGTGCTTGCAACAGTTCCGGCGGATTCATGCGCGCTGTGTATTCCCCCTCGACATACCCGGGCGACACCGACACCATCCGAATTTTGGGTGCCAGCGCCCGTGCGAGCGAGCGCGTCATGCTGTCCATCGCTGCTTTCGAGGCGGCATAGGCGACATTGCTGCCCATGCCGGTCGTGCCCGCAATCGACGAAATATTGACCACCAATCCGCCGTCGCCCGCCTCTAGCAGCGTGCGCAGGGCACGTACTGAGGCGAACGCCCCCCGAAAATTGGTGCGGAAAATCTGGTCGATCAAGGCGTCGTCTAGCGAGTCGAGATCATGATGTGGCACCCGTCGCGTCATGCCGGCATTGTTCACAAGGATATCGAGTTTGCCATAGTGATCTGCGACCGCCTCAGCAAGGCGGGTTTGTGCCTCGCTATCATCCACCGAGCAATGAATCACACGGTGAAGGGATCTGCCCGGCAGTTCGGCGGCAAGCGCTTCAGTCTTGGCGGCGCTCTCACGATAGGTTAATACCAGTTGTGCGCCGTGCGCGGCAAAAATCCGGCAAATGGCGCTGCCAATCCCGCCGCTTGCCCCCGTGATCACCGCCACTTTGCCACTTAACAATGAGTCTATCATTTAGGACTACCCTTTCAACTCAAAGGCGCTGGGCGCGCACACCCGCAGCACCCCCGCTAGCTCATGCCCGATCAGCACCGTCTCGCCATCCAGCTTCAACTGGAGCGGTCCATTGAAGGGTGCCCGCTGTGCCAGCCTGAACTGTCGCCCCGGTCGCAGACCGAGATCGCCCAGATATGCCAACTTTTCCATCGCATGGGTGTTCACACGGCTGATGGTGTAGTCTTGCCCCGGCGCTTGTTCGTTGAGCGGGAAATCGATCACGCGCGGCATCCGTCCGTCGCGCGTCGGGATCGGCTCCCCGTGTGGACAGCGGCGCGGGTGCTGGGTCATCTCCGCCATTTTGTCCGACACCTCATCGCTGATCACTTCGCCCAGAGCATCGGCTTCGTCGTGGACTTCATGCCAATCAAAGCCCATGACCTTGACCAAAAACACCTCGACCAGTCGATGCTTACGGATGTTGGTGAGCGCGGTGCGATTGCCCAGGTCGGTCAGCGAGACGCCACGATAGGGTTCGTGTTCCAGATATCCGGATTCTTTCAAGCGTTGCACCATCCGCGTGACGGCAGGTGCCGACACCCCCAACGCCAGCGCCAGCGCCGAGGTCGAGATATACGGGTCAGTCTCTTGGTAGTAGGCGATACGATACGCCTCAGCCAAATAGGTCTGCGGAGAATGCCGGCTCACAGGAGCGTCGCTCATCGGGTGGTCCTCAATTGAATGACAAGTGCTAGTGACACTCCGCGACCGCTAAAGCGGTGCGGCTTCTTGGAAGCCACCTCCGCTCAAGGTGCTGACGGTCGCGATTCTCGAACCCGCCTGAAGATCGTCTTCAGACCGAGCTATTTCCCGGGTGACCGCCGGAACTACGCATGACCTGTTTTGGGATCACCCGCACAGGATACGATACTTGCACCCTTTGAGGCGGTGCCATTTTCCCAACTTCGCCATAGACGAACCGTGACAAAATGTTCGTTGCCCCCACCACATCCCGATGAACAA
>JBBRTY010000430.1:0-2029 GCA_038248285.1 Aggregatilineales bacterium
ACTAACTCTTCCTAAATATAGATAGAAAGCCAATAGCACTCAGTCGCGCAAATCCAGGTATGTGACGCAATGATCGCTCGGCACGAACAAGGCGGTCGATTGACCACTGTACAGGTGGTAAAAAGCGGCAGTATTCGATGGCATCGGAGAGAAACGCCGCCCGGTTATAGGTAGGTATAAGCACCGACACACGAAGGTGTGGCATCGTTTATCTCCGCTCGAACCCGATCCTTTGTATTATAGACGAACGCTTCGGTATATATCAAGGGTTTTGAAACAATGGGGCAGGGCTTACGCACGAAAATGACTTTGAGCCTTTTAGAGCCTTATAGAACCATCGTTTAAGTTTGGTTAAATTCCAAAGTGAATTCTTTGCGGTTTTTAAAGGTCATTAAAGGACTAAATTCGGTTAGAAATTTGTTTCATGTGTAAGCCCTGCCCATCGCATAAACTTCCGTTGTATACCATCCACGAAACGGTTACAATACGATCACAATATCAAAAGTCTCGTGTAAACAAACTGCATGGCATCCCAAGACAAGCCTGTTCAAGCGCCCGTGCGCCACATTCGCATCCAACCTGCGCGCGCATGGGTAGCGCTCGAACTACAAGAACTTTGGCATTTTCGCGACTTGATGTTCATTCTGATGATGCGTGACATCAAGCTGCGTTATAAACAAACTGTTTTCGGCGTGGTGTGGGTGATCATTCAGCCTCTAATCGCCTCGCTCATTTTTGCGGTCATCTTTGGGCGCTTCGCGGGCTTGCCATCGGGCGGTGTCCCCTATTTGCTGTTCGTGTACGCGGGCTTGCTGCCGTGGAACATTTTTGCGGGGGCGTTGCAGCGCGCAGGCAACAGCCTCGTTGGGGATTCCAAACTGATTTCGAAGGTGTATTTTCCGCGCATGGTGATCCCCGTTGCCAGCAGCGGCTCAATCTTGGTGGATTTTGCGGTCGCGCTCGCGGTAATGTTTGTGCTGCTGCTGCTCAATGGTTGGCAACTTTCGCTCAATCTCGTCTTACTACCGGTGTTCACGCTCATGGTGCTGCTGATCTCGGTGGGCTTAAGCTTGTTCATTTCGGCGCTCAACGTCTACTATCGTGATTTCATGTATGCTTTACCCTTCATTATTCAAGTGCTGATGTATGCCTCGCCGGTGGTTTATTCCGGTGATCTGATCCCCGAGTTGGTAAAACCGTTTTATGCGATCAATCCGATGGTTGGCATCATCGAGGGCTTTCGATGGTCCCTGTTGGGGACGGGCGAGTTTCCAGCGTTGCCCCTTGCTGTCTCACTAGGAATCGGTATCTTACTCTTCATCATCGGGGGCTTGGTCTTCCAACGGATCGCGCAAAATTTTGCGGATGTGATTTGATGAGTGAGATTGCGATTCGTGTCGAAGGCTTAGGCAAGTCGTATCAGATCACCCACGCCACGAGCGGCTACCGCACCTTGCAGGAAGATTTACGCGCATTGATCAAGCGTCCTTTTAGCCGAGGCAGCGACGCCCCCCGTCAAGAAACCTTCTGGGCGCTGAAAGATATCTCGTTTGATGTCAAACAAGGCGAGGTGTTGGGCATCATCGGGCGCAACGGCGCGGGCAAAAGCACACTGCTCAAAATCCTGTCGCGCATCACCAAACCAACTATCGGACATGCTGACATTTATGGGCGGGTGGGGTCGCTACTGGAGGTCGGCACCGGCTTTCATCCCGAATTGACTGGGCGCGAAAACATCTTCCTCAACGGTGCCGTTTTGGGAATGAGCCGCCGCGATATTCAAGCGCGCTTTGACGAGATCGTCGCTTTTGCCGAGGTCGAGCAATTCCTTGATACCCCCGTCAAGCGCTACAGCAGTGGTATGTATATGCGCCTCGCCTTCGCCGTCGCCGCCCACATGGAACCCGAAGTGCTGGTCGTGGATGAGGTGCTGGCGGTTGGGGATGCAGCCTTCCAAAAGAAATGTCTTGGCAAGATGAGCGAGGTCGCCAAGGGCGGGCGCACGGTGCTGTTCGTGAGCCATAATATG
>JBBRTY010000431.1:0-2008 GCA_038248285.1 Aggregatilineales bacterium
CGCTTCATCTACAGCCGCTGAAGCGGCGTAGCTTTCGCGGGCTAAAGCCCTACTTCTGTAATGATAGGGATTGCCTTGCATCTCGTTGAGGATCGTCGTAAGGTGATTCATGGGCATGTCGAGTTCTTGAGCGATTCGCACAAAGTGCCCGGCGGCAATATAACGTCCCGAACCCGCTGCCGGAATGTTGGGGTGCAAAACTTTCACCAAGTGAAACCGTTGATAAGCTTCTATATGATATTCGTCCAACTTATCGGGGAAAAGCAGGCTCAGATATTTATGACCCCATGCCGTGAGCGCAATTGTAGTCATCTGTTCATTTAATGCCGTCTGCAATGCGGCATACGCTTCATCTGATGCCGCATTGGGTAGTGCTTCCAGCAACGCTACCCCGCGTAGTAGTTGATCGCGATGACTGCGGGCGATCTCAAGCGCTTGGTCAAAAACAATTTCAACAGGGCGGGTTCCCTGCCCCACCATCCACTCGCCAGTCGTCGCATTTTGGTAGACCCCAAACTTCAAGGCACTGCCACCCGCAATACCTCCGAAACGACGAGTCGGAAACTCATCATCATTTTTAAATTCCAACCAGTAGGTCAACGCATTGGGGTTTGACTGGCTCCGACCGTGCATAGTATTGAGCAGTGTTTCCCCATCCATCGAACGTAAGCGCTCAATGTTAAAGCGCGTTCGGAAAGCAGCGTAGTACCCTTTGAGTTGATCCACCGTGAGCAGCTTGCCCTCATCGAAAAGGCGTCTCTGGGTGTCTTTAAGGGCTTGCTTCAATTTAGGATGTAGCATCAATATCCCCCTTGTCGTTGTCGTTTCGTTGTATTGTAACCGATGATGCCTGATAGCTCACCATGCCTCGACAGGTGGGATATGTCGAGCATCCCCAAAACTTGTTTCCGGCATTGTTGCCCCCCTTGATGACGCGCAGAGTCATCTTGCTGCCGCACTTTGGGCAGGGCGGCGACTCGACAGTTTCCGCCTTCGGTGTGGGTGCAGGGAGCGGCGGGGCGGGCGCTGTTGTTGGCGCTCTTTTGGGTGGCGGCGTTGCGTTTGCCGTCGATTCGGTTTTTGCTTTCGGCGCGGGTGTTGGGGGCGCGACAGTCGGTGCGATTGCGACACCGAGATAAGGCGCAAGCCGCGCTTCCAATTCCGACAAACTATAAGTTCGTTTCACCGCGATATGGAGCAAGGGCAGATCTGCTGCCGCAAAAACCCCGTCCACAAAGGTGTCGCGCGCCTGACGCGCATCACGCTGGTGGCTGCTATCATCCAATTCAATCCCCACCAGTGGGCGCATGGTCTCCGCAGCACACAATAGAAAATCGACATGCTTGCGATTCACTTTATTGTTGTAGCCGAGATAGGTAGACCGATCTTCGACCTCAACGGAAAAGATATCCCCTAAACGAACTTTGGAGCAAATAACCGCACGGTCGCCGACTATCGGGCGAATAACCTTCCAAAAGGTGAGTTCAGCGGGGGTCAAGAAGTGCTCCTGAAGTTGGTACGGAAAGTCATCCAGTTGCCGTTCGTAACGCGGTTCCCTTGTCGGTGAAGACGGTCGATAGTCGCGATAGTTTCGGCGGGGACTGCGCTGTCCTGACTTGAAAATCGCGCCGGCAGTGCCCAGCAAGACAAAAATGATAACCAGCACAAGTTGTTGCGAAAGTTCATTCATCAAAATTCCCCATACGTGTCCCCAATCCTCTCAACGGTATTTTCTGGCATGTTATTTTCTAATTGTCGTCCTAATACTATGTTAACTGAGATTTCTAAATTCGTCATTGAGGAATTTTCGATGCCGCAAAGCCCCATCATGGTGGTGTCAAAAAAATCCCTGCACCCGCGAATGATACGGACATAGAGAGCCTTGATCTCGAACCTATTATAAGTTTACGATCCGTGACTGCTCAGGTATAGAAACAGAATAAAATAAATAGGGAGGCATGAAGACGTGAAGAAAAACAGGAAAATACCCCTCGAAACGTGGATGTAG
>JBBRTY010000432.1:0-1921 GCA_038248285.1 Aggregatilineales bacterium
CGGTAACTTTCATGTTAACGAACGATTGACAAGCGCCTAATCCACCCCTACATCCACGTTTCGAGGGGTATTTTCCTGTTTTTCTTCACGTCTTCATGCCTCCCTATTTATTTTATTCTGTTTCTATACCTGAGTAGTCACAATAAATGTTTGTGCCCGACCGTAAAAACAGACGCGGTGGCGGAGGACGCGCCGTTGCGCGTCCCTCCCAGAATCAGGTCGCCCCTAATCCGCTGCAAATGCCGCATCGAACGCCACGTTGGACGGGGCAAAATCGGTCTTGCGGATGAACGCCACCGATTCGCGCGCGCCGTGTTCGCGATCCATGCCCACATCTTCCCATTCCACCGACAACGGACCGGTGTAGCCGATCCGATTGAGCGTGCGGATGATTTTTTCGAGATCCATGTCGCCCCGACCGGGCGAAACAAAGTCCCACCCGCGTCGTACATCGCCAAATTGTAAGTGCGAGCCGAGGATGCTGGTGCGCCCATTGAGGTTGACCTTCGAGTCCTTGATGTGGACGTGGAAGATACGTTCTGGGAAACGGGTCAGGAACTCGGTGGGGTCAAACAACTGGTGGATGAAGTGGCTGGGGTCAAAGTTGAAGCCGAACGCCGGATGATTTTCGAGCGCGGCGACCGTCTTTTCGGCGGTCACGATGTCATAGGCGATCTCGGCGGGGTGTGCCTCCAATGCAAAGCGGACGCCCTCAGCTTGGAAGACATCGAGGATCGGCTTCCAGCGGGCGGCGAAGTCGGCATACCCGCGCGCGATCATGTCATCCGTCGTGGGCGGGAATCGGTAGATCAGGTGCCAGATCGGGCTGCCCGTGAAGCCATTGACGACCGGCACGCCGAACAATTTGGCGGCGCGGGCGGTATTCTTGACTTCTTCGGCACAGCGCTGGCGCACGCCTTCGGGGTCGCCATCGCCCCACAAGCGTGGGGACAAGATGCTCTTGTGCCGTTCATCGATATGGGCATCCGCCACACATTGCCCGACGAGGTGGGTGCTGATCGCCCACGACTTCAAGCCGTGTTTTTCGAGCAGGGCATGTTTCTGGCGTACATAAGCGTCATTGCTGAGCGCCTGTTCCGCGTCGAAGTGATCGCCCCAACACGCCAGTTCTAGCCCGTCAAAGCCCATCGCCTTTGCCCTGCCCGCAAGGGCTTCTAGCGGCAAATCCGCCCATTGCCCCGTGAATAGGGTTACTGGTCTCGCCATAATTCCTGTCCTTTCGCCAAATTGTCTTGATAAGGGAGGTGCTGGTTATTTTTTAGGATGCCACAACTTTATTTTAGCGCGTTTTTGGCGAAGGGGGGAAAGAGAAACTAGTGCGCCACTGTCACATTAAAAACATGATCTCATCTTTGACCCCACCCGCGCGCAAAAACGCGATTCTTTGTGTGGGCGACCCTGTGTGACCATACATTCGCGGATGCGCCGTTGCGCGTCCTTACTCTCGCCCGTTGTTTACGGAAATTGTCGGCATTTTTAGACCAGCGCAAAAGGGGGCGCGGTCAGCGCACCGTCACCCGCCCGTCATGGTACTCCAAGAGGTACAACCGATGGGACTCATCGGTGAGCGCGCAGCGCGTCGGGCTGAGCGGGGCGATCCAATAAATCCTGGCGTCATGCACGTAGAGCGCATCGACCCGCCCGATCGTGAAGTCGCCGTGCGCGAGCGTGTCGCCCTCGTGATCCCACCAGCGGAAATGGTTCTTACGCGGGCGCGGCAGGTGCAACACGGCGCGCCACGTCATCGCACCGCCCATCGGCTCAACGTCCGCCGTCCATAGACGATAGCCGTCATCTGCCCACAAGAGGATGTGCCCGTCCGCAAGTTGCTGTGCACCCCCCACGTATCCACCCGTGTGCCCCTCCAACACCGCCAGCGGCGCGCCGTCCGCCGTCCACA
>JBBRTY010000433.1:0-1854 GCA_038248285.1 Aggregatilineales bacterium
AGTTGAGCATTCACCATGAAGCATGGCAGATCGGCTGGCGGAGCGCCTGAAGCAGCGCACGGCACAGCTCGCCCAAGAGCGCCAGATCAGTGCTGCGCCGCCTATTGTGGTCGGCGGTGCATTGTGATGGGGGGCGCATTGTGGTGGGGGGCGCATTGATCATCCCAGTGGGCATGATATATCATGCCCCTACATGCCCATCCTGACCCGATATCATCCGTCTGATAGGGTGCCATGCGTAAGTCCTGTTAAAGGTTGCCAGCGCCCGCGAAAAATCCATCCGGCACGGACTATAATAGGATTGAACTTTTGGCGATGAGTGAGGAGCCTGTGTGATGGCTATGAATTTGGATGATGTGGTCAAGCTTGCCGAACAACTTGAACCGGAGCAACAAGATTTACTGATTTACCGCCTGCGCGTGAAACAAGTCGGACAAATGGCGCATGACCCGATTGCCCCAACCGACCCACCGAAGCCGATTGCTGATGAATGGTTGTTGAAGCGTGGGTCGGAATACGTCGATTTTTATCGCAGCCCAACGCGCGACGAACTGCTTCACGATGTAGAGGTTTTGCGTCAAACACCTGTGCAACCAAACAGCGCCTTGCTGGGCAAATATGCAAACTCGACTATTCCCGACATGACCGAGGAAGAATTCCACGCACAGATGCACGCTATTACCACCGAATGGGAGCAAGAACTCAATGAGTTCTACGACGACTACGACGACAAGCCTTGAACCGCTCTATTGTGTCGATACTCATGCGCTGATCTGGTATTTACTGAATGACAAGAAACTAAGTGTTCGGGCAAAAGCGGTTTTTGAAGCGGCTGAAAATAATCAAACGCTGCTGGTCATGTCTGCTATCGTCCTTGCAGAGTTGTACTACGCTAATGTGAAGAACAAGTGGTTTGCGGATTATGGCAAGCTGCACGCCGATCTGATCAGCCGACCGTATATGCGCTTTGTGCCTGTTGATCATCTTCACATCGCAGAATTTGCGCAAGATGAAATTATTCCAGAAATGCACGACCGCATCATTGCCGGGGTCGCTCGGCGGCTTGGCGCACCTTTGATCACCTTCGATCCATTGATTATTTCGTCGGCTATCGTTACTACCGTTTGGTGAATTCATGACCTATCGTAAAAAACTGATCGAAGTCGCGCTGCCGCTGGAAGCCATCAACGTCGCCAGCGCCCGCGAAAAATCCATCCGGCACGGACACCCCAGCACGCTGCATCTGTGGTGGGCGCGTCGCCCCCTTGCCGCCGCCCGTGCGGTGATCTTCACCTCGCTGGTCGATGATCCCGACGATCCGAACGCACTGCCGGTTTTTGTGGAAGCGTGCAAACAACTCCCTGTTGGCGCGAATGTTCATGCCAATGGCGACACGCCCCGGATGCGCCTGTTCGACTTCATCGAGCGGCTGGTGACGTGGGAAGCGACGACCGACGAAGCGATCCTCACGACCGCCCGCGAACTGATCATGATCGCCACTGAAGGCAACCCGCCGCCACTGCTTGACCCGTTCGCAGGGGGTGGCAGCATCCCGTTAGAGGCACAGCGGCTCGGCTTGGAGGCGCACGCCAGCGACCTGAACCCGGTCGCGGTGATGATCAACAAGGCGCAAATCGAAATTCCGCCGCGTTTTGCGAATATGCCGCCGATCAACCCAACTGACCGTGAAAAAATGTTTGGCGGTCAAGCCCCCCACCCTAAATCCCTCCCCCAAAGTGAGGGAGGGACTTTTTCTCCCCGCGTTTCCCTGCCTTTCTCCCCTTCCCTCCCTGTGGGGGAAGGGGTCGGGGGATGGGGGGACAATACATCGCAAGGCGCAGCCGGACTCGACGA
>JBBRTY010000434.1:0-1738 GCA_038248285.1 Aggregatilineales bacterium
CGCCACACCGCCCGCCACAACGCCCGCCACAACGCCCGCCACAACGCCCGCCACACCGAGGATCACCCAAAAAATAAAATCTTCAGGTCCCCAGTCCAGAAAGGAGAGCAATCCGGTGATGATCCAAAGGGCGACGACCGCCGCCAGCGCAAACGACGCGGACGGGAAAATATTTCCCTCACTTCGCCATGGGATCGTGCCGAACGTCGCCGCCAGCGTTGGGATGAACAACGGCAGCAACGCAAGTGTGCTACTGAGCCAAATGCCTGTGCGAGCTAAAGATACGCTGTATCTAGAGACCTCGCGATGATCGAGCAACTGGGCAGGTTGGAAAAACAACCACACATACAACCGTACCCAATCGAATGGGTTCAGGGGGCGCAACTCACGGATTTGCGGGTGCGGGATCGGTTTTGGGGTAGGGGTGGGGGTCGGTTTTTGCACCGGAGCCGCTGCTGGCAAAGCCGCTGCTGGCAAAGTCGCCGCGATCTTCTTAGGATCGTACCCGGCTTCGACTTTCCAGACCTCTTGGAGGGCGGCGCGGATCCTGTCCGGCGGGTCTTTCAACGCCACCATCGTCAGCACGACGCCGTAGAGATAGTCCGCGACTTCACGCCGTCGTTGCGCCTCTTCTGCCGCGCGCAGGCGCTGTTGCAATTCCGCCGTCCGCTGATCCAATTGAAAAAAGTCGGGCACGCCCCCGCGCACGCGCATTTCTTCCAAGACCAACAACGCCAACGGTAGATCATTGGCGTTGAGCGCCGCCGCAAAGCGCCCCATCAAGGCATCTAAGGCGGGCGGTTTGGCGACGGCGGCGGGACGGGCAACCGGGATCGGCGCGGCAGGGGGCACGATACCGTCATCCTCCGCAAGATCATCAAGGCTCGCCATCAGCCCATCGATGTTGTTGAGCAGGTCGCGCCCTTGTTTGATCTCGGCGGTATTCAAATCGAACAGCGGACGCAAGTCGGCGGGCACCGTCTTGGGATCGGGCACCCGCGCCCCTTGAATGGCGATGGGGGCGATGGGCTTGTTCAAGCGCAACGCCTCGACGATCTCGATGCGGACGAAATCGGGTTCGTCGCTGGCTTCGCGCTCGCGGATGGTCTCCAGCCAGCGCGGACCGATCATCACCACGATGACGTCGGACTCGGCGATTTTGAACTTGATGAAGTCCGCAAAGCGGGTGAAGTGGGGGATGCTGTCGAAGTCCATGAAGACATTCTCGCGCCCATAACGATTCATGAAATGGGTGCGCAGCAGTTCTACGAACACGCCCTCATCAGCGCGGCGATAATTGATGAATAATTTCATGGCGCGGCATCTTCCCCCAGTGTCGGATCGCTGTGCGATGATTATAGCCGATGGTAACGAAAAACAGGAATGCGCGCCACCGTAACGGGTGCATTTCACTTTAGTGCAAAATATGCTCGTCATGGTACCGGGGGAAATGTGGAGTTTCAAAGGGCGGATATTCGGCGCGGGGACAATGTGAGTTGATAACATTTGACAAGCGCCTAATCCGCCCCACCAACGATCTCCGTTGCGGGCACCTAACCACAATAGGGTGGGTTTGTTTTTTGTTGCCAACCCTTATCGTCTCATCAACGTAAATGTAGGGGCGGATTAGGCGCTCGTGGAAAAATCCCCAACCCCAAGAGTCGCCGCGCCGAATATCCGCCCGTTTACCTGTTATGAAATCATAGCGATGCACCAAAGTGAAATGCGCGCCGCCGTA
>JBBRTY010000435.1:0-1705 GCA_038248285.1 Aggregatilineales bacterium
AGCGGCGTCGCCGGATCAGTCGGCGTCAACCAACCGAGCTTTTCTGATGGGATCGTGAAGCCGTTGCTGAGAAGGGGCTGGTGAATGGTTTGCATGACCGTCTCCGAGATAGGTGGGTGGGATTAGGAATGAGGGTCTCGGGTGTCAAAGTCGTCTGCAACAGCGGCGCTAGCGCCGCGTCCAAATCGGCGATCAGGTCGGCAGTGTCCTCGATGCCGACGGCGAAGCGCACCAAATTGTCTTTGATGCCGAGCGCCAACCGGTCTTCGGGCGATTTATCGTAATGGCTCATGATCGCCGGTTGCTGGATCAGGCTTTCGACCCCGCCCAAGCTGGCGGCAATGTGGGGGATGCGCAGACGGTCGATGAAGGCGCTGGTCACGTCCAGATCGCCGCCCCGTACTTCAAACGTCACCACCCCGCCGAAGCCCTTCATTTGCGCCGTCGCGATGGTGTGATCGGGGTGGGACGCCAAGCCCGGATACCAGACGCGCTCAATGGCGGGGTGGCGCTCCAGATGCTCGGCGATGCGCTGCGCGTTGGCGTTGTGCTGTGCCACCCGCAAGCCCACCGTCTTGAGTCCCCGATCCAGCAAATAGGCGCAGTTGGGATCGACGATGCCGCCCAACAAGACGCGGCTTTCGCGCAGTGCGCCGATGCGATCCGCCCGCCCGATGATCACCCCCGCCAGCAAGTCGTTGTGCCCGGCAAGATATTTGGTGGCGCTGTGCATCACAAAATCGATGCCGAACGCCAACGGGCGCTGATTGACGGGCGAGGCGAAGGTGCTGTCGATCAAGGTGAGGCAGCGATTGGCTTTGGCGACGGTGACTATTTTTTCTAAATCCGCCACGCGCAAATACGGGTTGGTCGGGCTTTCGGAAATGATCATGCGGGTCTTGCGGGGGATGATGGCGGCTTCGAGGGCGGGGATGTCATTGAACGGGACGATGGTCGTCTCGATGTGATACTTTTTCAAAAAGGTGAGACAGAACTCAAGGGTGTGGCGATAACAGTCATCGGTGATGATGATATGCGTTTCGGGACGCAAGACCGATAGCAGTACCGAGGTGATCGCCGCCATGCCCGATGGGTAGAGGAGCGCGTCGTCGCCCCCTTCGAGCGCCGCCAAACGTCGTTCTACCGCGTCCACAGTGGGGTTGCCAAAGCGGGCATATTCTTCATAATCCACTGCTTGACCGCCCGCCTTGCGCTTGAGATAGGTGATCACATCGGCGGTTTTTTCATAGGTGAAGGTGGCGGACTGGATGATCGGCTGCGTGATCGCCCCATAAGGGTTGGGCTGCACACCACCATGTACGGCACGGGTATTGTCGCCGTCGGTGGGGGGCACGGGCGAAACAGAGTCGTGGTGAAGGGTTGGGTCGCTCATGGGAGTCACTTTATTTGTTCAGGAGTGAGAATTGCTTAAACGGTAACACAGCCCGCGATCCATCGCAAGCGCCACCACAAACACGGGTGCATTTCACTTGGGTGCATCGCTATGATTTCATAACAGGTAAACGGGCGGATATTCGGCGCGGCGACTCTTGGGGTTGGGGATTTTTCCACGAGCGCCTAATCCGCCCCTACATTTACGTTGATGAAACGATAGGGGTTGGCAACAAAAAACAAACCCGCCCTATTGTGGTTAGGTGCCCGCAACGGAGATCGTTGGTGGGGCGGATTAGGCGCTTGTCAAATG
>JBBRTY010000436.1:0-1646 GCA_038248285.1 Aggregatilineales bacterium
CCTATCGTCTCATCAACGTAAATGTAGGGGCGGATTAGGCGCTCGTGGAAAAATCCCCAACCCCAAGAGTCGCCGCGCCGAATATCCGCCCGTTTACCTGTTATGAAATCATAGCGATGCACCAAAGTGAAATGCACCCGCGAAGTGGCGGCGGATTTTCTCTTTTATATTTTGCAGCATGTCAGATAACGGTACGGTGCCCCGATGTCGGCTTCATCCGCCGCGAACGCGCTCCCCAACGCCTCTCACAAGGCTATGTCCCGTTCGCGCCCGATCTCGCGGTCGAGGTTGTCTCGCCGGGCAACCGCGCGGGCGAAATGCACGAGCGCGTGCGTGATTTCTTGCGATTTGGGACGGCGCTGGTCTGGGAAGTCCATCCCACCACCCAAACTGTGATCGTCCATACCGCCGACGGCGCACATACCATCGAAAGCGATGGCATTCTGGACGGCGGCGCGGTCTTGCCCGGTTTCAGCTTGCCGATAGCGCAATGCTTCAATGATTAAATTCGTGACTACTCAGCTATAGAAACAGAATAAAATAAACAGAGAGGCATGAAGACGTGAAGAAAAAAAGGAAAATACCCCTCAAAACGTGGATGGTGGGGTGGATTAGGCGCTTTTTAATTGTTCGTTAACATTAAAGTCTGCGCACCGAATATCCACCTATTTGTCGCCAACGGTCATTCTCCCCTTTATTACCGACTGTTTTTCAGCTTGAGCAGTTACAAATTCAGATGCAATGGACGCCAAAAATAGCGTCCGGTTTGAATCCGTGATTCACTGAAATTAATTTTCGCGGAAGATGCTGACGCTGCCGCCAAAGGTCAACACATCGCCATCCTTGACCACGCGCCCCTTTTCGTTGACGGCGTTGCCATTGACGAGCGTGCCATTGCTGCTGCCTAAGTCATACAAGATCCACGCATGATCGCGGTATTCGAGGCGGGCATGTGGGCGCGAAACCGACGGGTCTTGCAAACACACTTCCCAATCCGCTTTGGTGGTCGCCCGACCGACGGTGACGGTATCCAGCATGAGCGGGATATCGTTGCCCTCTTGCGGTCCGTTGGTGACGATCAGCTTGCCGATACCGTTGCCGATCACCGCCGTGATCAAGCGGCTGTGTTCGCTCGAAATATCAGGCATTTCAAAAGTCGTCAGCGCTGTGAAGCGCAAGATCGGCACATGCAACCGGATGATATCGCCCGCGATCAACGGGTAGGGCGTTGTCACCCGCTGATCGTTGATATAGACGCCATTGGCGCTGCCCAAATCCGTCATGATGAACACGCCATCGCGAAAACTGATCACGGCGTGCTGCCGCGAGACATGTTGCTCGCGAATACAGATGTCATTGCCTTCTGCCCGCCCAATCGTGGCGGTGGCACCCTCCGCCAACAAAAAATCATACTGTGTGCCGGTTTGCGGTTCTTCCCAGGTAATCTTCGCAATGAGGTCTTGTTTGGAAAGCACATTCAGCATCTTATCCCCTCCTTCGGTTCAGGGTGATTGTCTCTTTTTGTAACTGCTCAGGCTGAAAAACGGTCGGCAATAAAGGGAGAAATGACCGTTGGCGGCAAACGGGTGGATATTCGGCGCGCGAACCTTCATGTTAACGAACGATTGACTAGCGCCTAATCCACC
>JBBRTY010000437.1:0-1413 GCA_038248285.1 Aggregatilineales bacterium
CGCGATACACAGTGCCCTCACATGGGACGCCCCTATCTGCGGCGTGATGAGCGCTTAATCCTTCAAAATCCTATGAATGCAACCGGGTTTCGTGGGGGCGCAAGGCCTTGCGCCCCTCCTCTATCGCGCATAAATTTCTTCGAGGATCGCCTCAAATGCTGATAAATCGGGGATGATGTAATCAGGGTGCGCCGCCACCAATTCTTCGCGACTGCCGAAACCGGTCTCGACCACCACCGCAATGGCATCAATCGCCCGTGCGCACATCACATCCATTTCGGTATCGCCGATCACGATCACGAATTCTGGTTCTACCCCCCAATGATCGCGCGCCCGTTGCAATGCCAGCGGCGGCAGATCGCGCCGATCCGCCGATTCGTTGCCGAACGCCCCCACCGGGAACCATGTCGGGTCAAAGCCGCCCGCTCGCAATTTGATCGGAGCCGTACTGCGCGCATTGCCCGTCACCAAAGCCGGCAAAATATCAGGACGTTGCCGCAAGGTCTCCACAGCGGCGAGCGCATGGACGCACGCCTCCACCGGATAATTGCCGATGATCGCCGCCGAATGCCGCCCCATAGCAGCATCAAATTCCGCCATCCGCGCGCCGATATGGTCATGAGTTAGCCCCTCGCTCGCCAAGAGTTCGACCAACGTTTGCCAATCGGTTTTCCCGCCAAAGGTGTGTTTTTCCAGCGTGCTGATGGTGCCAAAAACTTCTAACATCGCCAAACGAGTGGCTTCGCGTCCCGCACCGCGCGTCAACAACAGGGTGCCGTCAATATCAAACAGTATCAGTGTACGCATCAATCCTCACCAGCCCGATGTGCCGGACGCGCCTTTGAAGGGACCCACAATATCGACGGTGATCCAGCCGCCATAAAAATCACCTGCTTGCGCTTGCACGCGCTCGTCGTCCACGTAACACTCGTCCACGCGGTTGGCATAGAAGGCGATATGATCAGTGATCGCCTCATAGCCCGGACTCGGCGCTTTATAACTCCATCCAGCATCGACCGACTCGCGATCCGCAACGCTGATCGTCCAGTAGGACGCGCCCCCTTTGAATTCGCAATAACTGCGGCGCGAGGTGCTGTTCAAATAGTCCAGATGGATGTCTTCCGGCGGGATATAATACACGGGCGGGTGGCTGGTTTCCAGCACGCGCTTGGCTTGGGTACTGTCGGCAATGACGATACCGTTAAAGACGACCCGCACCCGTTTGGAGGTCAGTTCCATATGCGGCGGGCGGGGATAATCCCACACCGATTCTTGATGCTCATTGGGCTTGATGGGCTGCTTATTGTTGAACATAACCGTCCTTCATTCACGACTCAACACAATAGTGAGTGGCTTCTGCAAACGCCACCGTATTCATCGTCATGGTAGCGTCGTTAGATAAATACAATCTGA